>CAIWVL010000288.1 GCA_903916085.1 uncultured Spartobacteria bacterium
GCCGAACTGTTTTCGGGGAAAGCAGCAGTCTCGAACCTGCCTTTAGAAGCCCACGTGCAAACTGTTGGCGCCTCACTTCGCGCACTGACTAGCCTCTGGTCTGGGCTGCGCCAAATCAGCGGCACCACTAGCATCGACGCCTCGCTCAAGGGCACACTGGAACGACCTCTCTGGAGCGCCAAACTCTCGGCTGATTGTCCTGTGATTCATTTTTCAAGCGATCGAGCTCCCGCCATTGGCGATCTGCACACCAGCCTCGACTTCGATGGCAAACAACTCCGCATTTCCACCCTGCGCGCGGATCTCGGCGGCGGCTCTCTCCAAATCCAAGGCAGCGCCGGGTTTGAAGATCCCTCCAACCCCACCCTCAACTTCAACGCCAAGGCTCACGAAGTCCTCGCTGTCCGCACCCGGGATCTGGCGCTGAGACTCAATGGCGAATTGTTCCTGCGCGGCCCGTGGAAACACGCAACCCTCACTGGCAACGCAGCCGCTGTCCATAGTCGCGTCCAGCGCGACATTGAGGTGCTCCCCCTCACCGCCCTGCGCACTGGTTTCACCAAAGAGCAACGCTCCCCTGCGAAGCCTTGGTTCACGTTCCAACGAGCGCCGTTTTCAGACTGGAAATTCGCGATCTCACTAGCCAGCACTCCCGGCGATCCCATACTCCTCCGAGGTAATCGGCTGCGCGGCACGGCAGACGCTGAAATGCGCCTCGAAGGTACAGGCGCGGTTCCCACCTTGCACGGAGCCTACCGAACAAGCGACCTCGTCGCCTCCCTTCCATTCGCCCGGATCGAAGTTTCCCGTGGGCGCGTCTGGTACACGCGCGATCAACCTTTCCAACCCCACGTCGATTTCAGCGCCGAAACGGAGGTCCGCAATCACCGAGTTCGCCTCTACCTCTTCGGTTCTCCAGAGGCACCCAGCCTTTCCGCCAACAGCGAGCCCCCCCTGAGTGAAAACGAACTGCTCACTCTCCTCACTACAGGGACTCTGCCCAGTGACGCTAACGAAAACTCTCAAGCCCTCGCCAGTCGTGCCGCAACCGTTCTGTTCCAAGAATTTTCGGACAAAGTTCTAACCCACAACGACAACAAGGAGCGTTTCTCTGCCCTTCGCCGTTTTAGCTTGGATTTGAGCGCACTCAACAGTCGCACCGGTCACCAAGAGTCACGCCTGACCTATCGACTTCAAGACAACCTGTTTCTCATCGGTGAAATCGGTGCGGACGGTGACTTTGCTGGGCGTTTGCGCTATGTCCTTCGCTTTCGCTGACACATGCCTCGCCGACTCCTGAAGCCTCACACCCTGTTACCCCTGCTCTCGGGTGTCCTGGCCTTCGCCGAATGCGCCCCTCCACGGCTCTACGCATCGTGGTGGAACCCTTGGCAACATTCACCCCCACCAACCACTCCCGTCCAACGCGGCGCGAACGTTAAAGTCCGCTTCCAAGGTGCCTCCGCCTTTTCAGAACGCCAACTACGCGCCGCCATTGAGGAACAACTGACCCGCATTCGCACCGAAGGCCTCTCCCGCCCCAACGCGGACGATGCGTCCTACTACACCGCTGTTTTTTATCACCAAAACGGATTTTCCGCAGCAGAAGTCAATTACGCTTTCGAAGGGGACTCTCTCCTTCTCAACATCAAGGAAGGTCCCCTCGCTCGTCTACGATTCACAGCCATCGAGGGCAATCACAGCCTTCCGTCGTCTCGCCTCCTCGCACTCCTCACGAGTGTCACCTCAGAACGCCTCCGCCGCAGCGAATCCAATGTCCCTTTCGTCCTGGACGAAATTCAAATGGGAGCGAGTCGCATCGCAGACCTCTACCAATCCGAAGGATTTCTTGAGGCAAAAGTTGACTCCCCAGAAGTCACACTCTCCCCAGACGGTACCATAGCCAGCGTGCACCTCATCATCACCGAGGGTAAACAGTACCACTTCGGCAATCTGCATTTACGAGGAGAGCCCACCTACGCTTGGGCCGATTTGCTCAAGGAAATGGAACCCGTTCTAACTAAGCCTTACACCCCGCGCCGCCAGGTCGCACTTCAGAACGTCCTCGAAAGCTTTTACACCAGCCGTGGACACTTCCTCGCATCAGTGGACATCGAGGCCGATGCGGCGAACGCCACCTCCGACGGCAAAGTTCCTGTGCTTATTACCATTCACCCTGGTCCTATTTACCGTTTCCAAGGAATTGAATCACAGGGAACCTCACGCCTCCGCCCTTCCTGGCTCGTAAACCGACTTGCCAGCCTTGAGGGGCGTCCCTTCTCCCCCGATTTACTTCAGCGCAAACAACAAGATCTGCTCTCCTCTGGACTGTTCGACTCGCTAACAATCACCCCGGTACCCCAACCCAACGAAGCCCTGCACCTTCGCGTAAATGCCACAGAATCCTTATCCCGCGAGCTAGGACTCTCTCTCGGCTACGGCTCTTACGAGGGCGCGCAGGGTGGAATTCGGATCGCCAACCGAAACCTGTTTGGCCACGGCCTCTTAGGTAGCGTAGAACTCAACATTTCCCAACGTTCACTCGCCCTAGAAACCTCCCTCTCCGACCCGTGGCTTTTTGAAACTCGTACAGAATTCGTCACCCGCACGTTCATCCGGAGTCGAGTGGAATTGGGCTACGAAAAGCGCGATGCCGGAATACATGCTGAACTCTCAAGGCGCCTCCTCGACCCGTTACGAGCCGCCGCCTTCGGCCAGATTCGCACCGTAGAAATCACCGCATCCCAGATTCCGTCAATAGACCTCGGATCTACCGCTTATCAGGTGGGCACAGTTGGCCTCTCCCTAACTTGGGACAAACGCGACAACGCCATCAATCCAAGCTCCGGCTGGATCGCAGCCCTCCTCACAGACACCAACACCCTCTCCAGCGGTGCAACCTTCGCTCGAACCAGTGGCCGCATCTCCTATCACCACCCGCTCCCTGGCCGCGTCCGCTTCGCGCTAAGCACACGCTTCGGCGTTCTTTCTCAACGCAACGCTGTCCCCATCGACGAACGCTATTTCTTGGGAGGCTCCACCACAGTACGGAGCTTTCAGGAACGCGAATTAGGTGCCCCAGGCAACAACGCTTTCCCCACAGGAGGCTCCGCCTACAGCCTTGTGAATGCTGAAACCGACTTTCCTCTCTGGCAAAATCTCCGAGGTGCCGTGTTCTTTGACTCGGGCAGCCTTGCTCCCAAGGGTGGGGAAATTCCGACCTCAAACTTTAGAAGCGCCATTGGCATCGGCCTCCGTTACGCCCTGCCCGTCGGTCCCGTCCGCTTTGATGTGGGCGTCAACCCAGATCGTCAGCAAAACGAATCTTGGGGAGCTGTTCATCTCTCCTTTGGCTTTGCATTCTAACCTGCCTGTACCCCGGCTTGACGAACCCGTATGCGAACGGTCTCAGCCTCGCCCAAACTTTTTCCCACATAACGGGGCCGTTTTGTTGCCGCAGGGCTACATTTCCGTTAAAGCGTGCTCCTAGTTTCTCTGAATTCTGTTCTCCACAGCACGCTTCCATGTCGTACACTACCTGCACCCCTCCTCACGGCGAAAAAATCTCCATCGCCAATGACATTTTGCATGTCCCCAACAACCCGATCATCCCCTTCATTCGAGGCGATGGAACAGGACGTGACATCTGGGCTTCCAGCGTTCGCGTCTTGGATGCCGCCGTTGAAAAGGCCTTCGGTGGTTCCCGTAAAATCTCTTGGTTCGAAGTCTTTGCAGGCGAAGAATCCTTCAAGCGCTTCGGCAACTGGCTCCCCGATGATACAGTCCAAGCTTTTCGCGAGTATCTCGTCGGTATTAAGGGACCGCTCACAACGCCAGTCGGGGGCGGCATCCGGTCCCTCAACGTGGCCTTGCGCCAAATGCTGGACCTCTACGTCTGCCTGCGCCCAGTACAGTACTTCACAGGCGTACCTTCGCCCGTAAAACGTCCAGAACTAGTCGACATGGTGATCTTCCGCGAAAATACCGAAGACATCTACGCAGGCATTGATTTTGAAGCCGGTGGCCCAGCAGCCATGCAGACTCTCGAATTCCTCAAGTCTCACTTCCCCAAAGACTTCAGTAAGATCCGCTTCGGTAGCGAAGACATGGCATCGGTGGGCGTCGGTATCAAGCCCGTCTCCAAACACGGCACAGAGCGCCTGATGATTGCTGCCCTCGAATACGCCATTCAACAAGGCCGTAAGTCGGTTACCATCGTTCACAAAGGTAACATCATGAAATACACCGAAGGCGCTTTCCGCGACTGGGCTTACGGCATCGCCAAGAGCCACTTCGGTGCAGAGGAAATCGATGGTGGCCCTTGGTGCCGCATCCCGGAAGGCAAACCCGGAGCCGGCCTCGTAATTAAAGATTCCATCGCCGACATCGCCCTCCAACAGGTTCTCACCCGCCCCACCGACTTTGATGTCATCGCCACCCTGAATCTGAACGGCGACTATCTCTCCGACGCCCTCGCAGCTCAGGTAGGAGGCATCGGCATCGCGCCAGGCGGCAACGTAAACTACAAAACCGGCCACGCCATCTTTGAAGCCACGCACGGCACGGCCCCAAAGTACGCGGACAAGGACCTTGTTAACCCAGGCTCAGTAGTACTGTCCGGGGAAATGATGCTCCGTTACATCGGCTGGAATGCCGCAGCCGATCTCATCCTCAAGGGCCTCAATGGTGCCATCGGCTCCAAGAGAGTCACTTACGATTTTGCGCGTCTTATGGATGGCGCCACCGAAATCAAGTGCTCCGAGTTCGGCGATAACATCATCGCCCACATGTAGCCGACCGCCTCCCCCCCCCACTAGCCCCACCAACCGATCTCTACGGGTGCAGGACTCAAACTCCTGCACCCGTTTGATTTCTGCCCACTTGAGAAATCTCCAAAGCACCGCTTGTAACGCGCAGCCATCAACTAAAACCCGCGATCACGGCTTTGGTTGATTTCATCCAAAACCACAGGCATAGTTGGACCCTATGGGTAAAGAGGACGCAATTAAGACACAGGGAGTGGTAAGGGAAGTTCTCCCGGGCACTATGTTCCGGGTACAACTTCAAAACGGTGCCCTTGTGCTCGCTCACATATCAGGGAAAATGCGCAAGCATTTCATTCGTATTGTTCCAGGAGACAACGTCGAGGTCGAACTATCGCCTTACGATTTGACGAAGGCTCGAATCACATTCCGGGCAAAGTAAATTTCCCCCACATTTATACACCTCGATAGCCCCTTTCCTCCGTAGCAAAGGGTGAGAAGACACCTTACACAGCCCCAAACAAAACGCCCCGCGCCTGGTTTGCCAACCACTCGAAACTGCCGAGAAACTTCACGATGGCCCCCCACAAACGCCTTCACCATAAAGGCCTCCAGAGACATCAACTATTTCGGAAACTAAACACATTACGCTCAGATTGTTGTCTCACTCCTCAAGCTCAGCCCCTTAGCCAAGCCCGTACCACAGCCAGGCCTCGGAAACTAGATTGATAAAACAAGCCCCCACTTCGCCAGC
>CAIWVL010000289.1 GCA_903916085.1 uncultured Spartobacteria bacterium
AGTAGGACTTTGCAAAGAGGACTCGGCGGGCGCTGGGTTCGCCTGTGATCACGCAAACACCCGGTTCTTCAGCCCCGGGAATCTGGCCGGGAGTCGGAATGCAGCGGATCGTGACCTTGAGCTCTTCCTTAATTTTTTCTTCAATCTCAGGAGAACCATTCCAGTGGGCTAAGGCAAACCCCCCATGGATTTCGGGTTTATCGGAGGATTTAGGGGTGAAAAAGGCGTAAAATTCCTCCTTAGTATCGATGCGCACAGTGTGCGCGTCGCGGTAGGCTGTGGCTCGCGCCAGTAGCGTCGCTTGAATTTCATCCAGAATGCTGCCCACCGTCTCCATGAACTCGCCACTTGCAGGAAAACTCTTTTCCTTGTGCGCACGGTCGCGGCGCGCGACAGCGACGGAACCCTTTTCCAAATCACGCGGCCCAATCTCCACCCGCAATGGCGCTCCCTTTTTGATCCACTCCCAGTTTTTCGTACCCCCATTAATGTCGCGGGCGTCCACTTCCACACGCAGTGGATCGCCGTGGTAACGCACTTCGCGCAGTTTCGCGGCAAGCTGATGCGCCGCTTCCAGAACGGCTGCACGCGTTTCTTCCTTGGGCACGACCGGTAAAATGACCACGTGCGCGGTGGCCACGCGTGGGGGCAGGATGACGCCGTCATCATCGCCATGGGCCATAATCAGGGTCCCAATCAGGCGCGTGCTCACGCCCCAACTCGTCGTCCATGCGAACTCTTGCGTGTTGGTGCGGGACAAGAACTTGATGTCGCTCGCTTTGGCAAAGTTTTGCCCGAGGAAATGCGAGGTGCCAGCCTGCACCGCCTTGCGGTCCTGTACCATCGCCTCGATGCAGAGCGTCTGGACGGCTCCGGGAAAGCGTTCGCCCGCACTCTTTTCACCCGTATAAACAGGGAGCGCAAGGTGCTCGCGTGCAAAAGTTTCATACACGCCCAGCATTCGGTGTGTTTCTTCCAGCGCCTCCGCCTCCGTTTCGTGTGCAGTGTGGCCTTCCTGCCACAAAAACTCGGCCGTCCGCAGGAATACGCGAGGGCGCATTTCCCAACGCACCACATTGGCCCATTGGTTAATTAAAATTGGCAAATCACGGTAACTTTGCACCCATTTGGCGTAGGTCGCACCAATGATAGTTTCGCTCGTGGGACGGATGACCAGCGGTTCGGCTAATTGCGAGCTAGGGGCGGGACGGAGTCCTCCATCGGGGCCTGCCTCTAGGCGGTGGTGGGTGACGACCGCGCATTCCTTCGCAAAGCCTTCGACATGCTCCGCTTCTTTGGCCAGATAGGAGAGGGGGATGAACAGCGGGAAGTAAGCGTTCTTGTGCCCGGTGGCCTTGAACATCCCGTCCAGAGTGTGCTGGATGTTTTCCCAAAGGCCGTATCCCCAAGGCTTAATGACCATACACCCCCGCACATCGGAGGGTTCGGCTAGGTCGGCAGCACGCACAACTTGCTGATACCATTCAGCAAAGTCCGCAGCGCGGTTCGGGGTGATCGCAGAGGTGGGCTGGCTCATGGGAAAAAGAAGCTGAACTAGAAATTTCGACGCGGGGCCCGCTGAATCCTGAAAAAATCCGGAACAGCACACTCGCCTTGGCGTGTTTCTGTTCCGGTATTCAGCGACCCGCGGGAGAGCGGTGTGTGTATTTAGGCGGTCGCTACCGTACCAACGCTGTGGAAGGTGGCGTCCGCAGGAAGAATGGCACGATCACAGAAATCGCCAAAGCCTTCGCCGGGATGCCGTTCCGTGCCATAGCGCTGGATAATCGGGGCCAACATCGCCACCGCTCCATCCAAGGTCACGCTTGGGGAGGCTAACCGGTTGAGACGCTCGCCGTTGTACTTTGCCCCCAAATACAGCGCGTACTTATTGGGAGCACGTCCTACCAGACCGATTTCTGCTAGGTATGGCCGAGCACACCCGTTAGGGCAACCCGTGACGCGGAGACTGACAGCTTCGCTCGCCACGCCAGCTTGGGCGAAGTGCGGTTCCAGCTTGCCAAGAAGCTGGGGCAGGATGCGTTCGCTTTCAGCCAGAGCGAGTCCGCAGGTGGGTAATGCCACGCAGGACATAGCGTTCAAGCGCAGTCTGGAACGCTCGTTTTCCTTGTGCAGTCCATGCTTGGCAAGAATGGCCTGAATCCTGGGCTTCTGCTCAGGGGTAACGCCCGAAATGGTCACGTTTTGCGAAGGGGTCAGGCGGAAATCGCCCGTGTGAATCTCCGCGATTTCGCGCAGAGCCGTTTTCATGGGCCAGCCGTCCTCGTCCCTGATGCGGCCGCTCAGAAGGTGCAATCCATAGAATTCTGTGCCGTCCACGCAGGCGTGCCAGCCGTGTGGATCTTCAATGGTGGTGAAGTGGACAGGCCGCGCTGGGGCAAAGTGAATTCCAGAACGTTCTTCTACTTGAGCCTTAAACCATTCCACGCCTCGATCTTCAATCGTGTACTTGAGGCGGGCGTGCTTACGGTTGGTCCGATCACCGTAATCGCGTTGGGTGGTGAGAACCGCATGGCCGACAACGTTTACTTTGTCAGCGGGGATAAATCCTAGCGTGTCGGCCAGGCGAGGAAAAGTTTCGGCGTTGCCGTGGCTCATGCCCAAGCCGCCACCGACGGTTACATTGTAGCCAATAAGTTGGTCATTCTCCACGATCGCGATGAACCCGAGATCCTGCGAATACACATCCGAGTCGTTGGACGGGGGCAAGACGAACCCGGTCTTGAATTTGCGTGGCAAATAAGTCGGGCCGTACATGACCTCCTGCTCAGGCTCGCCACCGGCGACGAGTGCATCGTCGAGCCAGATTTCGTGGTAGGCGCGGGTTTTGGGCAGGGCAAATTCGCTCCAGGAACGGGCATCTTCGTAGACGCGCTGAAGGGCAGCCGAACGCTCTGGGTTGGGGGGTGCCATGACGTTGCGGTTGACGTCGCCGCAAGCCGCGATGGAGTCGAGTAGCGCGTGGTGCATGCGCTGAACCAAGGGCTTCAGGTTGCCTTTGAGAATGCCGTGAAACTGGAAAGTCTGCCGGGTCGTGAGGCGCAGCGAAGGGCTCGCGAGTTCTCCGGCGAGAGTGTCCAAAACGAGCCACTGCGCAGGTGAGGCCACCCCGCCGGGGAGCCGCACACGCAGCATGAAAGAAAACGCTTTTTCTTTGCCCTCTTTTTTGAGAGCGTTGCGCAAGTCACGGTCGTCCTGAAGGTAAAGTCCGTGGAACTTGGTGAGCTGACCGTTGTCGTCGGAAATCGCACCTGTGGAGGTGTCTTGCAGTTCCTGAACAAGAGTGCCTCGCAAAAGATTGGAGGCAGCTTTGATTACTTCGTTGGCGGCAAGAGGTTTAGGAGCTGAGGCGTCTGAGTTCATTGCAGGGATGAGAGTTTAATCTTGGAAGGAGCGCAGCACGATAGAGGCGTTATGACCGCCGAACCCGAAGCTATTATTCAAAGCGGTGGTAATCTTGCGTTCTTTGGCCGTGTGAGCCGTGAAGTCCAAATCGCACTCGTCTGTGGGATGATCTAAGTTGATCGTCGGCGGGATCAGGCCGTTCTTGATGGCAAGCGTACAAACGATGCTTTCTACCGCGCCTGCCGCCCCCAAAAGGTGGCCTGTCATCGACTTGGTAGAGGATACGGAAAGCTTTTTCGCGTGTTCGCCAAACACCGCTTTGAGTGCGCGTACTTCGCAAACATCACCCACTGGAGTGGATGTGCCGTGAGCATTAACGTAGTCCACTTCTTCGGGGGCAATCCCCGCTTTCTTCAGAGCCATGCGCATGCAACGCTGCGCACCTTCTCCATTTTCGGGCGGGGATGTCATGTGATAGGCGTCCGCCGTGAGGCCGTACCCGATCACTTCCCCGTAAATTCTGGCCCCGCGTCGGGTGGCGTGTTCGAGGCTTTCAAGCACAACAACACCAGCGCCTTCGCCCATTACAAATCCATCCCGATCTCGGTCAAATGGGCGGGAAGCGCGTTCGGGAGCGTCGTTGCGGGTGGAAAGTGCTTTCATGGCGGAAAACCCGCCGATACCGAGCGGAACGATGGCTGCTTCGGAACCTCCCGCAAGAAACGCATCTGCATCTCCATCGCGGATCATCCGCCAAGCTTCGCCAATGGCGTGCGCCGAAGTGGAGCAAGCTGAGACAGGGGCGTAGTTGGGCCCTTGCAAGCCAAATTCCATGGAAACCAGCCCACTCGCCATGTTCGAGATCATCATCGGGATCATGAACGGCGAGATGCGGCTCGGCCCTTTGGTAATCAAATTCGTGTGCTGATCCGCCAAGGATTTGAGCCCCCCAATCCCCGAGCCAATGATCACTCCGAAACGCTCTGGATCTTCGGGCGCGCCTTCTAGTCCTGCATCGCTCATAGCGAGTTTGGCCGCCGCCATGCCAAGCTGTGAAAATCGGTCAGCACGTTTGGCGTCCTTGGGGACTTTGAACCAGGCGGCTGGATCAAATCCCTTCACTTCACCGCCAATCTGGCAGTCATAACCGGTCACGTCAAAGAGGGAGACTCTTCCAATGCCACTCCGGCCGTGGGTAAGATTGTCCCAAAAGGTGCGAAGATCAGCCCCTACCGGACTGACCACGCCCATGCCTGTAATCACAACTCTGCGGGATGAACTCATAGGTGCTCGAACTATCCAACGTCCTTGCCAAGGCCTCTTGATGCAAACCCAAAGTAGCGTTTTTGCGCGAAGTCCCTTTCCAACGGTGCCCTGCCTCGTCCCTGCCTCGTCCCTGCCTCGTTTTTACACTCCCTCGGATACGCGTTCGACTTCCCGGCACATTGCCCCCACACTATTCCCTCTTTCTCATGCCCAAAGTCTTCCTCAAAACCTACGGCTGCCAAATGAACGAGCGCGATTCCGAGCAAGTCTCTAGGGATCTCGTCGCACGAGGCTATGAACTCACCGCCTCCGAAGCCGAGGCAGACGTTGTGCTGCTTAACACCTGTAGCGTGCGCGACATGGCCGAACAGAAGGCCATCGGCAAAATGGGCATGCTCAGCCGCCTGCGCACCGGCAAACCCGAGATGGTGTTCGGCTTCCTAGGCTGCATGGCTCAGAGTCGTGGCGCGGAACTCGTGCGCGACATGGGCCACGTGGATCTCGTTGTCGGTACCCAAAAGTTTCACAAAGTAGCTGATTACGTGGATCAACTTGTGCAGCGCCGCCGCCGCATGAGTGATTCGCTCATGGACGACGCCCGCTTCTCAATTGTCGACATCGACGAAGAGTCTGGTTCCCAGGAAACCATCCGCGAACACGTCCTCAAGGAACGGCAGTGCACCGCTTTTGTCTCCATCATGCAGGGTTGCAACATGCATTGCACCTTCTGTATTGTCCCAAGTACGCGG
>CAIWVL010000290.1 GCA_903916085.1 uncultured Spartobacteria bacterium
ATTCTGTAGACCAGCTCACATCCGCATGGCCAGTACCGATCTGCTGACCGTTCTTCTTTTGCCGTTCTTAGGTTGAGTATTTTCTAACTCAATTCGCCAGTGCGGAAGGCAAAACGGCGAACAAGCCTACACCCCGTTGGAAGTCAGTTCGATTTGAAAGAAATCAGGTTGGGCGACGGGTGGTGTCGCCTTGACCCTCATTGAAATTCCCAGTTCTTGAGTGTGTTAGGACACATCTACACAACAAATGGGATGCCAAATTTCACATTTAAACATCTAGAATTTAGGGGTTTGTGCTATTTTTTAGGATCGACTGGATTAGACTCTGTGATTGCATCACGCAGTTCCGCGAGCACCTTGGCGACTTCCACAAATGGCTCGTAGTCTTTGCGATGCATCGAGAGCGTCTCGATCGGGACGTAGCCGCGGTACCCCCCTTCGCGGATAATCTTCACGAGCTTGCGGAAGTCTGTGCGTGGCGAATCCATACGGCTTCGCAGCGTTTCCTTAATCTGCCAGTTCACTGCGTGCGGCACCATGAGCGCGATGTCGGCATAGGGGTCGTCGGTCATGTATTTGCCGGTATCCACGAGAGCGCGACACCAGTCGTGGCCGACGCGCTGGAGCAACTGGAGATGCTCTGTACCCGAGGTGATAAAGTCGCCGTGGTTCTGCACAGCGACGACGACGCCAAATTTCTCCCCGTGCTCCGCGCACCCGTGCAGCGCCTCGGCCATCCATGCTTCAACGTCCTCCCGTTTAGCGTTACTGGAGGCGTCCTGCCATTTTTTGAAAGGATCGCGCGCATCGGCAAACACACGCACGGATGGCGCTCCGAGTCGGGCAGCGACTTCGATCCAGTCCTTGATGATCTCCACGCCACTGGTGCGCACGGTCTTGTCGGCTGCGGTGAAATCATTGCTCACACCGGTGCCGCTGATCTCCAGTCCGAGGTCGTACGCGTGGCGCTTGATCCGATTGAGATAAGCGTCCGACGGCGGCTTTGGGTAGCCTGGAAAAAAGTAGCCCGTGAGATCCACTGCGTCAAAATCCTGTTTCGCAGCGAAGTCGCAAATACCGAAAAGATCCACGCCCTTGCTGCTGTCCTTTGCGTTGGCGTTGAGCAGTTCGAGGAACGAGTAGGCATTGAGGGACGTACGCAAATGCGCCCCGCCGACCCGTTGGATGGGCGCTAGAGCGGCCGAGACCAGAGAGGACGGCAGACTGCTCATTGCAGCGGCAAAAGGCAGAAGAGCGACGCGTTTTAGAAGGTCGCGACGCGTGGTGAGGTGAATGTTCATGGGGATGCTAGGTCCTTCAAAGCGTATGGCTGGAGATGTGCCAAGCGGTCAACGGGCCAGAGGTGCGCACGCTAAAAAAGAAGTCGAAGTCCGCGCATAAAGATCGATGGTTTTCCACTTGAGGTTCGCGGTGCCCGGATCGATCCACCCTTTACGAAGCTCAGACCGTTAGCCCAAAGTCTCGTCGTGGATGCCACCCCCAACTCGCCCCTCACGGACGCTGACGCTTCAGCGCCTGATCGAAAATCTTGGTGATCTCCTCGCGCTCCCGCGCTTCGGTCTCAAGCTGGCGCTTGAAAAAGTCGTACCCCACCGCAGCCTTCGCTTCGCGGACGTCTCTTCCACTGGCCGAGCGAAGTGACGCCAAAAGCCGCTCGGTCACCTGCTGCGCATCCGCTTTACTCGAAGCTTCACGAGCCGAGGTTGCAAAACCCTCAAGAGCGCCCCTGATCGCAGGCGTTTCGTAACTGCGAGTGGGTTTCCCATTTTTACTAAAATCCTGCAGCAACGTCTCAAACTCAGCCGTCGTCTTTTCCATTTTGCCCATACGATCGGCCTCTGAGTAAAACCTCCCCCAATCCACGGGCTGCCATTGTTGCACGCTGTCCAGACGATACCCAAAACGGCGTACCCGCTCCTCGCTCCCTGCGGAACGTCGAATCGTCATGTAGGTCGCAATTCCGATCACTTTGCCTGAACGCACATGGATGATCGGGCTGCCGCTATTACCTGGCACAAAGGGAGCGTCTACCTCCACGAGGTTTGGTCCAACACCGATGAGCGAACCCTGCAGTAGGTTAACAACCCCTGCCCCCTCCGCATTTCCGAGAACAACCACAGGGTCACCAATGGAAACCTCTTTTTCTAGGGACTCGACACACGGAATCGCCCGTCCTCCGTCCAAAACCCCCAACGCAACAATGTCATGGGCCACGGCAGCGACCGCACCACCCACTCGCAGGACACTCCGATCCAGCAACTTAAACTGCGGTGCGCGGACCCCAGCCATCACGTGGGCATTGGTGAAAAGGAACTTCTGTCCCTTGTAATCCACGATGAACCCGCTCCCCTGCCCCGTCTTACCTTCCACAAAAACTAGACCATCGCGGTACTCCTTCACGAGTTGTGCAGGCGTCGCTCCTTCGACAGCAGAACACACCAAAGCGACTTGGAACGTGCAGTATGCGATCAAAACTAGGAGCCTGAATCTCATTGTGAAGGCACACTAACAGTCGACGGTATTTTTTACAGGAGGAAGCAGAGAGAGCAGAGGGTTGGGAAAACTATGTTAGCTCTGATTTCCCAGCCCGTACCAGGTGCTCACACCCCAAATCAGTCAAAGTTTTTGATTTGCAAAATGTAATAGCGCATCTCCATATGCCACGGCTTCGGACGCTCCGTTGGGGCTTTTTCCCTTTTTGACGGGGGTTATCCCATGGCGTTGCCCTGGGCCCGAGGAACATTGCCGTCCATGGAGGGTAATAAACTCACAAAATAGCGAATGTCTAATGTGAGCCTGTACTAAATGGCCAATCCCCAGTCCCATGGCGTTGCCCTGGGCTGGCATTAGCGCGCCCCAATAGGGGCTCCTGAAACCACCGCGCTATTCGACTCGACGCTCCGAAACATTAACTGAGTCGGGGTACTACGATCCCCCCCCGGGAGGCCCGCTTTGTTGACTTATTGAGGTATGACCATCAGCCTAAATAGTCATGCCACTGCGCTCTTCAGATCAAATGGGTTTCGTGATACTGTTCCCTCTCTGATTTTTGCGCCCGCCTAATACCCCTATGGATCACGCTTCCCACAATAAAATTGTCTCCTTCATCTGGGGTATTGCCGACGACGTTCTGCGGGATCTTTTCAAGCGGGGCAAATACCCCGACGTCATCCTCCCCATGTGCGCCATCCGACGCATGGACGGCGTTCTCATCGCCACCAAACAAGCCGTTCTCGAGACCAAACAACTCCTCGACGACGCAAAAATCACCGAACAACACCAGGCCCTCGCCGATGCTGCCGGTCAGGCGTTTTACAACACCTCCAAGTTTACCCTCAGCGATCTGCGCGCCCGCGCCTCTCAACAACAACTTCTCGCGGACTTTGAAGATTATCTGAACGGCTTTTCCCCCAATGTTCAGGACATCATTGAAAACTTTAAGTTCCGCAACCAACTCCAGACCCTTTCTAAAGCCGACGCCCTCGGCACCCTGATCGGCAAGTTTCTGGACCCCGAGATCGATCTCTCCACCAACGGCATCGACAACCACGGCATGGGCACCGTCTTTGAAGAACTGGTGCGCCGCTTCAACGAGGACAATAACGAGGAGGCCGGTGAACACTGGACCCCGCGCGATGCCGTCGATCTGATGGCTAAACTCATCTTTTTGCCCATCGCGCCCGTCATCAAATCGGGCACCTATCGCCTGTACGATTGCGCTTCGGGCACCGGAGGAATGCTAACCGTCGGTGAGGATACGCTCCAGAAACTGGCCCTCGAACGCGGCCTCGAAATTCAGACCTACCTCTACGGGCAGGAAATTAATCCCGAGACCTACGCCATCTGCAAAGCGGACATGCTCCTCAAGGGCCGGGGTGAAAACGCCGACAACATCGTCGGCGGTGCCGAGTGGTCTACCCTCGCCCACGACGCCTTCCCCATGCTCAAGCCGGACTTCATGCTCGCCAACCCGCCTTACGGGAAGAGCTGGAAAAAGGACCTCGAACTCATGGGCGGCAAAGACGGCATGCGCGACCCGCGCTTCAAGGTCATGCACCGAGGCGAAGAACTGCCCCTCGTCACCCGTTCTTCCGATGGCCAACTCCTCTTCCTAGCCAACATGGTGGCGAAGATGAACCACGACTCCGAATTGGGCAGTCGCATCGCCGAAGTCCACAACGGCTCCTCCCTCTTCACCGGGGATGCTGGTCAGGGTGAAAGCAACATCCGCCGCTGGATCATTGAGAACGACTGGCTCGAAGCCATCGTCGCCCTCCCGCTTAACCTGTTCTATAACACCGGCATCGCCACCTACATCTGGGTGCTTTCCAACCGCAAACCCGCCCATCGCAAGGGCAGCGTCCAACTCATCGACGCTTCGCAATGGTTCCGGCCCTTGCGCAAAAACCTTGGCAAAAAGAACTGCGAACTCGCCCCCGAAGACATCGAACGCATCACACGCACCTTCCTCGAGTTTGCAGAAACGCCCGAGTCCAAGATCTTCTCCAACGCCGCCTTCGGTTACTCGAAGGTCACCGTGGAACGGCCGTTGCGCCTGCATTCCCAGCTCTCGCTCAAGGCCATCGACACTCTGCGTTTCGCCTCTGGCGACGAGGAGCTGCGTGCTCCGCTGCATGAGGAATTCGGCGATGCTCTTTTCACCCACTTCTCAAGCCTAACTGCGGCTCTGGAAAAACGTCTTTCCGAGTGGGGCACAGAAGACGATGGCGATGAGGACGAGGAAGACGGCTCCAAAAAGAAGGGGCTTCCTGAGAAAAAGAAGAAGAAGCTCCTCGATCCCAAGACTTGGGAACGGGACGGTCGCCTTGTGGATGCCGCCACCAAACTCCGTGCGGCCTTGGGAGAAAGCCTCTTTGAAGATCACAACGTGTTCTGCGATCGGGTGGACGCAACCCTGAAGAAGCTGGGACTCAAGCTGGGGGCGGCCGATCTGAAGACGCTTCTCAAGGCGGTCAGTTGGCGCGTGGAAACAGCCCCGCCCGTGATCAGCAAAGTCCACAAACCCGGCAAGGTGCAACCTGACCCTTTGCGCGGATTCTTTGACGCGCTCGTAGAGGGCAAACCCGTCGTGGTCGAATACGAACCAGATTCGGAGTTGCGCGACACGGAACAGATCCCGCTTTTGGAAGAAGGCGGGATTGAGGCGTTCCTCAAACGTGAAGTCCTACCCTACACACCGGACGCCTGGCTCAAGGACGAGTCCACCAAGATCGGTTACGAGGTGAGCTTTACTCGGCATTTCTACAAACCACAGCCGTTGCGGACTTTGGAAGAAATCCGAGCAGACATCGTTGCGGCGGAGAAAGAGGCTGAAGGGTTGCTCGATGGCATTCTGACTGGAGGGAAGGCGTGAAACCCTCCGTGTCCCCGCTGCAAAGTCCCAGTGCCTCCGGGCCAGAAATCGGGGGCCTGATTCACAGCCTGCGGGAGATCATTCAGGGGGCGCGCCAACAGGCGTTGCGAGCGGTCGATGTGATTCAGGTCCGTACCTGTTGGAGTGTTGGCCGTCACATCGTCGAGTTTGAGCAAGGAGGTGAAGTGCGCGCCTCCTATGGCAAAGGCCTCCTAAACACTGTGGCTGAACGCCTCACCGCCGAGTTCGGCAAGGGATTCGATGCGTCGAACCTATACAAAATGAGCAGGTTCTATCGTCTGTTCCCGAATTTAGACTCACTGCGTCTAAATTTGACCTGGACCCACTACCGCTCCCTCCTGCGACTGGAGGACGCTGAGGCGCGCCAATGGTACATGGACGAGGCTGCCGCCCAGAATTGGAACACACGCACTCTGGACCGCCAGATCAGCACCCTCTATTACGAACGCCTGCTGGCCAGCCAGGATCGCCAGTCCTTGCGGGTCGAGGCTGAGCACAAGACGGCGGAATTGGCGCTCACCCCGAGGGACTTCATACGGGATCCGGTACTGCTGGAGTTCCTCGGACTCCCCAACAGCGGACGCCTGCTCGAATCCCAGCTTGAGGACGCCCTGCTCGGGAACCTCCAAGATTTCCTGCTCGAACTGGGCAAAGGGTTTGCCTTTGTGGCACGCCAGCAGCGCATCAGCACGGAGAGCAAGGATTTCTACCTCGATCTCGTTTTTTACAACTACCTCCTCAAATGCTTCGTTCTGTTTGATCTGAAAACAGGTGAACTGGCCCATCAGGACATCGGACAAATGGATATGTACGTCCGCATGTACGACGACCTGCGACGAGGACCGGATGACAACCCAACCGTTGGGATTATCCTTTGTGCGCAGAAAGACAAATCCGTGGTGCGTTATTCGGTTCTGGAAGGGAACGAACAGCTTTTTGCCACGCGCTACAAACTCATCCTGCCCAGTGAGGAACAGTTGCGTGCGGAGCTCGTCCGCGAACAGCGCCTGCTCGAGGAGCGAGTGCAGGAAAACCAAGAGGAGGCCCAACCATGATCGCTGATCTCAAACCTTACTCAGAAACTACGCCCTCTGCGCGACCTTGGGTGAATCGCATCCTCAATGGAAGGAAGGCGTAGTATCCGCACTCAAGGTCGAGTCGATCCAATTGAAGCTTTGTGAAAAAGAATCCCACCAAACGGCTCGGCTCGCCGACGCTCTCCGCTTCCTCCGAACACGCATCTTTTGAGGAGATTCTGGGACTGATTAACAACGCAAAGCTCAGGGCAGCCCAGGCCGTAAATACAGAATTGGTGATGCTGTACTGGCAAATCGGACAGTTTATCAGCCTGAAACTGGCGACAGCTGAATGGGGTGAAGGCGTGGTGGCCAATCTTGCCGAGCACATCGCCCGGACGCAGCCAGGATTGAGAGGATTCACGCGAGCAAACCTCTTCAGGATGATGCACTTCTTTGAGGCGTACAAGGACAACACAATTGTCTCGGCACTGCTGAGACAATTACCCTGGACGCATCATCTTCTGATTCTGAGTTACTCGAAACGCGAGGAGGAACGTGAGTTCTACATCCGACTCGCGATCCGAGAAGGCTGGTCCAAGCGGGAACTGGAACGGCAGATTCGGTCTGGTGTATTTGAACGCACCCTCCTCGCGCCTCCAAAAGTCTCACCAGTGGTGAGACAATTGTATCCAGAAGCCACTCAACAGTTTAATGACGCCTACACGCTGGAGTTTCTGGACCTCCCTTCCCACACGGCAGCAACGGCGCGGAACTGTGGATTGGCCAATTTGGGTCGCGCGACAAGAACGTTGCGACGCCGATTGCCGAGCCATACCAAAGGCACGCCTTCTGGGGATTGGCCAATTTGGGTAGAGGGACGAATGGAGCAGCATTTCACGGGCGTGATATCGGTGCGCGCCCCATCCGCTGGCACCCCTCGCGGGGTGCGTTCGGTTGGTGGTGTGGGTTCCGGTGGTGTCGCTTGCGCTCAACCACCGGCTACCTGCTGGGAACCCTTCGGGTTCAGGAAGATCTGTCGCTTCACGGTTAGACGCGTACGCGAACAGGGAGGGATCTCAACCAGGAGAGTTCGTCGTTGTTTCGTGTCCATCGCAACATTCTCGTTCTGCTCCCGACAAATGCCGATGCTCAGGCGCGAACCCGAAGGGTTCACAGCGGGTAGCCGGTGGTTGAGCGCAAGCGACACCACCGGACACCACACCACCAACCGAACGCACCCCGGCAGGGGTGCCAGCAACGCATCAGGGCGAATGTAGGTCACGTTGGGAGACAATTTCCCCTGATTTGCCCAAAAATGGTCAATCCCCAGGACGCTCTGCGTCACAAATTCATCCCTCGCAGCCCTCTGATCCCAAACCGGAGACACACCCCATGATCGCAGACCTTAAACCGTACCCGGAGTATAAAGAATCGGGCCTCCCGTGGCTTCAGTCGGTCCCCTCCCATTGGGTGATCAAGCGAGGCAAGTCATATTTAACCTGTGTTGATCAGCGCTCGAGTACAGGTAAGGAAGAGTTGCTTACGGTCAGCTCAGCGCGTGGAGTCATTCCACGTAAAACAGCCAAGGTCACGATGTTCAAGGCGGAGTCATACGTGGGATACAAGCTTTGCTGGCCAGGTGATTTAGCAATCAACAGCCTGTGGGCTTGGGCTGGAGGGCTTGGCGTGTCCCAACATCACGGCATTATCAGCACAGCCTATAGCGTCTACCGCAGTCGTCCATCAGCTGAACTTAATCCACGATTTCTCCACGAGTTAGTCCGATCCTCTGCGTTCAACTGGGAGCTACAGGTCAGATCGAAAGGCATCTGGATTTCTCGACTCCAACTAACCGACACAGCATTTCTTGACGCGCCCATCCCCCTCCCCCCACCGGACGAACAATCCGCGATCGTGCGTTTTCTGGACTGGGCGAACGGGAGGCTGGAGCGAGCGATTCGGGCCAAGCGCAAGGTCATCGCGCTCCTGCACGAACAGAAGCAGGCCATCATCCACAAAGCCGTCACCCAAGGCCTCGACCCAAACGTCCCCAAAAAAGACTCCGGCATCCCCTGGCTCGGGGAAATTCCTGCGCATTGGGAGGTGATCAGTCTACGCATGCGATACTCTGTGGAATTGGGGAAAATGTTAGACTCGAAGCGCATTACCGGGAGAAACCCTGTTCCGTACCTGAGAAATCGCGATGTTCAATGGGATCGTATTTTGACAGATGACCTGCCAATCATGGACATCTCCGATCGGGAAATACCCCGATACACAGTTAAAACTGGAGACTTACTTGTTTGTGAAGGAGGCCAGGTCGGTCGGTGCGCTTTCTGGCAAGGGCAATTGGATACGTGTGGTTTTCAAAAAGCATTGCATCGGGTGCGCGCGATGAAACTCAATCGTGATTATCCGAGATTCTTTTTCTATCAGATGCAACTTGCGGAGGGATTAGGCGTCTTTGCTTCTGATGGAAACGAAAATACTATCGCACACTTGCCTTGTGATAAATTCCGGAGTTATCGATTTCCGTTTGCGCCATTTGCCGAGCAAAAGGCGATAGCAGATAAAATAGATCATGATCTTCTGCAATTTGATTTTGCCATCGACCGCTACGAGCGCGAGATCACGCTGCTGCGGGAGTACCGCACGCGGCTTGTGGCAGATGTGGTGACGGGCAAGTTGGATGTGCGCGAGGCGGCGGCGCGTTTGCCGGAGGAAGACGTCGCGCTGGCAGCGGAAGACGTGGTGGATGAAGTCGACGAGCCAGAGATGGAGGAGGCCGAGGTCGGATGATCAGACGAGCCCAACTTATCAACAGGTGTCGCAGTCTGTTGCAAAGCCTCTTTACCACCATCCACGGTTCAGCATTCTATGCCGCCGGCCATGTGGGGGACGCCTTGGACGTTTTCTGCCAGCCCTCCCAATAAATACCGCTCTTTCCCGTGAAACTTCTCCACTACGTTGAGATTGAAAACTTCAAGCGCTACGCAGGGCGTCAGCGGATTGAGCTGGATCATCCCTCAGTACTGATCGGTCCTAATAACTGCGGGAAAACCAGTGCGCTACAGGCCATCGCGTTGTGGTCCATTGGCCTGCGCACTTGGCGCGCGGAGTCCGAAGGCTCGACCGCCAGGGAACGCCTTGGGAAAGCCTTGAACCGCTTAGGCATTGTTTCTGTGCCGGTGCCCAAGACTCGAAACTTCTGGCACGCCCTCAAACCCGGGAACGAGCTAAGAATCACAGTGGGAGTGGATGTGAACGGGCAGGCAGTCCCAGTAACGATGCTCTTTAGCCATCATCCTAGCGACGAGATCGTTTACTGCCAACCGATCCCGGAAACACTCGCTAATGACGAGGCGCTTGAAGCAGCCGCAAAACTGGACGTATCCCTGCTCTACCCGATGTCTGGCACCTCGGCAGATGAGCCTGTCCTCCAACCGAACCGAATCAACTACAACTTGGGGCTGGGACGAACGGCAGAGGTGGTTCGCAATCTTTGCCTTATGGTCCAACAACGCAGCGAACAGGACTGGCTGGAGATCACGGATCTGATGCACCGCCTGTTCCGAGTACGCCTGACGACGCCCATCGAAAACGAGGTGGGGGCCGTGGACTTGGGCTACGCGCAGGACGGAGTCGGGGGAACGCTGGACCTGTCTCTGGCTGGACGCGGTTTTCAGCAAATGCTGTTGATCTTCGCGCATCTCTACTCGCACAAAGGCAGCGTGCTCTTGATTGATGAACCGGACGCGCATCTGGAAATCCTGAGGCAACAGCAGTTGTATGTGTTGCTGCGCGACATTGCGCACCGCAACGGGTGTCAGGTGGTGCTAGCGACACACTCAGAAGTCGTGCTTCGTGAGGCGCTTGAAACAAACCTTACGCTGATCTTGGGCGGCGAGGCGGAAAATCTGGCGAAAAGATCACTAATCACAAACGCCCTGAAACATTTCGGTGCGGAACACTATGTAAAAGCACGCGAAACGGGCCATGTCCTATACCTAGAGGGCAGAACGGATGTGGACATGTTGTCTGCATTTGCAGATCGCCTGAATCATCCCGTAAGAACGTTCCTCAACGATGGAGCGCGCCTCAATGTGTACTATTTGCAGGACAATTATCCGGACGCACAAACAACGCTCGAAAAAGAGCTGGAACGGGTAGAAGGCGGATTCGGGTTAAGCGCTGCAAAACATTTTCATGCACTGAAGGGGATTTTACCCGAGTTGCGCGGTATCGAGATTCGGGATAGCGATGGAAAACAACGATTAAACGAGGAGCGGAACGGATTAGAGCAACTCGTATGGAAACGTTACGAACCTGAAAACTATTTCATCACGCCAGAACTGCTGCTGGCATTTGTGGAAAAGCAATCTCCGGGGGAAGATTTATTTAAGCAACAGCGCCGAGAAATACTGAATGCGCTTATTTTGGAGCAGTTGTTTGAGGGAGAACAGGCCGATTTTGACAATTACCTGAAAGGAGATTCATCCATGCGCAAGACGCTCTGGCGCGCCCAAACGCAAAACCAGAAGTTGAGCACCTTCGCGGAAGCGTTTTTTGAGCGGCTTGCGACCGCGACAGGCACCCGCGTGCTCATGCGAAAAGGAGGCTTTCACGCACTGGTGGCCTTGTGTGATCCCGCAGACATGAACGGTGAGGTGACCCAGAAGTTGGATGCCCTGCTGCGACTGCTAGGCGCTTGAGGTTCCCGCTTCCGCAGTCCTTCTCGTCACTCCATGCTACCCACTGACAGCCACGAGCGAGGCCTTGCGACGGTGATTGTCCGTCCCATGGATCGAGAGGTGAGAACGAAATCCGGTTCGAAGAATTGCGTTTATAGCGTTTATAGCGCCTATAGCGTTGACAGACTCGGGTTGTTGAACGACTGTTTACCCGCCATGAAGACACTCACTGCAAATCGTCTGGATGCCTCGCTACTGACTGAGGAGGAGCGCTCTTCACTGCCGCGTTTACTGGAAATGGTTCGCCATCAGGAGCATCCCTGTTTGAAAGCCAAGGATGGGACGGAGATTCCTTTGCCGGAGCATGTTTTCCAGACACTCGTGCGGATGTTGGAAGACATGCGCTATGGCCGAGCGATTGTGCTGATCCCTGAAGATGAAAACTTCACCACTCAGGCCGCTGCCAACTACCTGGGAATGTCGCGCCAGTATTTCGTCACCCTGCTGGAATCAGGACAAATCCCGTTCCACCGCGTGGGAAGCCACCGACGGATAACATTCAAAGACCTGCTCACTTACGAGAAAGCCCGCGATGCAGGACGGAGAAAGACATTAAGTAGTCTTTTCGCCAAAATACAGGCGGAAGGCCTCTACGACACGGACTACACAGGCGACAATGTACGGTAATTTTCCAGTCGTCTTGGACGCTTGCGTCCTCGCAAACGGGCGTCTTTGCGATCTCTATTTGAGACTGGCGGAGCCACCTCGACTCTACCTTCCTATTTGGTCTACGCAGATTCTCGAAGAGGTTCACCGCACTCAGACCACGAAGCTCAAACGTCCTTACTCTTTGAGTTTAGCCGCGTACTGGAGAGAAGAAGTACAGAAGGCCTTCCCAGCATCGACAGTGGATGGCTGGGAGAACTTTCTGTCTCTGGCCAATAATCAGGAGAAAGACCGCCATGTGCTGGCCGCTGCGATAGCCGCTAAATCGTCCCTGATTATCACGTTCAATTTACGCGATTTTCCAGCAACTGCCTTAACTCCCCACGGGGTGGAAGCACAGTCTCCCCAAGATCACCTGCTGACACTTTGGTCAGTCGCACCAGCGATCGTGATATCAAAGCTCGCTCTCATGGCAAAGGAAAGGGACGAAGACTTAGAAGATATGTTAATTGCTCTAGGACGCTCGGTTCCAGAGTTTTCCGGGTTCGTCCTGAAATTTGCAGGCTTAATCTGAAACCGTTATGCCACCCACCGACATCACCGAACGCGGCCTTGAAACGCTCATCGTCCGCCACATGACCGGGGAAGATGGGCTTTCTGTCACTTCGCTGGGTTACGAAGACGGCGTCTCCTCGGTACAGGAACCGCCGCCCAAGGCAGGCACGGGTTATCTAGCGGGTTGTCCGCGCGATTTTGAGCGGGCGCACGCAGTGGATGTGCCTCAACTGTTTGCGTTCTTGCGGGCCACCCAACCCGTGGCGTTTGCAAAGTTGGGAATCGCGGATCCGGCGGATGCCAAAGACATTGCTCGGCTCAAATTCCTGGCCCGGCTTTCCTCTGAAATCGGCAAACGCGGGGTCATTGATGTGTTGCGCAAAGGAGTCGAGCACGGGCCGGTGAGTCTGACGCTCTTTTACGAGACGCCCTCAGAGGGGAACGCCAAAGCCGCCCTTTTGCATTCACTCAACCGGTTTACGCTCACAAGGCAGCTGGCCTACAGCATGGAGGAAACCCGCAGGGCACTGGACCTCTGTCTCTTCATCAACGGACTGCCCATCGCCACCTTTGAACTCAAGAACAGCCTCACTAAACAGACTGCTCAGGACGCGGTGGAACAGTACCGGCGGGATCGGGATCCACGGGAACGGCTGTTTGAGTTTGGGCGGTGCGTGGTGCACTTCGCGGTGGACGACTCTGAAGTGCAGATGTGTACAGAGCTCAAAGGAAAAGCCTCTTGGTTTCTCCCCTTCAACAAAGGACACGATGATGGCGCTGGCAATCCGCCAAACCCGAATGGCATCAAAACGGATTACCTTTGGAAGGAAATCCTGACGCCGGCAGGACTCACGCACATCCTGGAAAACTACGCCCAGATTGTTGAAACAAAGAATGAGAGAACCGGGCAAAAGAAACGGAGTCAGATTTTTCCGCGCTACCATCAGCTTGGAGTGGTACGTCAGGCACTGGTTCATGTCAGCGCACACGGAGCAGGACACCGTTATCTCATTCAACATTCAGCAGGCAGTGGTAAATCTAACTCCATAGCGTGGCTAGCGCATCAGTTGATTGCAGCAAAGCGGCAGGGCAAAGCGGTGTTTGATTCGGTGATTGTGGTGACGGATCGGCGCATTTTGGACGATCAGATCCAAAAGACGATCAAGGGGTTTATGCAGGTGGGCGCCACGGTCGGGCACGCGAAACACTCAGGCGATCTGCGTCGGTTTATCGAGCAGGGCAAAAAGATCATTGTTTCAACCGTGCAGAAGTTTCCGGTGATAGCGAATGAGGTGAGTTTGGAAGAAGGACGCCGGTTCGCGATTGTTATCGATGAGGCGCATTCGAGTCAGGGCGGGAAGACGTCTGGGGCGATGGGCGTGGCGTTGGGGAGTGAGGGGGAGGAACGCGAGGACGGCGAACTCGATAATGAAGACCGGGTGAACGCGGCCTTGGAAGCGTTGATGGCGGGCCGACGCCTGCTCACAAACGCGAGCTACTTTGCGTTCACGGCGACGCCGAAGGCCAAGACGCTGGAAATGTTTGGGGAAGCGCAAGCAGCGGATGCTGAAGGCAAAGTGCGCCATCGCCCGTTTCATTCGTACACGATGAAACAAGCTGTGCAGGAGCGCTTTATCCTGGATGTACTGGCCCAGTACACGCCCGTAGACAGTTATTACAGTCTGGTTAAGAAGACCGAGGATGACCCGGAATTTGACACGAAGCGGGCGACTAAGAAGCTGCGCCGTTACGTGGAGAGCCACGATCACGCAGTCAAACTGAAGGCGGAGATCATGGTGGACCACTTCCATGAACGGGTGATTGCTGCGGCCAAGATTGGCGGCCAAGCCCGCGCCATGGTGGTGTGTAACGGGATCGAACGTGCCATTCAGTATTTTCACGCATTCAGAACGTACCTCGTGGAGCGCAAGAGCCCGTATCAGGCCATCGTGGCCTTTTCTGGCGAACACGAGTTCCATGGCACCAAGGTGACGGAAGCCTCGCTCAACGGCTTTCCGAGTAACGACATTGCCGAAAAGGTGCAAACTGAGCCGTACCGGTTTTTAATTTGTGCGGACAAATTCCAGACCGGTTACGACGAACCGTTGCTGCACACGATGTACGTGGATAAGCCGCTCTCGGGAATTAAAGCGGTGCAGACGTTGTCTCGGCTGAACCGGGCGCATCCACAGAAGCACGACTGCTTTGTCTTGGATTTTCAAAACAACAGCGAGGCGATCACCTTTGCGTTTCAGGATTACTACCGAACCACGCTTCTGGCTGACGCGACCGATCCCAACAAACTGCACGACCTCAAAAGCGCACTGGACCGCGCACAAGTCTACAAGCAGGCCCAGATTGACGCGCTGGTGGCGTATTTTCTGGAAGGCAAAGACCGCGAAAAACTGGAGCCGATTCTCACCGCCTGCGTGCAGGTGTATTGCGATACGTTGGACGAGGATCAGCAGGTGGATTTTAAGGGCAAAGCAAAGACGTTCTGCCGCACCTACGCGTTCTTGGGGACGGTCCTTTCCTTTGGAAGTAGGGAATGGGAAAAGCTGTCCATTTTCCTGAACTTGCTGCTGCCCAAACTGCCGGCGCCCAAGGAGGAGGATCTCGCCAAAGGGATTCTGGAGGCGATCGACATGGACAGTTATCGGGTGGAGAAGAAGGCCGTGTTGAAGATTGCGCTGGCCGATCAGGAGGCGGAGATTGAGCCCATTCCCACCGAGGGCGGGAGCCAGAAAGCGGCGCCTGAACTGGATCGGTTGAGTAACATCATCAAGAAGTTCAACGATACCTTTGGCACCCTATTTCTGGATGCAGACATGGTCGTGAGGCGTCTGTATGACGACATTGCGCCCAAGGTAGCGGCGGACAAGGCGTTCCAAAACGCAAGGGAGAACACGCCACACACGGCGCGTCTGGCGTTTGACAACGCGCTGCGCAAGGTGATGCAGGGGCTACTGCGGGATGACACGCAGACGTACAAACAGTTCATGGAGAACGAGGCGTTCCGACGCGGGGTAAGCGACTTGATCTATGAAGTGACGATGCGATCGTTGAATTGAGGGGCGCGGGGTGTGAGCTGGCACGCCCAGCCGGGGTGCGTTCGGTGGGTGGTATGGTGTCCGGTGGTGTCGCTTGCGCTCAACCACCGGCAACTGGGAACCCCTCGGGTTCAAGGAGATGCTAGTGTTTCGGAAGGGTAGCGAGAGTTTCGTTGAGTCGCCGGGCGATGAGATCCGCCATTAAAGGAGACGCCTCGGCTTTGGGATGAATGAGGTCGCTGCTGATGAGTTCCTGAATGCGCGGCTGAATGAGGCCGTGGATGTCGGTGACAGGGACGTTGAGTTCTTTCATAACTGCTTCGGCGGCGGCGTTGAAGTTGAGGCAGTTTGTGAGGTAACGCGGGGAGTTAGGGATCGTATTGTCGGCGACGGTGCCGGTGGAGTTGGCGAAAAGGCACACGGCACCGGAAGCGCGGATGGTGGCGACGACTTTACGGAGTTGTTCGGCATAAGGCTTCTCGTCGCCGGGGTTGGCTCGGGAAAAGTTATGGATGCCGTTATTAAAATGCACGATGTCGAACGGGCCTTGCTCGGCAAGGAAGCGCTGTAATTCGTCGTCTTTCGCGGCCCAGTCTGCGCGGTAGAAATGCGGGCCGAGCTTGGACCAGCGATACGTCTCCATCGGATAGCGCGCGGAGGCGCTGGACTCGCCGATGATGTTCGCCCGGCCGCGCATCAGCTCGCGCAACTCGTAGAGGTAATGGCCGGAGATACTGTCGCCAATGATGAGCACACGCGGTAGACGCGGGTCTTCCATGCCAAAGTCGGTACGCGGCGAGTAGCGCAGCACCTCGGCGTTGGGGGCTAGATTCAAATCGGTGAGGGCAAAATGCGTGTCAGTGCGGAAGGGCGCGGCGGGGTGACCTTCGCCATCGGTGAGCGTCGCGCCGCGTGAGGGCACATCTTCATACGCGTAACGCACGCCCTGCGGCTTCGGCACGGTGGGCGCCGAAACGATAATGCGGTCGCCCTCGATCGTCGCATCGGCCCAGACCCAGCGGTAAATGGAGGACGCAATGGCGAAACCCTTCAGTTCGCCTCCCCTCGCCTTCAGGCCACCACGCGAGGAGGTGAAATGCAGCACGACCTTGTTACCTTGCGTCTCTGTGCTGGCCAGCACGGGCCCAGTGTTGTCGTGGCCTTGAAGAACATCTGCAATGCGGGCGGCGACTTCGCGCGGCGGCGGGTCCGCCGGGAAATCAATCGTGGTCACGATAGCTGCCTTCGCTTTGGCGACAGCGGCCCGTTGCGCATCGCGCAGTTCCGCCGCGAGTCGGCCATCGATGCCGAACGGAACTGCGTAACGATGGGGACGGAGTTCGACGACAACAAAAGGCAGCGCCGGGTTGCCGAAGGACTTGCGCCAATCCCCGATCAGCGCCGGAAGAAGTTGCCCGTGTTGAAACGCGCGGTTCTGGCTCGCCCAATCTTCCCCGCCATCCCAAACGATGCCGCGCAGCGCCAGCGGTACGAGCGGCGCGATGCTGCCATTCCACACTGCGGCCGGTTCCTGTTTTGCGAGCGTGTCGAGGTCATCGGGCTTCGGCTTTGGCGGAGGATTGAGCGGGAGCTTCTGGCAGTAGTCGGTCCACGCCTTCAAGCGCTCCTCGTAGGTGCCGACTGTGCGCAGCTTCCACACATCGCTCACGAAGAAAGCCAGCACCTTCGCGGCCTCCGGCGTTGCATCGAGCGCCTCGCGGCTGATCCACGTTTCCACCGGAGAACTTGCCGACACACTGATGATGCCCACCGGCACCTTATTCTCCGCCGCGAGCGTGTGCCCAAGATGCACGGCTTGCGCTGGTAAGCTCTTGAGCGTGGCGTTCGTGGCCGGCATCCAGCGTCCTTTTGCATCGGCCTGCGGTTCGCGCGCCGTGGCGGACGCCATCGTGAAAACGCGTACCGGCGGAAGTTTCGGATCATCCGGCAAAGCATCGGTATCCGTCGCGCGCCTGCCCACTTCGCCGCCACCCGCGCAGAGAAACACATCCCCCACGACAACGCCCCCGACGCTGACCGGCTTTGCAGACGGCGCGCTCACCGAGAGTGCTGTAGGCGACGCGTTCGCCGGTAGAGCGTCGAGTCGCACCGACCATTTGCCGTTTGCCTCAGCAGTCGTCTCTTTCTTTTGTCCGGAAAATTCCACGGTGACATGTGTATTCGCCTCAGCCCAACCCCAAACTGGAACGGGTTGGTCGCGTTGGAGCACTGTGTTGGCGGAGAAAACGCTCGCGAGCTGAAGTTCGGCGGCGTGCAGCGCCTCCAACGGAGAAAGCAGTAGCGCGACAAGGAGAGAGGCAAGTGCGGGGGCGAACTTCATGACGGGAATATAATGCGCCGACAGGGGTGTTCTTGGTAAGAAAATGCTTTTATGTGCAACCTCTCACTTGGTCTGGAACTGCTGACTACTGACGAGGGCGTGCACAAAATCTTGCATCGCAAAATCGTTCATAGCGCACTTCTTCACCATCTCGGAGGCTAGGTCTTCATCGGTAAAACCAAATGGTCGACCCAGAGCGTACTCGATCAGGGCTTCGGTAAAGCTGCGGGCAAAGTTCTCACGCTTGGCCACGATTAAGTCGCGGAGTTGGAAGTAGTCGTCGAACTTCGGACCATTGTGAAAGGCGCCGTTGGGCTCGATGGGCCACTCTTTACGGCCTCCTTTGGCCTTCGTGTAGAGTTCTGTGGTGCGCCATTGCCCTATGGTGTTGAAGTTCTCCAAGCCGAAACCGATGGGGTCAATCTTGCGGTGGCATTGCCGACACTGCGCCTCTTCCTGATGCGCGAGCACGCGTTCGCGAGGGCTCAGGGGTTGGTCGGAAAGTCGGCCAAGTTGGGGTACATTGGGCGGAGCCGGGGGCGGTGGATCGTGCAAAAGTTTACGCAACACCCAGACCCCGCGTTCGACGGGGCTGGTGCGCGAACCGTTGCTTCCCATGGCCATAATGGCGGCCATGCCGAGCAATCCGCCCCGTGGTGAGTTTGTGGGCAGCGCCACAGGGCGGAAGGCATCACCGGTGACGCCCTCAATACCGTAAAGATTCGCCAGGAGGCCGTTAATGACGACTTCGTCGCTTTTAAGAAGGCGAGTGAGGCTTCCGTTGATACTCAGCAGATGCGCGAAGGTTTCAAACACTTCCCGGCGCGCGGCCATCTTTGCACTGTCGTCAAACTGCGGGAACAGCTGCGCGTTGAACCGGAAGAAATCAAGTCGGTCAAGGCCAAGCCACTGATGGACAAATCCTGTTACGAACTCGTGCGCCTTCGGGCTCGCGAGCAGGCGATCCGCCTCGCTCAGGAGCACCGCGGGTTGGGTGAGATCGGCTTTGAGAAGTTGCGCATCCGGGGGCGCGCTCCACAGAAAATAGGAGAGCCGTGTGGCAAGTTCGGCATTCGTGAGTATGCGCGGTTTGCCTGGCTGGCTGGGCTCGCTGAGATAGAGGAAACCCGGCGCGGCAAGCACGACACTTAGCGTCTCTTTGAGCGCGGTATTGAAGGAGTCTCCCGCACCACGCCGACGCTCGAAGATGCGTACGAGGCTTTCGACAAAAGCATCCCCTGACTTGGCACCGCGAAAGGCTCTCGTAACAAAGCTGCCGATGATTTGCCGTGCATGTTCCTGCTCAGAGAGGTCGGCAGGCTTGTCGGCGAAAAGTTCCACGGCCTTGGACTGCGGCCCGTCTTTTGTGTGTGGGCCTTCGAGTTCCATCCAGTCGATCCACATCGCGGGCGGGTACCACGTCTTGTGCTTTTTGCGATAAAGCACGGCGATAGCGACCTCCTGCTCGCGCGAGTTCTGGCGCTTCTCGCGGATCGCAAAGGTGCGACTACCAGTGCTGGTGAGCGTGACCGGAATCTCGATGGTCTGCGGTTGATCGATGCTGCCCGTGATTTGATGCGTGCTGAGAATGTCGAAAGCACCCGGCTCAGTCGGGTGCCCGACCTCGATGAAATGCCGTTCTCCCGGAGTGTCCTCCAGCGCCGCCATGCGCACTCGCAGTGTGTATTGGCCCGGCGGCCAATCTTTGGGCGCGACCACGCTCTCCTGCGGGCGCACAATGAAGACAAATAGATACGAGCCTGTATCCGTATGAGGCAGCGCGAAGTATTTCGCCAGGTTGGCCGTCTCGTCATCGAAATACTGTTTTAATCCCTCCCCTTCCGCCGCATCTTTGAAGCCGAACGTCACCGGCGAGGGTGCATCTTTCAGTTCCGCCCAGTGTCTGTAGAAGCGCCGCGGTTCTTGAACCACCTCAGCCAAAGCACGGATCTCTTCCGCTTTAGATCGGTTCTCTGGCTTCGTGCTAGCGGCATCCACCGAGGCAGTCCATTGGTGGTAAGGCTCAACCTTCTTGGTAAGGTAATCCAGCGCGCCTCGGAGTTGGGCACCGGCGACCTTTTCGAGCTCGGTGTGAATCTTCAGAGGCTTCGCCCCCACCGCTTGAAGCGCGAAGGCGTCCTCCAGCGCGCGTCGCCCGAGCACGAGGTACTGCTCCATCTGATCACTCGACATGAAGAGCGAGGAACCCACCGTGTCGAAGGTACCGTTGCCGCTGTCGGGTGGTAGATCACTCACATCGATCTCCACCCCGAGTAAATCTCGGATGGTGTTCTGGTATTCACGCCGGTTCAACCGGCGCGCGATGCTGTTTCCGCCGGAATCACCCAAGGTACGGCGCGCTGTGACGAGCGCATGCGAGAGCTCCTCGAGGAGATCCGTCTTTGCTTGGGCGTCGGGCTGCTTCACATCCTCCGGCGGCATTTCTCCGGAATTGATTTGATTTAGAATCTTCTGCCAGCGGTCCGCGCGCTCCACCGTGTCGAGTGCGAAGGAAATGTCATCCAGCCGCAGCTTCCCCTTCTGCTTTTTCTTGTTGTGGCATTCGATGCAGTAATCGTTGAAAAAAGCGCGCTGCTTCTCATCCAGTTTGGCAGATGGCACTGCTGCACCTGCCTGTTGTATGAGCAGTAAAACTAATAAAACTGCCTTAAGAACTGAGAGCTTCATTCGCTGTGCTCGAGTATGGTTTTACGCGAGTAATTCCTTCACAACGCCCGTGCTGTCACCGTGCCGCTCCGCCTTCACTCCGATACCATTCAACAGCGTGAGCCATACGTTGCAAAGCGGTGTGTCCTTTGAGAGCACGAGATGCTGGCCGAGCTTGATCCCCGCGCCCCCACCCGCAAGAACAGTGGGGCAATTATTAAGGAAATGAACCGAGCTAATGTTGCTGCCGAATGCGAGGACGACGTTGTCAAAGAGGCTTGTACCATCGGCTTCTTTCGTGGCTTTGAGTTTATCGAGAAATCCCGCGAGCAGCGTACTCTGAGCTTCGTCCCGCTTCTGCGAGAACTCCATTCGATCGCCCTGCGAGCGCTCGTAGTGGCTTAAGTCGTGACCAGTATAAGGCACACCGATGTCTTTGAGCACTGTATTAACCGGTTGCCGATAGGACATCACGCGCGTCGTGTCAGTCTGCATCGCGGCAATCATGAGGTCATACATCAGATTGATCTCTGCGCGGCCTGCGAGCTCCGCTTTCGGCTCATGAAGCGCAGTTTTTGGCTTCGGGATGGCGAGCCACTGCTCGTCTTTACCCAGTCGAATCTCAATGTCGCGAATACTTTGTGCATATTCATCGAGCTTGTCGGTATCACTCTTGGACAGCCCGCGTTTAACTCGATTCAGATCCGCACTGAGCGCGTCCAGCACACTCCGTTTATCCTCAATCATTCGCTGTCGCTGCGCCAAAGGTGTATCCTCTGCGGAGAACAATCGGTGGAAAGCCATTAGCGGTTTATCATAACCCGCGACCGGTTTACCGCGCTCATCCCAAGCCAGCGAAAGTCCAGGTCCGTGGCCTTGTTCCTTTGCGTCTGGCGTGCCGAGTTGTAACGAAGCAAAACGCGTGTCTCTACCAAGTTGCGCGGCCGCTACCTGATCTGCACTGATGCTATTGTGAAAACTCTGGCCTGGCTCTGCATAACGATTCGCGCCGGTAAGCCAAAACGTGCTTCCCCAGTGGGCCTCGTTAGAGAACTTGTTTGAAGTGTTTTGAACAATGGTGATGTCCTTCTTGTGTCTAGAAAGCGGTGCCAGTCCCTGCGGCAGCGCGTAGTCCGTGCCCGTCTGAGTAACATCTGGGAACCAAGTCTCGCGTGTTACCCCCCAGCCAAAGGCGAGGAAAATCATGCGCTTCGGTCGAGCTACCAAAGGAGCAGCCGAGGCGAAACGACGAAACCCCAGCGACTCGAGAAACGGCAGAGCGATGAGCGCGGTGGTGCTGCGTAGGAAGTGGCGGCGGTTGAGTGTGTTCATGCAGCGTTGCAGGGAGGCTAGATCACATGAAACTGTCGATTGACGCAAGACCCCGTGCTGTCGAAATTGAACAAACGGAAGACACCAATCCGTAAGCCTCACAAAAAAGCTTTTGTAAAATACCGTCCGATTCCTCTGTTACCTGCTGTAAGTTCATTCCAGAATTTCCAAAATTAATAGGACGCGAATTTATTCACAGGAGGAAGCAGCGACATAAGAGCACTGGGGGGGAATTTTTGATAATCTCGTACTCGGGGTAGCTATTTTAGATCCGACTTTTTAGCCCGTACAGCCTACTAATAGGTAGTACAGCAAAATTGTTCGGATTGCTAGAAGGTCCAAGTCTGCAACCGAGCCGGAGGCTTCGGAAGAGATTAGCCGGTGGTGATAGGAGCGCAGCGACTGGAACCACCGGAATACCGTACCAAACGGATTGCGCTCCGGCAGGAGTGCGAGAAACATCCGCAACCCACGCGGCTCGGGTTCCATGTGAGGGTTTGCTCGCGCACCTCCGGCGTGCAGACCTGCGTTTGGGCATCACCGGTGGTTCCGCTCGTTCCTCGCATCACCACCGGCTAATTTCTTAGCCCCCTCGCGGGGGCTCAAAAAGGCCCCCGCAATCATTAAAGGTCCATTCTAAAGATGTCCACAGGAGATCTTACTTTATTTAACACTCTCTAAAACGAGCGATCCGCTCGCTACATCAAAAAAAGCAGTGGCCAAATGTTCGGAACTTTCTCCAAATTCCGTTGAAAAAACCAATGAGATCAACAATTTCTCTCCACGCCATTTGAGGTCAGCTTCAGAAATAAAAGCAGTCACATCTTTGAGCTTGAAGTTCCGTTTCTGCACCAACTCAATCAGTTTCACTCTATTAATGACGTGCGTTCCCGAGTCGTGCGTCCAGACCACAACGCAGGCCGTTCCTCGCCGCGTATCTAAAGGAATGGCAACGCTTTCTTTAGTGGGATGCCATTTGACATCTTTTGCAGGCACCGCAAAAAGTCCAAACCGTCCTTCTAGCTCACTAGAATCAAACCCGAGCAGTTCCTCCGACTTCGATTGGACGTCCACTAGACACGGAAGCCCAAGGCGATCATAGATCAGCCAGCGCCCATTTGGACTCAGAGAAATAGCATCAGAAGGCTCCATGCGCTTTCCAATCGCCTGCTGCAACAACGCGATACTCCTGGAGCATTCTCCTAATTCCCCGCTTCTGGCCGCAGCTTGCTTCAACCGAACAATGTAAACTTCCACTTGATTCTTGGGGATCTGCCACCAGCGACTGCCAATTCCATGCGCAGCCACGCGGCGAATGCTGTCGCCCACGTCGTTCAATAACTCTAGCATAACCGCGGGAATCCGCGGGTCCAACGAGTACTCAAGTCCCCGCAGTGCCTCGAGGCGCTCGTCTGCATCCTTTGACTGCAATTTTGCCAGATTTGCTTTCAAATCAACGCCATCGCCCCGAGGGGATGTGGCAACGTTTTTGCCCTCGGGCAAAGACAACGCAGCTAATGCCAGATTGCTCGCTTTTTGAGAATTGGATCCGCCACGCAACATCTCCTGAAAAAGCGACTCGGATTGAGCCGGTGAAAGTGCGGCTACCAAGGGCGTAGCAAACGAAGCGCACGCGAGCAACAGCAGAGGAAGCGGCTTTAACAAAAATGAATGCCAAGCACGGCACGTGAAGATGGGGCGGCAATAAGTGTGCATACTGATTTTCAAAAACGTAACCACACAAATGTTGATTAACATCAATCCTCCACAATCTGACAATGCCTCAGCATAATGTCAAAAAATAAAGCAGCCAAAACTCGGACAAATCACGCAATGGGCTCATGGAAACGTGCAATCCTGAAGTCAGCCTAAGAACACCCACCCAAACAACGCATCCGATGCTCACGAACCCGATTTCCCTCCCCCTAGCGAGCCTGGTACCGACACCAGAACTCTTCTCTCATGCAAGCCTGCTCCATGGACAGGCACACGTCGCTCGCGTAATGGTGCACGCATTTCGTCTCCTTGAGGCGACCGGCTGGCATGAAGAAGGTCCGCGCCTTTGGGCCGCCGTGTACCTTCACGACATCGCGCGTACTCACGACGGGGTTTGCTTCCGGCACGGCCGCGATGCGATGCAGAAACTCGAAACACTGCCCCAACTGCGCACGTTGTTCGCTCAGGGCGGGGTCCAGGAAGAAGATTACGCATCCATCGACACGGCGGTGACAAATCATTCGATCCCAGACGAGTTGGACCGTAACCACCCACATTGGCGGCTAACTTCCCTGCTAAAAGATGCCGACGGGCTAGATCGCGTGCGGTTGGGCGATCTGGATTTACGTTATTTACGGAACCCCCAAGCGCGCGGAATGAGCGATTTTGCTGAAGTGCTTTTTAATGAAACAGACTGCGTTGTGCCAATCGGCCCCGAGCATTTCGCCAAGTTATGGCCGGAGGTCACCCGCCTACTCGCAGACGGGTAATGCCACGCCTTGAGAACGCGCCACTCCGCTACGTCCCTTTCTGAAATTAACTCAAAAAAGAAGGGTCACGCTGAGGCGGGGAGCGCGGAGAAATACTAAATCACATTAAACATCAGCCTATTACAAAAGCTGCGCGTTCTCCGAGCCTCCGCATGCCCCCTCTTTTTAGGCGCTCTCAGGGAGAGTTGCGCCTCCCCACTATTTGAGATCGGTAATGTCCCAGGCAAAGCTTCTCCGAGACACCTTGTTTTCCTCAAAGGTGCGCCCGTGAATGGCCTGAAAAGGCGCGGTCCAGCGGAGCAACTGTTTCAGGTCTTCCTCCTGCTTCGGTGATTTCTCGGATGCAAATGCACTCCCCGTGGTTGCCGCGTATTCGATCAATCCGCCGGGATTAATGGTCCAAACGAACCCATTAGTTGGACTCGCATCGGGCTGGGCGAGTTCGCTCGCATAAGCTTCAGCCGCGTTTTTGGAGGTGCTCAACATGAACAAATGATCGTTCACCGAAGCGCATGGCAGCAGGTCGCCCGAGAAGAATGGAATCCCAAAAAAGTAACTCGTGACACCGTTTTTGTCCGAGCTGATCGGCTCAGGTATCGGTGAGGCGGCCGGTGCGCCGGGCGTATTTCCCGCAGTTGCGCCACCGGCGAACACTGTTGCGGATTTGGCAATAGCGGCGTTAATTTTGTCCCAACCGGCGGTGAGCGCTGGCCGACTGACGACCTCGGAAAACGTCGTTAGCCTGGGAAACGGCAGGCCTTTGGTTTGGGGAGGCACCCCGGGGAGCGCGGGCATTTTACCCTTCGTATCGAGAACAAAAGCGGTGTCTGCGCCAAATGCCTTTTGAGACATTTCCCGCTGTGCACCATACACCTCAAGAAGCGCAGGCAGGGCCATAGACTCGAACATCGCCACCTGGGCACTCGCCATACCGGCATCGGACTTCTTCAACACGCCCTGAACGCCCGAATAAATCATTTCTACAAGCTTCTCGACCCAAGCGCTTCTCGCAGACTCATAGGCAGTATTGTAACGATAGGCAAAGCCCAGAAGCGTGTCGGGTTGATTCACAAAACGGGCGAATTGGAGCGGCACATCGGGCACGAAATCGGTGGATTTGAAGCCGCCAAACGATTCACCCTTCAAACCCTGTTCCCACCATAAAGCCCCCACTTGTGGAGTGGTTGCGCGAGTAAATACAGATTCCTCCAACTTGGTGTACTCGGGGAGAGAACCCTCGAGTCGAGCAGCAACGGGAGCGAGCTCAGGCGTGTCTTTCAAGCCACTGATTACCGCGCGGAGCAGCGGAGTGAGGGGCTGTTTGTTGGCGATTACGTCCATCAATACCTGGCTGCCATAGCTGAGCAGCATCAATTTTTTGTCCGCTAATGGCAGGAGTTGAGCCATTTCTGACTTGGCCAAAAGCGAAGTCGCCGGGGTGGCAGCGAACCTGACGTGATCCAAATTCTTGCCGAAGGCCACGAGCAGATAATCGCCTCGCACAGCCCACGCAAAGCAGAGCTTTTTGCCCTGCAAACTATCCAACATTCGCTCGAGGGCGGCCTTGGATTCGGCAGTGAAGTTTGCCGGTAGACCTTTTAAGAGCGCCTGTTTGCGTTCCTCGGGAATGAGTCTGGAGACGTCCGTTGAGAGCATTTGGAACTCGGTGCCGTCTTGCACTTTGAAAGTGCTGACAGTGACGAGGTCTGGGGGCAACTTGGCGATGTCCTCGGACGGAAATAGTTCTTTTGAAATGGCCTCTGGATTCGCCACCTTGATCCCGGCAAGAATGGGAGGCAGCTCAAATTGTGAGACGAGTTTCTGAACGCGTTCGAGTTGAGCTGGCTGTTGCAGCAACGGTTCAAGGTAGGAAAGCACATCCGACTGGCCTTTTGCTGACATGGCCGCCTTGGATTGTGCACGAATTTGCAATTCATTCTGCAAGAGCCCGAACTCTTTAAACCACGTGACAAATGCCGATGTACCAGTGGCTCCGGCCACAAAGAAATCATCGCCCAGCAGGCTTTGCAGAACCGCGAGTCCCTTATCTCCGGGAGATCCTGCGGTTTTGTTTTTCTCAATCAGGGCGGACAACTCCTGATAAAAACGGGTCTGATGAAGCGCATCCAAATGGGCCTTAGCTCCCACGGAACCGGTGTATAATTCGACATCGGCGGGGATCTGTCCGGCGAACCCCAAACTTTCGGCCTTATCTGCAAGCTGCGGGCCTTTTGGGGGCGTGACGGCGTGTTCGTTCCCCACCGAGGCAGCTGGCTCCTTTGGGCCACAGCCTAAGAAAGAGAGGCAAAGAGAGGTTGCAGCAAGCAGCTTGAACGGTCGAGGACGAGAATGTGCCATGGTTTTATTGGCTACCAGCAACAATGTCTAACGACAACGCCAAGCTGAAGGGTAGGACGGATAAGTCTGA
>CAIWVL010000291.1 GCA_903916085.1 uncultured Spartobacteria bacterium
ATCAGGAACAGGTCATGCAGGGGGCTCAGGTCCTTGGTGGGTACACGCTCGGTGGAGCAGATTTGCTCAGGCGTGCCATGGGTAAGAAGGACAAGGAAAAGATGGCCAAGGAACGCGAAAAGTTCCGGGACGGTTGTCTTGCAATCAATGGTATTGAGGAAAAACAGGCTAACGAAATTTTCGATTTACTCGAAAAGTTTGCTGGTTATGGATTCAACCGCTCCCATTCGGCTGCTTACGCGTGGATCAGCTATCAGACTGCATTTCTAAAGGCCAATTACCCGGTTGAGTTCATGTCCGGGGTCATGGGCAATGAAGTCGGTAAAACGGAGAAATTGACAGTGTTTGTGGCAGAATGCCAGCGGATGGGGATTCAAATCCTGCCGCCAGACGTCAACCGAAGCGGCCTTTCCTTTGAACCTGAATCAGAGGCCGATAAACCGGGCATTCGCTACGGTCTAGCGGCCATTAAAAATGTCGGCGAGGTGGCCATGGTTGCTGCCCTAGAGGAGCGTAATAAGGGTGGAGTATTCGACTCGTTGGCTGACTTCTGCGCTCGTGTTGACATTAAACGCGTTAATAAAAAGTCTGTCGAAAGTCTGGTGCGCTGTGGCGCCTTTGATTGGACAGGAACGGAGCGGGCGGAATTGTTTGAAGAAATCGAAGGCGCAATGGCCGCTGCTGCGAGCATCAGTCGCGATCGAGCCGCAGGGCAGGTATCGTTGTTCGACGTGCTTGATGCACCGATGCCCAAGGCAAAAAAGCGCTCATCGAGACTGATCACGCCTTGGAGCCCCGAGGAAAAGCTGGCGGCTGAAAAGGAGCTCTTGGGCTTTTATGTCACAGGCCATCCTTTGGACCGTTATCGCTCCCTGTTTGAGAGTGGTAAATACGTTCCGATCGCGCAACTGGCTCAAGCCGTTGAACCAGGAGAGAGAAATGCCGTGGTTCAAATTGCTGGTTCGCTTGCGACGGTAGAAAAAAGATTCTCAAAAAAGGGGAACAAACCCTTTGCCATTGTCATTCTCGAAGATCTCTCCGATTCAATAGAGGTGGGTATTTTTGGTGAGACTTACGCTAACTCGGCCCTCCTTATCGAAACCGGAAAACTTGTTACGATTCAGGTTCGTGTCGAGGTTCGAGACGACGAGGGCGTTCGCGTGACTGCTAGCGAGGTTAAGCCTCTGAAGCGGCCAGCGGAGGCGGTCCGCCCGATCGCCCTCAAGATCCCCTGGGAGACGACCTCCGAGGCGGAGTTGCTGCAGATTCGCGATGCCCTGCTTACGAGTCCTGGAATGCGCCCAGTCATCCTTCATTTTGAGAGCAGCGACGGCCGGCGCGTTCGCCTCCACCCCGCAGACCAATATCGGGTTGGATGGGGGCCCGAACTGGAAGCGCGGTTGACCCGCTGGTTAGTGCAGGACGCTTGATGCGCTCATGCGCGTAACGGTTGAACGATACTTCCTGCTTGGCGGGGATAATTCGTTTTCTCAAACTTTCCGGCTCCCAGATCCGAAGAATGGATATGGGGGGTACAGAGGCATGTGATTTTGGCCAGAAACCGAGCTGCGCGACAGGCAGTGAAGGCGATTACGCGGCACGCTGTGGGAAGCAGTCCCCGATTGCTTCCTCCTCTGGGCGCTTGCGTGTTCTTCTGATCGGGCACCAGTTTCAGGTGCCTTCTGAGGGGCAGGCCAAGGCGGCTGCTCTAAGTCGCTATGCTGACTTGGATGTGCATGTGCTCGCCCCCGAGCGTTATCGTGAGGCCGAGGTGCGTTGGCGGCATCCGGTGGTGCCTCACGGTGCCAATTATGCTTACAATGTGACTCCCGTGCGCCTGGCGTGGGGTGGCCCAGCAAAATGGTATTTGCAGTCGTATCCGGGTTTGAAAAACGTCCTGCTCAACCTGCGTCCTGACGTTATCGACATTTGGGAGGAACCTTGGAGCCTCTTGAGCGCTCAGATTTGCTTTCTACGGGATCGATGCTTGCCCCATTCTAAACTCGTTTCGGAAACGGAACAAAACATCTCCAAGTCGCTGCCGCCGCCTTTTGAGTGGTTGCGTTCCTTCACACTCAAAAAAGCCGACTTTCTTGTTGCTCGCAATCTGCAGGCTCTCGAGGTGGCTCGTTTCAAGGGTTTTAGAGGTCTTGGGCGGGTTGTTGGAAACGGCGTCGATGTGGAGCTATTCCGCGCCATGGATCGGGCTGAGTGTAAGCGCCGTTTGGGAATGGAGGGCTTTGTTGTTGGGTACGTGGGGCGACTTGTGGCGGAGAAGGGGCTTGAATCGCTTCTGGAAGCGTTCCACGGGATGCGCGGTGAGCGCTGCCTTTGGCTTTGTGGGGATGGCCCATTGCGGGAGCGGTTGCTGCGTGAACCCTTTGTACGTTGGGCAGGGGCATTACCTAGGGAGCATTTACCGCAATTTTACAACGCGCTGGACGCACTGGTATTGCCTTCCCTGACAACTCGTCGCTGGAAGGAACAATTCGGGCGTGTCCTGGTTGAAGCACAAGCTTGCGGCACCCCAGTACTTGGCTCTGATTCCGGTGCCATTCCTGAGGTTATTGGCGACGCGGGTTTGGTTTTCCCTGAGGCAAATCCCAGCGCTATCGCTTCTGCAATCAATCAGTTGCAGGGCAACGTGGATCTTCAACGACGGCTTTCCTGCGCAGGGAGGGAGCGTGTGCATCGGCTGTATCGTTGGGAGGCAATCGCCCAACAAATGAGAGAAATTTATCTGAGTCTCATGTCTGAATCTAAAAATGCGCAATATTAAAAATCGGCCCTAGTGCTTCAATTTTGGGTTTCCCGAGTGCAGACCTTGAGCCGGTTTTTGCCGTTCAATCCGCGAGCAGTGAAGCGCAGAGAGACGGGAGGCGGGAGGCTAAGTTTTATTCGATGATAGGAGGAGCAGTAATGAGGAGAGAAAAAGTAGTCTGTTTCATGAATCACGCAGCCGAGACTGGGGGGGCAGAGTTCGCTCTCGCTCGGTTGATTGCCTGTATGGATCGCACTTGTTGGCACCCAGTGGTTGTATTCGGAGAGGAGGGGCCCGCCGTTGAGCTTCTGCGTAGCAGGTCGGTGGAAACCTATGTTCTACAAATGCCTAAAAGCATTGGAAAGCTGCGCCGTGAATCTCTCAATTCATTGGGGTGGAGGCGTATCCAGCAGGCGGCAGGTGCTCTTAAATATGTGTCTCGCTTGCACCGCTTCTTGAGGGAACGGGCGGTGGAAATCGTTCATACGAATTCCATGAAAGCCCATGTTTTGGGCGGGATTGCAGCCCGCATGGCAGGGATCCCCCTAGTATGGCATTTACGGGACTCTTTTCATCCAGACTGCTTGCCTCCTCTGGCTCTGGGATTAATGCACTTGTTGGTCAAACACTTGCCGGATCGAGTGCTTGTTGTGTCTGAGAGCGTTGCTCGGGATGCGTTTGCTGAGAACCTACGCCACCGAGCCCGGGTCGTGTATGACGGACTTGAGCCGTCCTTTTTTCAGAATGAAGTTACCTTTCCTCTGGATAAACCTGCGCAAGATCCATTCACCATTCATTCCAGTGAGTGCCTCAACCCAAAATGGAAGGTGGGAATTGTTGGGCGACTGTGTGCGTGGAAGGGGCAGCATTTGTTTCTTGAAGCCGCTTCGAAGCTCATAGGCCGGGGAATTGACGTGCAGTTTGAAGTTATCGGCGGTCCTCTTTTCGGAGAAGACGCATACGCAAACCAGCTTTATGATTTTGCCGACTCAAATGCGCTTCGGGAACATGTGCATTTTGCCGGTTTTGTGCACGACGTTGCTTCTAGGATCCGTTCGTGGGATGTACTCGTGCATGCCAGCACTGCGCCAGATCCCTGCCCAAACGTGGTTCTAGAGGCCATGGCGGCGGGTGTGCCAGTTGTGGGCTCTCGGGGCGGGGGCGTCCCTGAGTTACTCGCGAATGGGGAATGTGGGGTTTTATTTCCTATGAACGACGCCGAAGCACTTAGTCATGCTGTTGAATCTTTGCTTCGAGACACTCCCAGACGTCGCGATCTCTCGGTGGCGGCAAGAATCAGAGCCCTGCGTCATTTTCAGGCTGATCGAGTCGCTCGGGAAGTGGAGTCTGAATGGGCCGCGATAGCGGATGAGCGAATTTATGCCAATCGGAAGTGGAGTTGGATTGAGGACGGCTCGCCCGTGCCTCGGATTCCTCGAAATCAACCATCACACAAACTTGAGCCTGAGTCACTCGGGTCAAGTGTCCCTGATTCTGTTGCTGAACCTCGTCGGCATTCTTCTGCCGCTGCCAAGTGAATGTACTCATGCAAAGCCCATCATTGGATGGTCCAGCATCGGACGTTCTGTCTCAGCATTCGGGCACTCCCAGGCGCGTAGCGATTGTCCACGATTGGCTCCCGGAGGTTGGAGGCGCTGAGCGAGTCTTGGGGGAAATTCTAAATGTGCTGCCGCAGGCTCACCTTTTTAGTCTTTTGGATTTTATCCCAGAATCCGAGCGGGCCTTTCTCAATGGCAAAAAGGTGCACACGTCATTTTTGCAGGATTTACCCGGTGCGCGTCGCTTTTATCGTTCTTATTTACCGCTGATGCCGTTGGCCGTTGAGTATTTTGATCTTTCTTCTTATGATCTGGTAGTCTCAAGCTCTTATGCCGTGGCCAAAGGTGTTCTAACGGGGCCCGACCAGTTGCATTTGTGTTATTGTCACACTCCGGTGCGCTATGCGTGGGACCTACAGGAACAGTATCTGCGCCAGAGCGGTCATAGCTCGGGACTGAGTGGTTTTTTGGCGCGGGCCTTATTACACTACATTCGGCTTTGGGACTGTCGCACACCTAATGGGGTGGATGCATTTGCTGCTAACTCACGTTTTGTAGCTCGTAGAATTTGGAAGGTATACCACCGCCAAGCTAAAGTAATCTATCCCCCGGTATTCTTGCCCTTGGCCGAGGGCGTCCGCTCAACCGTCGTGCCACGATCCTGCTACGTCAGCTTGGGTCGACTAGTTCCCTACAAACGGGTGGACCTGCTTATCGAGGCTTTTCGCCGAATGCCGGATCGAACGCTCCATGTGATTGGTGAAGGTCCAGAACGAAGGAATCTTGAAAAAGGACTGCCGCCGAATGTGCGGCTCCTAGGCCGACTTCCACAGCATGCGGTTACAGAGGCGTTGGCTGAGGCCAAGGCTCTTGTGTTTGGTGCAGAAGAGGACTTCGGGATTGCGCCAGTGGAAGCACAGGCAGTTGGCACGCCGGTCATCGCCTATGGAAAAGGGGGTGCTCGCGAAACGGTTATCCATGGAGTCACTGGACTTCTCTTCGGAGAACAAACGCCGGAATCCGTGATGGAGGCTGTTGAAGTGTTAGAGAAAACGCATTTCGACCCGTGTGCTCTCTGTGAAAACGCGCAGAGGTTTGCCGTCTCGGTGTTTCAGCGTGAATTTCGCCGATGGATAGATTTCGAATGGGCCAAATTTACCGCAGGTCGTTCTTGAGCCCTTGCGTGCGTAGCGACGATCGACGAAATGCAGTTAAACACCTGTGGATTAATTGTTTATTTCGGAGGCACCAGCTCTTGCGAAAGGGCGTTATTTTGGGCTTGATCTGAGACAAGTTTGCAACCACCCTACGCACCTGACTGAGGCTGTGTGGCGGCCTTAGTATGACGTCGGGTTGGTAGCTCAATGGTAGAGCAGCGCCCTTTTAAGGCGTTGGTTGAGGGTTCGAGTCCCTCCCCACCCACATCCTTTAAAACTCTGAAACACAACGGTTTACAGAGTAAAAACAACCCAAAAACAGCCCATTCTCAGGTGGGCAATAAGTGCTGTTTTTAGGTTTATGACGGCGCAGGTTTTCGTCATCGTGATGGAGCGGCGGATGCCGCGGAGGCGATTTACAGATGACGGTGGAGGGTGGGAGGAAGATGCCCTCATTTTGGGCAAAGTTGCTGCGGGATAAGGCGCTCTGTTGATAGCGAAGGGCTAAGTCAAGGATCTGAGCGTGGGAGCGATGCCGCATTCGTCGGATGGGGTGTTGCATAGCGCCCAGAGTGCAGTAGCAAGTTTTTTAGCGGTAGATGCAGTTGGCTGGGACGATACTTTGTAACGCTTTATCCTCATGGAAGTAATGATGCGCGATAAGCTAAGATTTTATACGCCGATCTCCCCAATCGTTGACCAAAAGCCACGCTGGCGGGTGCGATTTTTGCGAGATGTAGGCCCTGTCGGGCGCATTGATGCGGCTCTTTCAGGGACGACTAATGAGCAGGCACAAAAAAGCGTACACTCCGAACGGGAGTGTACGCTTTTTTAGATGCCAAGTACGGTGACGACTAGTGTATCGAGACAGTCGTAGGAGCGGTTTGCTGCTGCAGAGCGGAAAGAACAGGCTTTGGATTAACTCCGAAAAAGAGGATCCCTGCGACTAGTGCGCCCACCGTTATTTTCGTGAGTGTTGTGAGTTCGATCGGGGAAGATTCCGTGGGTTCATTCCAGTACATGGCTGCAACGACCCGGAGGTAGAAGTAAAATCCGGCTCCCACAGTGATTGTGCCCAGTGTTAGCAGCCCCCAATGATGAGCGTTTACCGCCTGCGCGAAGACAAGAAACTTGCCATAGAAGCCCGCAGTGAGAGGGACGCCCGCTAATGAAGACATGGACACGAGCAACCCGAAGGCTAACCAGGGAGAACGCTTGGATAGACCGTTGAAATGCTGGATTTCTTCACCCTTAGAGTGCTTGGAAACGACCGTGAGCACCAGGAAGCTCAGTAAAGTCATTAGCAGATAGGCGAACAGATAAAATCCGACTGTAGACCCTACGCTGCCAAACGCGGAGGGTGCAGCTCCAACGCATGCCACCGCCATGAGCAGGTATCCGGCGTGACCGATGCTGGAATAAGCCAAAAGCCGTTTGAAATTGTTCTGCGGGAGCGCTGCTAGATTTCCAAAGACAAGGGTTGCCCCAGCTAAGATAGTCAATACGAGTAAAACCTTGGGGGCAATGGAAGCCACGCCAAGGAACGGTTCGAGAACGCGCAGTAGTAGCAGGAAGCCAGCTGACTTCGAGCCCACAGAGAGAAATGCAGTTACTGGGGTGGGCGCGCCTTGGTAGACATCGGGCACCCAGCCTTGAAAGGGAACCGCTGCAACTTTGAAGCCGAGGCCGACGAGAACGAGAGCCAAGGCAAACAGAATCGCAGGATCTGAGCCATGCAGGGAGGCTAGTTTGACAGCAATCTTAGCAAAGTGGGTTTCGCCTGTGAGACCGAAGATCCACGTGATGCCGTACACAAAAAAACCGGTGCTGAGTGCACCCAGGATGAGGTATTTCACACCGGCTTCGAGGGAAGCGTGACTGCGGCGCATGTAGGCTACCATGACATAAAACGAGATGGTCACGAGCTCGAGAGCAGCGAAGGCCATGACCAAGTCTACTGCCGAGGCCAAAAGCATCAGTCCGGCGCATGTGAACAGAGGCAGAACGAAGAATTCACCCGTGCCCGCACCTTGACGTGCTGACGGGATGTTCGCGGCTAGGACCGGTTCGTATTCGAGTGCCATTAAAAGCACCCCCATGGTGGTGAGGAGTGCGATGCGCTTAAATACCATGGAAACGGGATCCGCGCTGTAGAAGTTCCAAAAGCTTCCGGGTTCCGGCAGGGCGGGAGCCGCGTCGGTAAAGAAGCTGAAAGCGAACACCCAACCGAGACAGAATATAGCGATCTTTGCGAGTGAACGCTTGCTGCTGCTTGAGGAGAAAGATTCCGCCAGTAGAAGGATGAATCCTAAAGCGAGAACCAGAATTTCGAGAGTGATGGGCGGAAACATGGTCAACTAGCGGAGAGCCGCCTCCAGTGTAGGTTTGAGGTAGCTGAGGAAGTAGTGGGGGAAAAAGCCGCCTACGAGCAGGGCGATAGGAAGCAGAGCGATGGCCAGACGAGGGGTGTCGGAAAGGTCAGTCCACTTGAGGGAAGTCGCGGTGGGTTCACCGAGGAACGTGGCTTTGTAAGCACGCAGCATGTAAACCGCAGAGATCACAACGCCCCACAGCGCAAGAACCGTGGAGGTCTTTAGAAAGGGGGTTGCGCCGTCCTTAAACCCGCCAAAGAACACCATCATTTCACTTGCGAAGTTGGAGAATCCGGGGAGACCGATCGACGCAAACGCAGCCATTGCGAAGGTGATCCCGAGGAAAGGAACTGTTTTCGAGGCACCGCCCAAGCGGTCAAAAGCGAGCGAACCCTCTTTCTCACGCAGCGTACCGGCGATGGCGAACAAAGCTGCGACTGAAAGGCCATGCGAAAACATCAGGAGGCAGGCGCCACTAAGACCAATGATGTTCATTGAGGCGATGCCCAGGAAAACGTATCCCATGTGCATCACGCTTGAATAACCAATGACGTAATCCAACTTACGCTGAGCGATGGTCACGAGCCCGATGTAAAGAATGTTTCCCAGGAGGGCGGCCAGCAGAAGGTCCTGAGCCGTCCAATTTCCCCAGACAGGTTGTTGGAACGGCTGTGGGAGAAAGGGCACCACAAGTCGGATGATTCCGTACAAGCCGAACTTTTTGAGAACGCCCGAGTGCAGCATTGCAACGGGAGTGGGCGCAGAAGCGTAGGCCGGCGCTGCCCAAGAATGGAACGGGAAAAGCGAGATGAGGAT
>CAIWVL010000292.1 GCA_903916085.1 uncultured Spartobacteria bacterium
CTCCCCGAGCACGTACGCCTGCTCGTGGGCGGCAGCGCCGCCCACGCCTACCTGCCAGCTCTAAAGAAAGCCGGGGCTCGTGTCCTAGCCTCGCTCGAAGACTTGGACATTGAACTAGCCGCCCTTCGCAGGCATCCCACCTCCAAGTGACCCCGAAAATCCGCACTCTCCACCAAGAACAGTGGGTCCCCATTCCCTTGGACGAAGTGTTCGACTTCTTTTCCCAAGCCCAAAATTTGGAGAAGGTGACCCCGCCTTGGGTTGGCTTTCGGATTCTGACTCCCTCCCCCATTACGATGCGCCCCGGGACCATCATTGATTATGAAGTCCGACTGCATCGCATCCCGATGCGTTGGCGCTCTGAGATCACCGAATGGGTGCCACCCTTTCATTTTGCCGACGTCCAACTCAAGGGCCCATACGCGCTGTGGAATCATCGCCATTCCTTTCGCGCAGAAAAAGAAGGTACGCTCGTCATTGACGATGTGCAGTATGCCGTCCCCCTAAGCTGGATGCCCGGCGCAGGACTCGTGGAGCGCTTTCTTGTAGAACCAGAACTGCGCCGTATTTTCGCCCACAGACGCGTGGCCTTGCGGGCACACTTCGGACTGCCGCCAGAGACCGAGAGCCATTGAGCCACGCTCCACTTGTGCAAGTTACACACCAAGCTTCTTTTCTTCCCATTTTCCGCTTCCCCGGTGCCGCTCTCACCGAAACACTCCAGATCACACCACCAAGTAAATGCACGAAATCAACCGATCCCACCCTCCGGTGAGCCCCATGACCAACGCCTACAGCGAGCGTACGTTCCCTCCCTTCAGCCTAAGCCGTTTGCTCAGCACCGTATTTCCCCCGACTCAAGGCGCACGCGTCTGCATCCTCATTGACCTTCCGAAGCCCGCGCTCATGGCGGATTTCGCCTTCCTGAAGGAGCCACTTTTTACGATCCAACGCCACGCCTTCGAAGTCTTCCATGAAGGTCTGCGCAATGGTGTTCTGAGCGAACTCGGCATGACGGGCGGCGAAATGTTCGCCTACGAAATCACCGGCGGCAGCAACCTCGACTTGCCCGACACATGCGTTGACGTACACGGCAAAACCCACACTCTTGAGGAAGCCGTTTACACCAAGTACGACCTGATTCTCTGCGTTTCGACCTACTCAGCCACGGCCCCGCTCACTGCCTCCGCCAAACAGTTCGGCTTCCGTGGCGCGACCTTGCACGGGCTCAACCCGATCATCCTAAGCACCGGGCTAGCCGTTAATTACAACGAAGTGAGCGTTCTCGCGGAACGCTTCCGTTCGGGCCTCACACGGGCAGACCGCGTGGAGATCGACTTCCTCGTGGCAGGCGAATCTGCGACCCTCCGACTTGAACTCGGCCAGCAAGAAGCCCAGAAAAGCCATGGCCTTTGCCCCGGCAAAGAACCCGATGTGGCCAATTTGCCCGCAGGCGAAGTGTACTTCGTTCCAGTCGGGGCTGAAGGTTCGTTCCCCATGAAATACGAGGACGGCACCTTGGGGATGATGACGGTCACAGGGGGCCGTATTGTTAGCGCGCGCCTACTTTCCGGCGACGCCGCCGTGATTGAAGCGCACAACGCGAAGCTCACCTTTGACCCGGTCACGGGCGAGTTAGGCGAACTGGGTTTTGGGACTCAGGAACTCCCTCCGAGCGGCCGGGACATTCAGGATGAGAAAATCCTGGGTACGCTGCACGTCGCCACGGGTCGCAGCGATCATCTAGGGGGAAAGCTCACCCCGGACCGTTTCGCGAGCCGTCTGAATGCCACGCACGACGACATCCTATTTAGCTCGACCAAAACGCCTGAAATCCGCGTACCACAAGCCCGCGTTTTCCGTGACGGTGCCATGCACGTGGTCATTGAGGACTACCTGCCCTCAGCCTACGTCCGCGAGTTGATGGCCCACGCGTAACTGTACTTTATCGGAAGCCCCCGCGAGGGGGCTGTACGACGAGGAATGACGCATGCAGGGCGGACCTCCTGAGCCCCAAAGGGGCGAGTTATGACAGCCTAGGGCAACGCCCTAGGATTGCCGGTCATGTGAAATCAGCCCTGTAAGGGCGGCCCAAAACATGGCTCGATTTAAGATGCCCCTACAGGGCTGTGGACTTTTTCATCCAAAACCTAGGGCGTTGCCCTAGGCTGGAATTAGCTCGCCCCCCTTTGGGGCTGCCGAGGCTCGCGACTCCACGGGCCTTCGCCACAGATCCATCATTTTTCATCTCCCCTCCTCTCATGAATTCCGGATTCCTCGACAAACTGATCGAACGCATCGGGCGCGTGCGCTCGGAGGATCTGGAGAGTTATCTACTGCGGTTAGCGGATGAAAAAGGGTTCCTCGAAACCATTTTCAACGCGATCCATGAGGGCGTCATCGTCACCGACCTCCAAGGCCGGGTAAACTACCTCAACCGAGGCGCCTGCGAACTCTTCGGTCTCAACCGCGAGCACAGCATGGGCGCACCCATCCGGGAGTGTTTGCGGGGGATCGCTTGGGAAGACTTGCTTGAAACTGGCAAAGTCGTCTCCCGCGACGTGGAGGTTTTCTATCCACAACACAGGTTCGTGAACTTTTACATCGAGCCCATGCGGCTCGAAAAACCCGCCGACAAACGCTCCTCCGAAGACTTCGAGAGCGAACCGGTGGGGTTCGCCGTGATCCTGCGCGATATCACAGAAAACCGGCGTTCCACGGAGGAAACCATCCACAGCGAGAGACTATCAGCCCTCACTCTCCTCGCCGCAGGAGTGGCACACGAGATTGGTAACCCGCTCAATTCGTTAAACATCCACCTACAGCTCCTGGATCGACGCCTCAAAAAAGTGCCCGAACCTGTCCGGCGCGAACTCAAAGACGTTCTAGACGTTGCCAAGGGCGAAATTGAGCGGCTGGACTCCATTGTGCAGCAGTTTTTGGGAGCGATTCGCCCGGCGCATCTCACGCTGGGCCTGGAAAATCTGAACACGCTCATTCGCGAAACCGTGGAGTTCCTGCTCCCCGAAATGGCCGACCGCTCCATTCGCGTCGAACAAAAGCTGCGCACCGATCTGCCGCTCGCCGAAGTGGATCGTACCCAAATCAAGCAGGCGTTTTTTAACATCATCAAAAACGCGTTTCAGGCCATGCGTCCTGGAGGCCTCTTGCGCATTGAGTCCACGCTTGAAGACCGCTTCATCAAAATCACGTTCATAGACACAGGTGGCGGCATTTCGCCCGCCCACATGAGCAAGATTTTCGACCCTTATTTTACGACTAAAAAAACGGGCTCAGGTCTCGGTCTGCTCATCGTGCGCCGAATCGTCCGCGAACACGGGGGGGAGATCGACTTAGTTTCGCACGACGGCGAGGGGCTAGAATTCACCATTCGCCTGCCGTTACGGGACCAGCGCGCCCGCCTGCTGCCGCCCTCGGACAGAACCGCGTAAAGATTGCGAAACCACATCTTCTGTGGCGTGTGCGCTTGCGCTGGAACCCGGGAAGGCGTTGTCTATGGCCTTCTTTCCACTCCTCCCCATGACTTCCAAGAACACCGAGTCGCACCTGGTTGAAACGCGCGTTTTCACACCCTCCGCAGAATTTTCTAAAAAAGCCCGGATCGGCAGCATGGCCGAGTACAAGGCGCTTTGGGAGGAATCCATCCATCAGCCTGAAGCCTTCTGGGCCCGTGAAGCTTCGGAGCTCGTTTGGCAGCAGAAGTGGTCCCACATCATGGAATGGAAGGAACCCTTCGCAAAGTGGTTCGTAGACGGCAAACTGAACGTGTCTGAAAACTGCCTCGATCGGCATCTCGGCACAGCGCGCCAAAACAAGGCCGCGATTTTGTGGGAAGGCGAGCCCGGGGAAAAGCGGACGCTGACCTATCAGCAGTTACACCGCGAGGTGTGTAAGTTCGCTAACGTGCTCAAAGCCCACGACGTAAAGCAGGGCGAGCGTGTGATCATCTACATGCCCATGGTGCCAGAGGCTGCCATTGCAATGCTGGCCTGCGCCCGCATTGGTGCCACACACTCGGTTGTTTTCGGCGGCTTTAGCGCAGAAGCCATCCGCGACCGGATCAGCGATTCACAGGCGGTCCTCGTCATCACCGCAGACGGCGGCTACCGGCGCGGCAGCGTCGTCGGACTCAAGCGCAACGTAGACGACGCTCTCAAGGGCGACGCCCAGACCGTGCGCGGCGTCATCGTTTTCAAACGCACCGGTCAGGAAGTCGCCATGACGCCTGAACGCGATCTGTGGTGGCACACCGAAATGGAGAAGGTGGACGCGCACTGCCCTGCCATCCCTCTGGATAGCGAGCATCCCCTTTTCATCCTGTACACCTCCGGCTCCACAGGCAAGCCGAAGGGCATTATGCACACGACAGGAGGCTACCTTCTAGGCGCTTACATGACCTCTAAGTACGTCTTCGACTTGCGCGACGAAGACGTCTACTGGTGCACCGCAGACGTCGGTTGGGTCA
>CAIWVL010000293.1 GCA_903916085.1 uncultured Spartobacteria bacterium
AACCGGGGATTTACTGGCCTGGGGTCGGAGGCGCGCGCATTGAAGACGTGGTGGTTGTCACTGACAGCGGCGTCAAAATCCTCTCCAGCGCACCCGTGGTGCTCGAAGTCTGATTCTCTCCGATGCCTGACGCCTCACCCAAAAGCCCGGCCTCGAAGGGAAACACCTTTCATCTCGCAGTCATCGGTGGTGGTCCCGCCGGATTGCGCGCCGCTGAAGTCGCCGCTTCTGCGGGAATCAAGGTCACCCTTTTTGACGCGAAGCCGTCCGTGGGAAGGAAGTTTTTGGTGGCAGGCCGGGGCGGGTTGAACATCACGCATGAAGAGCCGAGCGAGACGTTCGTCGAGCGTTACCGCGAAACCGGAGAGCCAGCGGCGGTGCAATCTGGAGAGACGCGCCGACGTTGGGAATCGCTCTTGAGCGGGTTTGACCCGGCAATGCTGCGCACATGGGCGACGAGCCTGGGAATCGAAACCTTCGCTGCTGGAACAGGCCGAGTTTATCCCAAGGAAATGAAGTCCGCGCCGCTGCTGCGTCGCTGGGTGGCGCGATTACGTGCGCTAAACGTGGAGTTTCGCATGCACCATCGCTGGATGGGACTCAGACACGCGGACCGTTTGGAACTGGACTTCGCGCACGGCTCAGACACGCCCCAAGTCAGAGCAGACGCGGTAGTCCTCGCGTTGGGAGGGAAATCCTGGCCCGCCACTGGCTCCACGGGCGATTGGGTTCACCTCGTCGAAAATATGGGCATCGCGGTGGCACCCCTGCAACCCGCCAATTGCGGCTGGGAATGCGAATGGCCCCCGGCCGTGCTCGCGGCCTGCGAAGGGATGCCGCTCAAAAACGTCAGTGCCAGCGCAGGGATGAACAGACGACGTGGCGAGCTTTTAGTGACTCGCTACGGGCTGGAAGGCGGTGCTCTGTACGCGCTTTCTGGTGCACTCCGGCAAATGGAAAAGCCGCTGCTTACCGTGGACTTCAAGCCCGGATCGAGCGTGGAAAGCCTGGTCGCCCGCCTCGGTAGCGCGCGTCGCAATTTTCTTGAGGAGGGCCAGTTGCGCTGGCGCCTTGGAGACGCTGCCTATGGTCTACTAAGCGGCCTCCGGGACGGACGCCCTTTTCAATCTGCAACGGAAACGGCGGAGTTTGTGAAAGCGTGTCCCATTGGGCTGACTCGCCCACGTCCAGTCGATGAGGCCATTTCCAGTGCGGGCGGCGTACGGTTCGAAGCGTTGGATGAATGGTTGATGGTGCGGGCTTTGCCCAATGTGTTCGTGGCAGGTGAAATGCTGGACTGGGAAGCACCGACTGGCGGTTATTTGATGCAAGGCTGCTTCGCCACGGGGAGTCGCGCCGCTGAGGGCGTGGTGCGATTGCGAGGCTGAACACGGCCCCACCCCTCCACTGGATAGAAAAAAACCCCGCCCTGCGAACAGGACGAGGTTTTTCAAAGAAACTGTCTGGTAAGCAGAGCTTACTGGAGAAGCTTGAGGGCGATGGACTGGGAAGCGTTCGCCTGGGTGAGCATCGCAGCGCCGGACTGCACGAGGATGTTCGCACGAGCAAGCTTGGCCGTTTCCGAAGCAACATCGACGTCGTAGATGCGGCTCAGAGCGGATTCCAAAGCGACCTGTCCAGAGTTGAGAGAATCCAGAGCGAACTGCACGCGGCTGGATTCAGCGCCATTGGTCGCCATGATGGTGGCGAGAGACTGCACGGCGTCGGTCAACTTGGAAACGTTATTCGCAGTGACGGAAGAGAAGTCGGTAACCGCAGAGTAAGCGCCTGTCAGGTTGTGCTGAGAGATGCCCATCGATTGCGAGCCGTCCTGAGAGATGTAGACCGACAGCGTACCCGTGGTGCCGCTGAACAGTGAAACACCATTGAAAGCATCGCTTGTGAGGGTGTTCAACTCGCTCACCAAGCTGGTGTACTCGGTGCAGTAGTTGGCCACGTCCGAAGAGGACTTGGTCACGTCGCTGCCCAAGGTAGCGAGTTCGGAGAGACGATCGAGCACGGAGGCTGCTGACTTCAAGGAACCAGCCTGGACCTGGAGCAGAGAAAGGGCGTTGGAAACGTTGGCAGATGCGTCTGAGGTCCGCTTGATCGCGGAGCTGAGCTTGAGGGAGACGGCGAGACCGCCGGCATCGTCGCTGGAGCTTGCGATACGGGACCCGCTAGAGAGACGCGCTAAGCTCTTCTGGAGCAGGTCGCTAGACTTCTGGAGGTTGTACGAGGCCAGCGTCGAAGACGTGTTCGTGTTGATGGAGATCATAGTGATGGAATGTTATACCTAAGGGCCTCCACCTGCCCTTACAGGCTCGCGGTGGAAATTTTTGGGGTTAATTCGAAGAGACACACGTCTCCTCACTTGTCTAGTAGGCGATTTGACTGATTTTCTTTAGAAAAAAAGATGACTTTCTTTCAGCCGAAAAGAGAGCTCCGCCTCAGAGGAACGCCCCACTAGCCCAGCCAAAAACGCGACTCCGCCCACCCGAACGCTCTTTTCTCCCGATCCCTCCTAAAAAACGGCTCGAACTCCGACACATGACCGCTCCGGCACTTGCTTGTAGCACCTCTCTCGCCCAGTTCAATGCCCCAAATCACCCTCCACACGCACATTTGCAGGCATGTACAAGGTCAACCCAGGAGTCTTCCAAAAAAGAAACTGAATGGCACTCAGTTTGCTCAACCTATGCCCATGTCTGAACAGATTAACGGCCTTGTTTCCGAGGCAAAAGAACTGGCGATCGAAAAACGCTTCGATGAATGTGCCCAGACATTCTCCGAGGTTTTCGAGCAAAGCCCAAACGACCCGCAAGCCCTCCAAGCTCTCGCCTCCGTCATGTTTGACGTCGGCCAAATGGATGTCGGCCTCGCGCTTCTCGCCGATTCTGTGGACCAAGAAAACCCAGACTCCGCAACCCTCCACCGGATCGCGACCCTTCTCAAAGGGCAGGATCGCTTAGACGAAGCCGCAGATTTTCTCATCTGCGCCCTATACCACGACCAGAACAATACTGAACTGTTGGAGGAAACACAGGCCTTACTGAAGCAGGTTGGCAGGGAGGGTGAGCTTGAGTTGCCGTAACATTTCCCCCGGCACCGTTCACTAGACTAACCTGCCCACGAGGAATTCCTCAACTCAGCCTTCGGCAAATCACGCGATGAACTCGGAGACGCCTCAAGCACGCCTTCTTTTTTGGGAAACCCTGGAAGAAGGACTCCCAGATTCCCGCATTGAGGCTTATTGCGCGAGACTCGAAGCAGATCCAGCCAACGCTCTTTTTGCGCATGTGGTGGGCTTGATCGCCCGCCAAAACGGCGCTCGCGAAAAGGCAGTGGAACTGCTGGAGATGGGACGAGCTTCTGAGCCAAGAAATGCGTTCCTGCTGAACGACCTCGCAGAAACGCTCGCCCTCATCGGACGCAAGGAAGAAGCTGCGACTCTATACACTGAGGTGTTTGCGCTCGCTCCGCACCTGCCCGAACCCTACTTCGGACTTTCCCGTCTCCTACGCGCAAACGGGCACCGCCAGGCTGCTTCAGAATTAGCGCTCGTCGGACTAGAGCGAGGGAGAGAGGTTGTGCAGCAGGTCCAACGGCCAAATGTGCTCGTCACCCGGATGAGCACGCTCCCACCCGAGCAGTCGTCTCCCTTAGTGACAGACTTTAAGGAAAGTCCGGACTGGAAACTTGACATAATCCCGCCCGGCCCGGCGTCGACGCCCAGAAGCTGGAATCGCAAACTGAAGCACTATTTCGAGCGAGGTTACGAGTGGTGCGTTCTTGCCGCGTGGAATCTGCGACTCGAAGAGCCCAACCTCCGAGAAAAACTCCAATCCACCCGTAGCCTCTACGGGGCGGAAATTGTGGGAATTGCCGGCGGCTCACAGCCTGCCCCCTGTTCTCCCGCCGTTTGGCAAAAAATGTGTCTGCCGGAAACTTGGCTAGGCCGACTGCCCTACATCTCGGCAAGTGGTGAGACGGTCGCCTGTGACTTTGGGA
>CAIWVL010000294.1 GCA_903916085.1 uncultured Spartobacteria bacterium
CGATTCCGTTGGCTGTAGCCTCACTGCCTGCCACACCTGGATAGGGTAAAATCGGTAACACATTTAGATTACATGCATGTTCGCACTGATCGATAAACCCTAATGCACAAATGAAGATATCAACTTGGTATGTTCCGGGTTTTAGCCAGGGCGTACGGATTAGGAAATCGAATTCCATCTTTGGTTCTGAATCAAACCACATTCCGATAACTCGAGAATCACATTGAACGACTACCGTACCTAGGGGATCAATAAGGTGTAGTGAAATAAAGAACCGGCCTTGAAACGGAAGGCGACGTTCAAGTGTAAAGTGAACATGTTTTAATTCGGCAGATTCATAGTAATCGCGTTTTGTTGCAGCCTGAATGACTCGAAGTTCTCCAGTTCCGGGGCGCTGAGCGTTCGCTAGATTAGCTTGGAGGGGACTAAACATGCCTGCCATATAGTTCGCGATGCCTGACTGAACGGGGCCATCGTGCACGAGTTTTCCTTGATCCAAAACCAGGAGCCGGGTGCAAAGTGCGGTTACGGAATGGATGTGATGACTTACGAAAAGAACAGTGCGTCCACTGCCAGCAACGTCTCGCATCTTGCCAAGACAACGTTTTTGAAATTCAACGTCGCCTACGGCAAGAACCTCATCAATCAGAAGTATTTCTGATCGGAGGTGGGCTGCAACTGCGAAGGCCAAGCGCACGTGCATACCGCTTGAATAGCGCTTTACAGGAGTATCAAGGAAACGCTCGACACCCGCAAAGGCAACGATCGCGTCAAACTCTGATCGTATTTCCGATCGCCGCATTCCAAGAATTGACCCGTTGAGAAAAATGTTTTCTCGACCAGTTAGTTCAGGGTGAAAGCCGGTTCCCACTTCCAAAAGGCTACCAACGCGTCCCCACAGATCAGCCTCACCTTCAGTGGGGGCGGTTATGCGGGTGAGGATTTTGAGTAGTGTACTTTTTCCGGCACCATTGCGGCCGATAATTCCGACTACGTCCCCTGATGCTATGCTGAATGAGACATTGGAAAGAGCTTGAAATGTGGTGAGTGACGCTCGTTTTCGCCAAGATGCTTGCGCTTTCGAAATCGAATAACTTTTGGATAATGAGCGGGCTTCGATTGTTTTTCGTTTCTTAGAGGACATCGGCGAAGCTCCTTTCCATACGACGGAAGCACCACAGTCCGCTCATTAAGATACAGATGCTTGTTGCGATGGTGTAAGTGGCCCATGGCCAAGGGACAGTCTCTCCAGCGAGCAAAGCAGCACGAGTGCCCTCTAGAATCCAAGTGACAGGGTTCCATTGAAAGATTGATCGCCAGCGTTCAGGAACGGCCGAAACACTATAGGCTACTGGGCTAGCATACATTAGGAATGGGAGCAGCATTGGTAAAACGTGCTGAACATCCCTAAACCGCGTCATGATCGAAGCCGCCAGCAGTCCGAGACCGGTAGAGACTGCCAAGGCTGCTCCGATCCACAGAGGCAAGGCTAGCAGTGCAGTCGCAGTGGGGTGCCAGTGGGAGAAGGCACCAACAACGACAAAAACCACCAATCCGATTCCGAAGTCAACCAATGTGGACAGGATTGTTGCGAGAGGCAGCAGCAGTCTTGGGAAATAAACTTTCGCTACTAAAGCGGCATTGCCGAGCAGGGCCATACTTGTTTTACCCAGTGTGGATTGGAATGCGTTCCAGACGAGCAGGCCACTTAGTGAGAAGAGAAAGTAGGAGTCTTTATGTTTCGCTAAACCTGCTACCCAACCGAACACGAGCGTGAAGATTCCTGCACCGGCTACGGGTTGGAATACGACCCAAAGAACGCCGAGTGCAGTTTGACGATAGCGAAGCTTAAGATCGCGTGATGCCAGGCTGAATAGCAGGTCGCGAAATTCCCACAGCTCCTCCCCCCAGTTCAGCCAAAGCCATTTTGAGGTGGGCCGTATTTGAATCACTGGACGGTACAGAGCGCTGACGCTAGGGTCGGGATGTCGAAATTCAGAAAGAATTGATGTAGATTCACTGGGTGCAGATGGCCCGTAGTTTTGCTCTTTTGGTGGACTTACGATGTTTTTGGTGCCTTGGTCCATGATTTCTATGCCGTTCTGGCAGGCACCGCCCACCTGAGCGGCGATTTAGTTTGAAAGGACGGTCTGTGTGACCCGCCTGCTAGCGCGTCCTCCTTATTTACGGATTTCGAGGGGCGAACGGACGTGAGTATGTTCTATCCCACGGGTATTGTGAACATAGGCCATTGCCAATGTTTGAGATGCGCCATCGTTTACCAGTGCACGGTGCAACTCTTGACGTCGGCAAAGTTTCCTGAGGTGGTAGCCCGTCGCCTCTGATCAGCATTCGGCGCGGTCCGTTTCTCGCGGGTGAGGCCCATCCGATGCCAGTCTTGTTCTTGAAGGAATGGCTCCCGACTAGAAATCGACTCTAACGCGTTGGTGACGATCCAGCGTCATGCGTGACCGTCAGGGTGAACTGCGAATAGTCCTATTCGCACTTGCACATACAACTAAACTTTAATTTGAGATGGGAAAAGTGCACCGCGTTGGAATCGAACCAACAACCTAGTGATTAAGAGTCACGCGCTCTACCAATTGAGCTAGCGGTGCTTTTCCCTCACAGGAAGAGGAAATTTAAACAGTCCCCCGTCGTGTGCAATGTTTTTTCTCAAAAAAAGAGACCTTTTTTCTCACCGCTGCGATTCCAGGCGGTACAGGTGCGTCTTGGAGCGCAGATAGAGCGCGCTCCCGACAGCTGCCGGTGAAGCCATGAAGCCGCTTTCAAAAGTTCCCTCGCCCAACAGGTGGAATCCTGTCTTGTCGGAAGCGAAGGTCGTCACTTTGCCCTCCTCGTTGCAGGCATAAATCCGGCCATCGGCAAGTAAGGGTGAGGCCGAGAAATTACCGCCAACACGTTCGGTCCAAAGCACTTCACCAGTTGAGGCATCCACACAGGAGGCAATCCCAGAATCATCCACCATGAAGAGTGCCCCGTCGGAGAGGAGCATGGAAGGTTTACTGGGCACGGCCTTTTTGAGACGCCAAGCGAGCTGAGTTTCCTCCAAAACCCCGGTACCGCCGAGTTTTATTGCGAGGATTTGCCCCTTAAAGCCACTTTGAAAGAACACTTTATGATCCCAGACCAGGGGTCGACTACTGGCACTATGCTGCGCACGTTCCTCAAACCGCCATAACTCTTTGCCGGTTGACGGCTCATAGGCGTAATGACACTTCGCCCCACTGCTGATCAGAAGCGGACTCCCCTGCCAGTCAGTGATGATCGGAGTGGCGAAGGCCTTGCGGAAGTCGCCCTCTCCAGTGATTTTGCCTTCGGCGTTGATATCCTTAAAATCGACGGAACGCTCTGTACGCCAGACGTTTTTCCCAGTGTGCCGGTCGAGGGCGACGACGTACTGAAAATCGCTGCCATCGAAGTTCATGAACAAGAGATCGCCCCAAACAACAGGCGATGAACCAGCGCCCCTGTAGTGGTTGCAGACGAAATCAGTGCGTTCCCAGAGCTTTGCACCGGTTTCTTCATCGAAACAAGCCGTGTAGGGCGAGCCGAAGGTAACGTACACCTTACCGCCTGAAATCACGGGGGTGGGTGAGGCGTAGCTGTTGAATTTGTGGCAGAACTGTGGATTCTGAACCCGATAAACAACCTCATCTCGAAGAATTTCTCCAGATTCACGGTGGACGACGAGAAGGGACAGCTCGGCACCGTCTTCACTGGCAGTCGTGAGCCAGATCCGCGGACCCGAGATTACTGGGGACGACCATGCCTTGCCGTGAATCGCGGTTTTCCAACGCACGCCGGTGCTCTCGGAAGGCGCTATGGGAAGGGGACTAGCAAAAGACTGACCGGTGCCAAGCGGGCCTCGAAACTGGGGCCACTCCTCGATGGCAACGGCAGGCAACGCAGCTAGGCTAAGAAGAAGGCCTAGCGCGAGGTTGGAGAAACGGGGGGAAGCTTCGCGCATGCCGCGTAGCAGAGAACAAAGTTGGCCCCAGCGAAAGCCGTAAAGTGACAGTTGTTAGGCTTTACGATGTGGGGTTGCAAAGCCCGAACAAGTCCTTGAAGGTGGCCGTTATGGCTTCCCTGAACTCCCCCACCCTCAGCCGCCGCTCCCTACTCGGGGTGGCCGCCGGCATTTTTGGATTGTCCCGCCTTACCGAGGAGACGACGCGCGGGGCGGAGTCTGGAGGCGACGGGGCCTTCAATTTTGCATTTTTAACCGACATTCATGTCACTGAGAAGCTACGCGCAGCAGAGGGGCTGCGGGCCTGTATAAACAGCGTGAACGCACTCGGGGCGGAAACGGCGTTTGTCGTCACTGGCGGCGACCACATCATGGACGGGCTGGCCGTGGACGCCGCGGAAGTGCGGGCACAATGGGCCCTTTACGATGAGTGCATGAAGGAATTGCGGTTACCCGTGCATCACACGATTGGAAATCACGACATTGGGGGGTGGGCACCGAAAGGGACGATCCAAACGACAGAACCTGAGTTTGGGAAAGCGTTGTTTGCCCAAAAGTACGGGCTGGGCCGAACCTACCGGAGCTTTGACCACAATGGGTGGCACTTTATCTTGTTGGACTCGATTCAGTTCGACGAGCTCAACAAAGAATACTATGGCTGGATCGACGATGCGCAGCTGGCGTGGTTGGCGGCGGATTTGAAACAGGTCGGTCAAACCAAGCCGGTCATTGTGGTCACGCACATTCCGTTTTTTTCGGTGTGGAGCCAGCTAAACGGCGATCCGCGCAAAGGTGAAGGGCCCAAGAGCCTCGTGAACAATGCGGCCGCAGTCCGCAAAGTTTTGGGTGAGTACAACGTCAAGCTCGTGCTCAGCGGCCACGGGCACGTTTACGAGCGCATTGAGCTAGCTCACTATAATCGCACGACTTACATCCAGGGCGGCGCGGTATGCGGACTATGGTGGCGCGGAAAGGTGATGGGTAATCCAGAGGGCTACGGCGTAGTCAGCTGTAAGCAGGACGGCACTTTTGAGTACGAGTACCGGGGATATGGTTGGGTGTAGGGACTATTTTTGTACGCGAAAGGGTCACACATTTTGAGCCGTAAAACTCTCATCTACAGCTGGCTATGGGACGGTGCCCAGTTTGCCCCCGCCCAGGGGCTACCCTTCTCCGACCGCGGGACTAGGTACGGTATGGCGGTGTTTGAGACCATCCGCGTCAAAGCGGGGCACCTCGAGTTTTTGGAAGAACACCTCATGCGGCTTCAGGTCGCCGCTGCGAGGTGCGGCTTTGGCGTGCCCGAGGGCGCATTGCAAAAGGTGGAGGCGCTCTTTTCGCAGGTCGTCCAAGAAGGAGTGGCTCGGCTGTATGTGACGGCGGGAGACGGCGCGCCTTCGGACGAGGTCACGCAATGCCGGGTAGCCGGGGTGCTGGAGGAGCGGCGGCGACTTTTACCTGACGGGTATGCAGTCACATTGGTGAAGGCCCCTCATGTGCCGCCTTTTGGGGGTCTCAAGACCGCCAATTATTGGATGAACGCAGAGAGCTTGCGGCAGGCAAAGGTTGAAGGAGCGCAGGAGGGACTGCTTTTCAACCCAGATGGCTTTTTAGTGGGGGCCTGCATGGCTAATGTTTTTCTCAGAACGCCGGAGGGTTGGGCGACGCCCTGCCTAGAAAGCGGTGCCCGTGATGGGGTGGGACGTGCGTGGGTGCTGGCGCGCTTCAGGGCGAAAGAGCGTCTTCTCAGGCGGAACGAGGTAGCGGCAGCGCAGGAAATGTTTCTGAGCAGTAGTTGGTTAGGCGTGATGCCTGCGCACCAATGCGCCGGAAGGCCGCTGACGGTGACCGCGGAGGTTTTACAACTGCGGGAGGCGTGGGGGGGCTAAAGCCGAAAACTGGGACATAATGAGAACTAAGGCGAGAACAAGAAGCTGCACGTGCATCGGCCGCATCCATTACCTACCATTTGCTGTTTGCAGTTGCGAGGAGTCGCAGAAAGCTGAAGCTTGCTAGACCACTCAATGACCGTGCCCGTTAACCAGCGCAAACCTCGCAGCCGCTTTCTCGGCTTTGTGCGTCTTTGCACCCAAATCGGCGCGGCAGGTGTACTGTTGGTGGGAGCTTTGGGCTTATGGGAATACGGCTCCTGGAAACTCAAAGCCCGCGCCCTCGACTACCGTCGCCTCAAAGAAATGGAATCCGCCAGCGTGATCCTCGACCGCAATGGCGAGATCATCGGGCGTATCTTCATCAAAAACCGCGACGAGAAACCGCTCGTTGATCTCTCTCGCTATCTTCAACAGGCCGTGGTTTCCGCCGAGGATTCCCGTTTCTACAGCCATGGCGGTGTGGATTACTTTGGGATTGCCCGAGCCGTTTCGCGTAATTTGCGGGCGCGCAAAGGGCGCGAAGGTGCCAGCACACTGACCCAACAGTTGGCTCGCAACACCTTCACCGACGAACTCCCGAGTAGCGACAGATCCATCAAACGCAAGTTGTTAGAAATGTTCGTCGCTTGGGAAGTGGAAGGGCGCCTTTCTAAGGAGGAAATTCTCGAACTTTACTTAAACCGAGTGTTTTTCGGCTCCGGCTTTTACGGGGCGGAGTCTGCGGCGCAGGGTTATTTTGGGAAAAGCGCCAAAGACCTCACCGTGGCGGAGGCCGCTCTTCTGGCGGGGCTTTTGCGCAGTCCGAACCATCTTTCACCCTGGCGTAATCGCAAGGCTTGCATTGACGCACGCAACTACGTGCTCTACCGGATGCACGAACTCGGAGCCATCCAAGATGCGGCATATCAGCAAGCACTGGAGGAAGATCCGGTTATTAAAAACCGGCGCTCCATTCTCCAGGAAAGTTATTTTGCGGGGATGGTCTCCGCACAAATGGCTAAGCTCGTCGGCTTAGAAAGCGCGGTGAGCGAGGGCTATAAAATCCACACGACCATCGACCTCAACCTCCAGCGCAAAGCCGAAAGCGCGCTCCAAAAGCAGCTCGAAACTGTCGAACGGCGCACCGATTTTCAAAATAAACAAACTTACGCCACCTTCGAACCTCTGTACCGCGCCTGGAAACGGCGCGTTGCCGCCGGGGCCGAGGAACCCCCGCCCCGCCCGGAGTACCTGCAAGGCGCGGCGATCGTGCTGGACAATACCTCGGGGGCGATCCGCGCCATTGTGGGTGGAAGGGACGTGCAGCACAGCGAGTTCAACCGGGTCACCCAGGCGAAGAAGCCGCCCGGCAGCGCGTTCAAACCCATCGTGTACGCAGCCGCGTTTGAACATGGGCTCCATCCCTGGTCGATTGTTCAGGATGCCGTCATGGACAATCGCAAGGTCATGGTGGGCGGCACCAGCGGGATTTTGGGAGAATGGGCGCGGGAAGAAGCCAACACGCCGTTTGAGGGGATGATTTCCGCAAAAAATGCACTATCCAAATCCAAGAATGCAGCCACGGTGCGGCTCGGGATGCAAATTGGCAACGATCTCAAAAGCTCCATTGATGCCGTGACCTCCGTCTCGAAGGCGGCAGGTATTCAGGCTCAGCCCCGCGCATTTCCCGCGACTTTCCTAGGCAGCACCGAGGTCAGCCTGATGGACCTCGCCCTCTCCTACACCAGTTTTCCTGGAGGCGGTTCGCGACCTGCGAAACCCTTTTTGATCGAAAGCGTCGAAGACAACAGTGGAAAAACCGTCTTCAAAGAGACGCCGACGCGAGAGTACGTCGTGAAACCTGGGACCGCTTTCCAAATCACAGAATGCCTCAGTACGGCTCTCACGGAAGGGACGGGTGCCAGGGCGTTCACATCTTACGGCCTGAAGCGGCTTCCTCTGGCGGGTAAAACTGGGACGGCTTACGACTTCACCGACGTTTGGTTTGTGGGTTACTCCAGCGAACTCACCTGCGGGGTGTGGGCAGGCTTCGACAAATCCCGCACCCCCATCTTTTACGGTGCATTTGGGAGCGACATTGCGCTACCGGTTTGGAGTGAGGTGATGAATGCGAGCTTTGAGAAGTATCAACCCAGGCCCTTCCAGCGTCCAGACGACCTACACCGCCACCAGATTTGCTCTAAATCCGGGTATACACTTTTACCAACGTGTGTGGAAACGCGCGATGGTACGGAGGTATCCACAGCGACGGAGGTGTGGCTGACGGCTGCCCAGTTGCCCTTACCCGAGGAAACCTGCGACGTGCACGGCCCGAAACGCCCCAGACGGCGCTCTTCAGAGGAGGGCGCGCAGCCCAAGGTGGAACTGGCTATGGATTTGAGCACGGTGAATGTCGTAGTTCTCAAATCGCCGACGGTTTTGGGAGAAGATCCGTTTCAGTCGGCACGGTCCGAACAAGCGGCCGTTTCGCTCAAGAAGTTTAAAGAAAGCGGCGGTGCGGCGCCCTTGGACAACCGGATTCCCGCAGCAGTGTCGGGGGGCCAGGAGCCCACGGAAGTGCCGAAGGTACAAGCGGTACGCCCGGGAGATACGGCACCAGCCGTGCCCGTGCAGACGACAGGCCCTGCGTTGCCGAAGCTCGAGTTTTAAAGAGGGGCATCACTCTAGCCTTAAGTTTGTTTCAGAGCCACATAACGCCCTGAACAGGCTCCGACTTTACAGCCGTGCGGATGCTGCCACACTGGGGGAACCCATGAACGATCTCAGCTCACGTATTCAGAAGGCCGTCGAATCCGGTAACCTGCGGGAATCCAGCGCGCGCAACCTGCAACTAATGCTAGCGAGTTCCACTGACACCACGGTGCACGAAAGCATCTCAGAACTAGTAGCTGGGAGTGCATGGGCGGAGCTGAACGACCGCTTTTTCCGCAAACTCGCCTTCGGCACCGGCGGGCTGCGGGGACGTACCGTTGGCAAACGGGTAACCAGAGCGGAGCTCGGCGTGGAGTCCGCATTGGGTTGCCCGGAGCGCCCCTGCGTAGGCACAAACGCGATGAACTTTTTCAACGTCTCCCGTGCCACCCAAGGGCTCGTTGCTTACGTGCGCGAGTATCATGCGAAGTCTGGGTTGCCCGGAAGGCCAGCAATTGTGGTGGCACATGACACTCGCTTTTTTTCGTCTGAATTCAGCGCACTGGCAGCCAAGGTCGCCTCGGACAACGGCGTGGACGTCTTCTTATTTGAAGGACCGCGTTCCACGCCGCAGTTGTCATTCACGGTACGGGAACAAAATGCGCAGGCTGGAGTGGTCATTACCGCCAGTCATAACCCATCGCACGACAACGGCTACAAGGTCTACTTTGATGAAGGCGCGCAAGTGGTGGAACCACATGCCACTGGGATCATTGACCGAGTCAACGCATTAGAAAGCGACCACTACACACTCCTGCCCGAAGCTCAACGTGGCGTCATTAAAATTCTGGGCCGCGCCGCGGACGACGCCTACATGGCGCGCCTAAAAACGCTCATCCTAGACCCTTCCCTTCTAGCAACTGTCCACGACCTCAAGTTTGTCTACACCTCCATCCATGGCACCGGCGGGACCATCATCCGCCCCATGTTTGACAAACTCGGGCTCCGTTACAGCACGGTTCCAGAGCAGGAAGTGGCCGATGGCCGTTTTCCCACCGTGAAAAGTCCAAACCCAGAGAATGCAGAGGCGCTTTCGATGGCGATCGCCAAAGCCAATGCCGAAGGCGCGGACGTGGTGATCGCGACCGACCCGGATTGCGACCGGATGGGGGTTGCAGTGCGTAACAAGGCCGGAGAAATAGAGCTTCTTACGGGGAATGAAATCGGCTCGCTGACGGCGTACTACCGGGTGAACAAGCTCAAGGAACAGGGCGTGATCACGCCAGAAAATGCAGCGCGATGCGTGCTCATCAAAACCTTTGTAACCACGGATTTGCAGAAAGAAATCGCCTTACGTAACGGGCTCCGCTGCGTGGAAACGCTGACAGGCTTCAAGTACATCGGCGCAAAGCTAGGTAAGTACGAACGCGCGCTTCCCGCAGAAGTCCGGGTAAAATACCGCCAGCTTTCGGAGGCTGAGACGCGGAAGTTGCGCATGGAGCATTCCAGCTATTACGTGTGCGGTGGGGAGGAAAGCTACGGCTACAGCGCCGCAGACTTCATCCGTGATAAGGACGGCAACGGCGCAGCAATCGTATTTGCGGAAGTGGCCGCTTACGCAAAATCCCGAGGACTCACCCTCCCAGAGTTGCTGGACGAGGTGTACTCGCAGTACGGATTTTACAAAGAGAAGAACGGTTCGCTCACGTTTGAGGGTGCTGAGGGGGCGGCGCAAATTGGCAAGCTCGTGGCCTCCTACGCAGCGCATCCTCCGGCACAAGCGGATGGTTCTGCCGTGATTAGCCTGCGTAATTTTGCGAACGAATCCTTTGTAGACGTCGAGGGCGACGAAATTCCCAAGGAAAACATGCTCATCCTAGAACTCGCTGACGGGCGCCGCGTGGCAGTTCGGCCCTCTGGGACGGAGCCCAAGATTAAATTTTACATGTATGCGAACGAAAAACCGCCCTCAGGCTCCGCGTTTGGAGCGGAGACGCTGGCGGCGCTCAAGCCCAAGGTGTGCGCCTCGCTGGAAAGCCTTTGGGCATGGATCCAGCAAGACGCCGCACAGCGCCTCGGGTAGCGGCCCCTTTTGAGACAGGGCCGCGCATTCCAAATCCGCTCAGGCACAAATGGGGCAGCGGTGATCGCCCAGGGAGGGGCGCTTCGTTCAACTCAACATAAACGCATCTTCCTAAACCCAAGAAATTTAAAGCGAGTAACCGGTGGTCGAGCGCAAGCGATTCCACCGGAATACACGCAACCAATCCGAGTCGGTGGTGGAAGCGAAGCTCGTTCCCCGCCCCAAAAAGAACGCGCAAAACTCCGAGATCGAACGCGTGCATCCCCAAAAAAGAGTCCCCCTCACTCCACCACCAACACTCCGCGCATTACGCGCCAATGCCCCGGGAACGTGCACAAGTACGGATAACGGCCCGGTTCCGTCGGGGCTTTAAAATTGAGCTCCTCGCTCATGCCGGGATCCACTAATCCGGAGGCGAGCAACACCTTGCTAGATTTAGGAACGTAGGCCCGCTTAGCGGCATCTTCCTGACGGGCCATGCGGTCGGCTAGCGCACCCACTTCCGCTTCCGCTCCAGGCTTGAGCAAGACAAAATTATGTAGCATCAAATCTGGATTTTCGAAAATGAGGCGAACGTCCGTACCTCGTTTTACATGGAGCTCTTTAGGAGCGAACTGCATTTGATTCGGCACGGCCTGAAGGTGCAATGCCTCGTCGGTGCTAGCGTGACCGGAAGTCCAGCCTGTGTTGAGATCTGAGAGGAGCGCGGCCGTGGAGGCCGTTTTCACCTCTGCCAGACGCTCGCCTAGGAGGTTGGAGAGATAAACTGGGGGCGCACCCACCTTGAGTTTACGAAAAGTCACCTCGATTCGATTAATCCCCTTCCTCAGTTCAAACTGAGCCTGTTGCTGGCTACTGTAGGGGCTGTCGGCCGAGAGCAACTGCACCCCGTTCACCACAATGTCCACATACCCGTGCTTGACACTCACCATCGCCGCCTGCGCTGACGGCGAGTCTACTGAGGTAAACCAAGTGCCGTTCGTCCCTCCCATCGGCGTTTTGTCACTCGTAAGATCCCACACCTCGCCATCGGCCCGAGTGCTCTGCCAAAAACTGAGCCGCGTTTCAGGGGCCATTTCCAACACCGGCACGCTGCGCCCCTTGAGCGGACGCAACCCCAAACCCAGATCGAGCAGCATCTGCTGCACCGCAGGCGTGGTGTCCTGAAATCCGTGCCACACGTGTTCCACCTCCGGATGAGCCGCCCGCAACAACGCCACAACATTCAGCACTGCCATGCGCACACGCGGATGGGGGTCCTTCAGCATCCGGGCGAGAATACCCACTGGGTCAGGTAACCGCTCGAACTGGAAACGCACAAGCTGCACTGCCGCCGCACGCGCCGCGAAGTCGCCTTCGGCAAGAACGCTGCGCCCCAAAACTTCTTCCAATAAAATGGGACGCACTTCGCCGCGCGATTCAAACACCCAAAGGGCCTCCAAGGCAGCCTGCGGAAAGCCAGGAAGCCGCCGATCCAAGGCAGCAGTCCATGCGTCCAACGCAGGAACAAGCTCATCTCCCCGACGTCGAAGCGCAATACGCGCATGATCCCGCACCAGGTTCTGCGGGTGTTGAAGCAAAGCGAGAAGCGACGGTAGCGGTTCGCCTTCGATTTTGGGCCATTCCTTCAGAACGGGCCTCTGCGTGGAAACCACCCGCCAGATCCGGCCCCGTTCGTGGTTCCAAAGCGGATCGCGCATCGGATGTTGCGCGTGGCCGATAATGGCGCTCGAAAAGTCGGAAACGTACATCCCACCATCCATCCCAAAGGCGATGTCCACCGGGCGAAAGGCCGGGTTTTCCGAGCGTAACACCTCGAGGGGCTCAGAGGCTGTGTAAGGACCGGCATCCGCGTTCAGCTTGGAAAGAGCGACCACGTAACGGCCAAGAAGTGTCGCGGAGGCTATCCCGTGCTGATAGGCCTCGGGAAAATTAGGACTGGAAATGGAAGCAGCGCCCGAGCCCTTACCGTAGTTAAGGAGAGCGGCGTGAGCGTATTTGTGGTAGGCACCGAGCGGGGTCCAAGTCAGCTGCAAGCCGTCCAGCACATGACCACCACCGTACATCTGGAACGGACTTCCCTCACGGTCGAAGGTCATTTTCCAAGGATTGGGTGTCGCCGTTTGCCATTCCACGCTCAGCCGCCCCGTATGCGGATCCAGTCGGTACGTGGAAGAATCAATGCCGCGCACTTCCCCAAAGGGCGTTTCAAACTGAGAGCGGTGAAAGACCCCGTCGCAAAACCAAACTTTTCCCAACGGATCAGTCGCAATCATACCGCCATGATGAGAGTCGGTGACATCGACGCCCCGAAGCAACTCGGTTTTCACGCCCGCGTGCCCCTCGCCCGAGGGATCGTGCATGAGCCACAGTCGCGGCTGCGCCGAGACGATCACGCCATCCTCGTGAAAGGCGATTCCGTCCAACGCATCGAACCCCTCAGCGAAGACGGTGCATTTGTCTGCTTTCCCATCGTGGTCGGTGTCTTCAAGAATCAGGATTTTGTCGTCTGGGAGGGCCCCCGGAACCGTGTGAGGCCAAGAGGGCATTGTCACCACCCAGAGCCGTCCCTTGGCGTCGAACGCCATTTGCACCGGGTTCCGCAATTCTGGGAACTGTTCATCGGAGGCGAACAAGTTGAGGGCAAAGCCGTCTGCGACCGTGATGTCCTTCTGTTGTTCAGCCGCCTCTTTCACCACCCCGAGAATGGCGTCGGGCGTGCGTTTGCCAGGCGGCAACGGAGGGAGCGCAGGGACGGGAAAGTCGGAGAACCGGGCGGCCGGGTTTTGGACGAGCGCGTGCAGATCTGAGTCAGCCTGAGCGATGAGCTGATGGTAACGGGGGATTTCAGCCGCGTACTCCTCGGGACGTTTACGGACTCCGTAGTAAACCACTCCGTTCTTCGGACGGACAACCTCCGCCACATAAGTCGACTTCCGAGCGGCGGCTAGGGCCACGTCGGTCACACGGACGGGATCCACCTGAGCAATCGCCGCTTCCCCCACAATGCATTGGGCCAGAAAGTACGCCACGCGGCGATTTCCGAAATCATTGAGATGAAGTCCATTAGAGGTGAGCGGTTGAGGCGCATGAAGATAAGCGGCGGTGGTTTCGGCGAAAAGGTCCGCGAAGTGGGCGTTGTGGGCCTTCGCGAGCTCGCCGATGACGCTGGAATACAGAGCGATGTCGCGGTTGCGCGCCACTGGATCGACGCCTGGCGGACAGCTGCCAGCCTCCACTGCGGTGGGCCCCAAAAGCAACAGCGTCGCGCTGGGATGCTGTTTAGCCAGTTGCTTCAGAAAAATCTCCCATTGAGCACGAAACGCCGTAAGTCCTGCCTCACCCGCGAAAGCCTCGTTCATCCCAAAGCCCACGACCACCATTTTGCTGGGCCACAGAGCGAGCAGGTTTTTAAGGTGCTCAGCGTACCCCTCGGCGCGCTGGCGGTTGCCCACCTCGTCCCCTGTCCAGGCGAGGCTACGAAAGTGCAAGTCGGCCTCGGGGCGCGCGAGTTGCACCCAAGCTTCGAGTTCGCCCTGCTCGCCCAACCGTTCCACAAGAGAGTTGCCGTAAAAAAGAACGTTGGCTCCTGTTTCAAGGGGAATTTCGCCCAAAGCAAACACTGAAACGCACGCGGCGAACGCAAGAACGAGAAAAAATCGGAGGTACATGAGCAGTGACCGGAGCGAGGACGAGGCAAAAACTGAACCGGACTCTAAGACCGGACAACGGACACCGTCCACTCACACCTTGTTTTCCGTGCCAGTGAGTAGAGCGACCTGTTAGCGTTCTTGGTATGCCTCGCAAACGCCTCCCCCGCGTGTTCCTGCTATCCGCGCTTCTAGCCCCAGCCATTCCGCTCGCAGCAGAGCCCGCCTATGAGGCGGCGCGCCCCGTTCTCCAAGAAACCTGCTTTGAGTGTCACGGCGGCAAAAAAACGAAAGGGGGCGTTGATCTCAAAAAACTCGAATCTGAACCTAATGTAGCGGCAGAGTTCGAGCTTTGGTCTAAGGTGCAAGAGGTTGTCCGCAAAGGTGAAATGCCTCCCGACGACGCTAAAAACCAGCTCTCGGCCCCACAGCGCAACACGCTCCTCAGCTGGGTGGACGCCTCTCTCGATTTCGTGGCCCGCGCCAACGCTGGAGATCCCGGTCCCGTCACCCTAAGGCGCCTCACCAAGGCCGAGTACGATTATACCATCCGCGACCTCACGGGGGTGGATCTGCGGGCGGCAAGCGAGTTCGCCCCGGATGGCGGTGGTGGGGAAGGCTTTTCAAACCTCGGGGACGTTCTTTTCATCAACCCGCAACAACTCGACAAATACTTCAGTGCCGCCCGCAAAATCGTAGATAACGCCACGATCCTGCCCGGGAGCGGCGTTAAATTTTACCCACAACGCATCGGAACGCGTGGACCCGTGCAATTTAAGTCTGA
>CAIWVL010000295.1 GCA_903916085.1 uncultured Spartobacteria bacterium
CATGAGAAAGCCACTGGCAGGAATGGAATTCTTCACTTCAAACGATCAGAAGCGGGAAACGGTTGGATTTTCCGGCCCAACTCGGATGCACTTCCTTTTCTATGGCTGCTACCGAATCTACTATGCTCGCCTTGGGCACCCACGCCCCGACGTTTTCGCTCCCCGATGTTGAAACCGGCCAAATCCACAGCCTGGAAACACTTGCGCAAGGGCGTCCGGTGCTCGTGATTTTCCTGTGCGCGCATTGCCCGTACGTGCTCCACGTTGCGCCTGAGCTTGCGCGACTGGCGCACGACTACGCGCACAAAACCCTAGCCATCGTGGGGATCACCTCCAACGACATCGTCAGCTATCCCCAGGACGCCCCTGAGCCCACGGCTCGCTTTGCAAAAGAGCACGGCATCCCCTTCCCCATCCTCTTCGACGAAACTCAGTCTGTGGCACATGCCTACTCCGCTGCCTGCACGCCCGACTTCTTCCTTTTCGACGCCCACCAGCAACTCTTCTACCGCGGCCAACTGGACGGCACACGACCAGGCAAGGGCGCAGCAAACGGGGTGGAGCTACGGGCTGCGCTAGAAGCGGTCCTCCAAGGGCTTCCTGCGCCCGCCAACCAGCACCCCAGTATTGGATGCGGTATTAAGTGGAAATAAGCGCCGACAGTTTGCGTACGTTTTTAAGGAAATTGCTCACGGAAGGCAGGCAAGATGCCTGCAGCCCCACGGAGAGGACGCTCAAGCATCATGGCTAGAAACATCGTTTATTTTGATTTGGAAACCAAGCGCACAGCCAACGACGCCGGCGGTTGGGACAAAAAGCGCGAGATGGGCATGTCCATCGGTGTCACCTACTCGACGGGGTTGGGCGAGTACCGAATTTACGCGGAAAAAGACGTCCAAGAGCTGATTGAACAGTTGAACAAAGCCGACTTGGTGGTGGGCTTCAATGTTATCAGCTTCGACTACGAGGTGCTGGGGGCCTACACCGTGATGGACCTGGCCCACTCGACGCGGACACTGGACCTGATGGTGGACATTGAGAAAATCATTGGTCACCGCCTGAAGCTGGACGTTTTAGCGACAAGCAACCTAGGCGTGGGGAAGACGGGCGACGGTCTGGACGCGATTAGGTGGTGGCGGGAGGGCCGGATTATGGACATCGCGGAATACTGCTGCTTTGATGTCAAATGCACTAAAATGGTTCATGAGCACGGAATGACGCACAAGGAACTCCAGTACCTTGATAAGTTCCAAACGCGACGTTCTGTGCAGGTGAATTGGACTTGAAACAGGCAGGAGCTGCAATCTTCGCGTGTTTTAACTTGCGCGCAGCCGCCTCAGAGTTTAGGGGCAAAGGGAGGTGGTGGGCTGTTTTACGGCGCGCCTCCTTCAGGCAGGGCCTCGCAGCCTTCCTGGAACCGAGCCGGCTCTTAGTGGACAACCACTGGGGCCGTACTGCGAGAGCCAAACCCGGATCCGTACGCCAGCTCTCCGACACCGGATCCCCCACCAGTCCCAAGCTATACAAATCCAGCAGTATCGAGTGAATCAGAGGATCCGCGCCCGTGAAGTGCGCGTGATTGTCGCGGCATCGGGCCAGCAGCTCGGCGTCTTAAAAATCCAGGATGCCCTTAGGGCTGCGCAGACGGCGGGGCTAGACCTCGTGGAGGTCGCCCCAACGGCCAACCCGCCCGTATGCCGCATCGTGGACTTTGGAAAATTCAAGTACGAGATTTCCAAACAGGACAAGGAGAAGAAGCAGGCCTCTAGCAAGCTGAAGGAAATCAAGTTCCGAGTGAACATCAGCGAGCACGACTACGAGACCAAGTTGCGCCACGGTGAGGAGTTCCTCGATCGGGGCAACAAGGTACGTGTGCAGCTCCAGTTCCGGGGCCGCGAAAACGCGCACAAAGACCTCGGCATTAAGCTGATGCACAAGATCAGCGAGGACCTTTCCACCATGGCTAACGTCGAGCAGCCGCCCAAACTCATGGGCCGCGCCGTCACCATGACCCTCGCTCCTCTGCCCGCCGCCAAGCGCAAACGTAAGTTCGCCAAAATGGAAGTCCTGCCCGACGATATCGACGACGAGCACGACGAAGATGCCGACGACGAAGACGGTGCAGAAGACACCGATCAGTCCTAAGGCTCCCTCCACAGCCCCACAGGGCCTCTGGAGTTGCCAGATCACCTC
>CAIWVL010000296.1 GCA_903916085.1 uncultured Spartobacteria bacterium
ACCTTGACATGGTAGGGGTCGTGGGTTCGATACCCGCATCGCGCACCACTTTTGCGGCAAGTTTCGGTAAAGAGAGTTTAGGAGACTGCCACACTTCAAACCGTCCTGTGTTCTCTGTAAAGGGGTCCTGCGGAAGGCCCACACACTTTCACAGCGGAAGTCTCATTGCGCTCCGGTCCTCTGTACTCCAGTCGCCTTCGTCTCCGGTTGAGCAAGGTCACCCAGAAACTACTGGGCACGTCACCTCAAAGAAACGCGCCCTCAAACGACTCTTCACTCCTAACGCTATGTCCTCCCCCTCCCTCCTCCGTTCCACGCTTCTCGCTGCTGGGTTCCTCGCCTCGTTCCTCCAAGCCCGCGCCGAGGAGAAGTCCCCAATCACCCATTCCTACGTCGCCTTCGGGGCCGCTACCGAAATCATCTCCGATAAAGGTGAGCTCCTTTGGAAGTATCCCGCCTCCACGCGCGACGGCTGGATGCTCCCCAACGGCAACCTCTTGTTGACCCTGTCTAAGAACAAAGACTACCCAGGGGGCGCTGTCATTGAGGTGAGCCGGGACATGAAGGTGCTTTTCGAGTACAAAGGCACTCAGTCGGAAATAAACACCGCCCAAGCGCTTCCTAATGGAAACATTGTCCTCACCGAGGCCGGCCCCAACCCGCGTTTGCTGGAAATCGATCGCACTGGGAAGACCGTTGTCGAGTTCGCGTTACAGTGCCAAAACACGAACCATCACATGGAAAGCCGGATGGCGCGTAAGCTCGATAACGGCAACTATCTAGTGCCGCAGCTCCTTGACAAAGTCGTGCGCGAATACACGCCCGAGGGGAAAGTCGTCTGGGAATTCAAAGCGCCCGAACAGCCCAAGGACGCCTGGCCTTTCACCGCCATTCGCATCCCAAACGGCAACACCATCGTCAACCTCACCCACGGCAACATGGTCGTGGAAGTCGATCCCTCAGGAAAAATCGTATGGCAATGTTCTAACGCAGATTTGTCCGATACCTTTAAGGACCCGTGCGGCGCGCAGTGGCTACCTAACGGAAACCTAGTGCTCACTAGCTACGCGGCCAAAGGGGACGCAATCAAACTGTTTGAGATCAACCGCGACAAGCAAATCGTCTGGAGTCGTCAGGATGGCAAGCCGCATGGCATCCACGAGTTTCAGATTTTAGATACCAACGGCAAACCGCTCGAAGGCCCGATCTATCGCTAGAAGCGGTGCCGTATCAGCTCTCCCCACGCCTACACCTTTTTTATGACGTCCGTCCGCTCCGCCCTCTTTTTAGTTGGCACTTGCACCGTCGCTTTCGCCAGTGCAACGCCGAAATCCTCAGGAGCGGCGGCGGATACGGAGTTTTTTGAACAAAAAATCCGGCCGGTCCTCGCAGACAAATGCTTCGAATGCCACAGCGCCGAAGCCAAAAGCCTTAAGGGCAATCTGCTATTAGACTCCCGTGAGGGCCTCCTCAAGGGAGGTGACACAGGACCAGCATTCGAGCCGGGAAAGCCAGGGAAAAGCCTATTGCTGTCCGCCATTCACTACGAAGATCCGGACACGGCGATGCCCCCAAAGAAATCGGGGGGCAAACTGGCCCCAGAAATCATCGCCGATTTCACAACCTGGCTCACTGCAGGGGCGCCTTGGCCGGAGGCGCCTTCTACTGCAAAGAAAACTTCCAAGAAGTTCGATCTCGCTCAACGCAAACAAGATCATTGGTGCTGGAAAGCCCCAACCCTGCAACCCACGCCTGCTGTCCTTCAGAAGAACTGGCCGCGTTCGCTGAGCGACGCCTTCGTTCTCGCCAAACTCGAAGCCGCCCATCTCCAGCCCGCCCCGCCCGCAGACAAAGGAACGCTCCTGCGCCGGATCACGTTTGATCTCACTGGACTCCCGCCCACTCCCGCAGAGCTGGAGGCCTTCCAGACCGACACGTCCCCTGCCGCCTTCGAACGCGTTGTGGACCAACTCCTCGCCTCGCCCCACTTTGGAGAACGCTGGGCCCGGCACTGGATGGACCTTGTTCGCTACGCAGAGAGCCGTGGCCACGAATTCGACTACCCCATTCCCAACGCCTGGCAGTATCGAGATTATCTAGTGCGCGCCTTTAATACCGACGTGCCCTACAACCAGTTTATCAAAGAGCACCTCGCCGGAGACTTGCTCCCGGCCAGATTACACCCCACTTCCGGTGCCAACGAATCAGTGCTCGGCACGGGGTTTTGGTTTCTGACAGAGGAAGTGCATTCCCCAGTTGATTTGCGCCAGGACGAAGTTGATCGGATGGACAACCGGGTGGATGTCATGGCTAAGAGCTTCCTCGGACTGACCGTCGCCTGCGCGCGTTGTCACGACCACAAATTCGACGCTATCTCTCAGAAAGACTACTACGCGCTCACCGGCTTTCTCATTAGTAGCAGTCAGCGTTTGGTGCGCTTCGAGACTTGCGAACAGGAGCGCAAGACCTCCGTCGAGCTCGCGCAAGTCCGCGCCGAAATCGCCCCCGCCCTCTTGCGAGCGAGCGCGACTGCCGTACGCCCCGCCCTCGAACGCTCCCTTCCCTCGGTGCTAGAAGCCGCGCGCAAAGCCCTCCCCACCCTCCCTCAGCCTGCGCCCTTCAATAGCGAGGGATGCACCATTATCGCCGACTACACGCGCCCCAACGTCACTCCATTTCTACAAGACGGGTTTGCTTTTGGAAACGGCCCCGTTCAGGCAGGCACGGTGCTCCCTGGCGCGAGCGCGCATGCGCCCGTGGAGGGCATCGTCACGCAAACCTGCGCGCGCCGCGATGAGGCGTGGAAAGACATCAAACCAAATGGGGATGGTGATCCCGGCGCATTGAATAGTTTTCAACGCAGCGGGCAGTCTCTGCGCACGCCGGAAATCACATTAGGCAGTGGTCAGCTTTGGTATCTAGTCCGCGGGGCGGGCCACGCTTATGCAGTGGTAAACTCGCACCTCATGGTGGGCGGACCGCTTCATCACAAGGTTCTTGCCACTTGGAAGGACACCAGTCGCTGGGAATGGGTTTCACAAAACCTCACCGGCTATCCCGGCCAGCGCGCGCACATCGAACTCCTGCCCGACGGGACGGGACCGTTTGAGGTCGCAATGGTTGTTGAGTCCGCCACTAAGCCGCCTGTGCCGGCTGGATTTGCCGCCGGCCGCGCGACGCCTGCCGCTTCGAACGAGGCGATTCAGGCGCTCCTACAGCAGACACTCGCCGCAATGGAGGCAAATAGCCTTGCCGATGTGCCACACCTCGCCCCCATCGCCGACTGGCTAATGCGTTCGCTTGACCAGTTCTGTCCGCCGAACTCTCAGGAACGCCTCACCCTCACCGCCACAACCGCGCCCCTCATCGAGCGCCACAACACCGTGGCAGCCGCCTTCAAGCGCGAGTCGCAAGTAGCGTCCGCTATGTTCGATGGGACCGGTACCGACGAGTTTCAACTCAAACGCGGTTCGCCCAAAATGCCGATGGCAGCCGTGCCCCGCCGTTTTCTGGAAGCCATCGCTGGACCCGAACCCCTCGCAGCCCCCACCGGCAGCGGCCGCCTACAACTGGCGGAACTCGTCGCCTCGCCCGAAAACCCGCTCACCTCCAGAGTGATCGTCAACCGCGTGTGGCAGCATCTTTTCGGACGCGGCATTGTTCCTACGGTGGATAATTTTGGCGTCCTAGGACAAGCGCCTACGCACCAGGAGTTGCTGGACACGTTGGCGGTCCGATTCGCTACAGAACAAGGTTGGTCGCTCAAGAAACTCATTCGCGAACTCGTCCTTTCGAGCACGTACGCCATGAGCAGCAGTCCAACCAGCGCACCCGCTGAGGAGGCTGACCCCCAAAACCTGCTCCTGCACCGGATGAACCTCAAGCGCCTCGAAGGCGAAGCTATCCGCGACTCCATTCTGGCCGTGTCAGGTCGGTTGGACGCCAAATTGGGCGGCCCAAGCGTGCCGATTCACATCACGCCCTTCATGGATGGGCGAGGCAAACCCAAGTCGGGGCCGCTCGACGGAGACGGTCGCCGCAGTCTGTACATTGCAATCAAACGCAACTTCCTCTCCCCCATGATGCTGGCGTTTGATACTCCCATCCCTTTTAACACGATGGGCCGCCGCAATGTGTCCAATGTCCCCGCACAATCCCTAGTGCTCATGAACGATCCGTTCGTCATTGAACAGGCTGATCTCTGGGCGAAGAGCCTTCCCACGGGCACCGCTCCAGCGGAGAAACTGCGGCGCATGTACTTCGCTGCCTTCGCCCGTGCTCCTCTGCCCGAAGAAAGCGCCGACGCTCTCGCCTTCCTCTCTGAACAAGCCAACGCCCTCGGTGCATCGCCCGAGGATCCCCGCGTCTGGGCAGATCTAGCTCACGTGCTCTTCAACGCCAAAGAGTTCATCCACCTCAACTAAGCGCTTATGTTCCCTTGCAACCATTCCGCTCGCCCCTTTCTGAACCGGCGGGAAATGCTGGCCCGCAGCGCCGGAGGCTTCGGTGCCGTGGCACTTGCCGCACTCCTTCCACAACGCCTCTTGGCGGGCCTCACTTCCGCTCCGCAGGCCTCGCCACTCGCGCCGCGTACCACTCATTTCCCGCCCAAAATCCGGAGCGTGATCTTTCTCTACATGGACGGCGGTCCCTCCCAAGTGGACACCTTTGATCCCAAGCCCCGACTGGCAGCCGAGCACGGCAAACCGTTCGGGATGAAAATGGAGCCCACCCAGTTCAACAATAATGGCAACACGCTCGCTTCGCCTTGGGAGTTCAAGCAGTACGGTCAAAGCGGGATTCCCGTCAGCAGCCTTTTCCCGTGTGTGGCGCAGTGCGTGGATGACCTGGCCATCATCCGCTCGATGACCAGCGAGTTTTCGGAGCACACCAACGCCAACTACTTCCTACACACCGGCAGCGGCCTCCAGGGTCGCCCGAGCATGGGCGCTTGGCTCGGCTACGGTTTGGGCACTGAAAACACCGATCTCCCCGGCTTCGTCGTCCTCAACGGCGGCCTCATCCCTCCGGGCGGACTCGACAACTTTAACTCCGGCTTCCTCCCTGCCACTTTCCAAGGATCCATCTTCAAGCCCGGAGCGGAGCCGGTGGCAAACATCCGTCCCACAGAAGCCCGGTCCGATTTGCAAATACGCAAACTCGCCTTGATGCGTAAACTCGACCGCGGCCTCCTCCAAAGAGAAGGCGCGTTGGATCAGCTCGAGAGCTCTATTTTGAACGCGGAGTTGGCGTTCAAAATGCAGGCGGCCGTCCCGGAGCTCATGGAAACAAGCGGTGAATCCAACGCTGTGAAAAACCTGTACGGCTTTGAATCCAGCTTCGCCCCGACGCGAATCTTCGCCCGGCAATGTCTCCAAGCCCGTCGTTTAGTGGAACGGGGCGTACGTTTTGTGGAGTTGACGTGCCCCAGCGTGGGCGGCGATCGGTGGGATCAGCACGGTAAGCTCACTGAGGGCCACGAAAACAATGCGCGTGCGGTGGATCAACCCATCGCCGCCCTGCTCAAGGATCTCAAAGCAACCGGTCTCTGGGACAGCACACTGGTCGTCTGGGCCGGTGAATTCGGACGTACTCCCTTCGCGCAGGGTAAGGA
>CAIWVL010000298.1 GCA_903916085.1 uncultured Spartobacteria bacterium
ATCGGTGTATTGGGACAGAGCCTTGGCCCGTTTCTCGAAGTGCTCGCCGCTCGTGCTGCTGCAATAGAGCATCTCGGCCGAAGCGACGTTGTGGACGGTCCCGCACAAGGGGCGCTGGCCATCGAGGTGGTAATAAGTAAATGGCGCGAACTTCTCGCCGATTTGCTGATCCGGCAGAGGGTAGGACATGATTGTCTGTTTGCTGATTTCGGGCAGCCCAATGTCCTTGGCGATGTCCTCGACATCGGCCCTGTCGTTTTGCCGCATGAAAAAGAACTGGCGGCTGTTGCCGAAAACGGCGGACCGGATCCGGCTTTCCTTGAAACGTGCGTACTGCTGCACGATGGAAATGTTCCAGGTATTGAACTTCCGCATCTGTGCGTAGCTTTCTCGCACGATCCGTTCGCCTTCAGGAAACTCGAGAAAACGAGCCACTTCTTCGTAGATGTTCCGCTTACGGAGGGCGCGTGGGAGGGACAGAATGTGCTGCCGCGTGTAGTTGGTGATGAGGAAACCGGCGGCGGTTTTCAGCTCGCGTGCAGAGTCTGGGATGTAGCCCAGTTCGAAGTGGGCGATTTTGCCGGTGAGCGATAGATTGGTTTCACCGTCAAACAACGCGCCGTAATTCCCGCCACGGCACCAGGGCAGGAGAAGCATGGCCAGCTGCGCGTTGTGTTCGCGCTCGAGGCCATTACCTTCCAAAAGCAGCAACTCTTGGAGCATGCGATGGGTCGGAAACTGGTTCCGATCGAACATCGAGAAGGCCACATTCCGGACTTCGCGAGCTGTGTCGGCGCTTTTTACAAACCGCAGCACCTCGGTTTCAGGGGCGCGGCTTAGAAACGCGTTGCCCGCATCGGGATTTGCCCTGCGCCAGTCGCGAAAGTCGACAAAGGTCTCAAGCGCGGTAGCACCGGGCGACATCCGCTCCTTGCGGTAATGACCGAGTGTGCAGGCGAGGCGGGCGGCTTGGATTGCGAGTTCGGGATGGGTGCGTGCCCAGTCCTGAAACGAGTCGTCGTAAAGCTGATTAAGCGCACGGCTGATGCGCGCCTGTTGGAGAAGCTGTTTTTCCTCATCCGAGCTGATTCCCGACATCCGCGACACCAAGGCGGTGGCAGTCGAGAGATGCAGCGAGGTAAGTGGAAGGCCACTTGTGTCTAGGTAATTGAGGGTAAGGTTCCCGTCGGGTTGCAGCACGATGGGCTCGGCACCTGGTTCCACCGTCTTTGTGTAGATGCCGTACGAAAGACCTTCCTCGATGATGACCGTGTAGTCGTAGTAAGGCTCAGTCTGCGAAAGCAGATCGCACACAGTGACGGATTTTCCCGCACCACTCATCCCCAGAAGCACGGCGTGTTGTGGCGACTGGTTGCCGGGGTCTCCGGCGAAAGTTTTTATGCCCACCAGATTGCCGGCCCCTCCATCGTACAAAGCCTCGGCGCTCGCCAGATGCCCTGTGAACGTGGAGCTGAAGGGCAGCATGTCGGCGAGATACTGGTGTTCCGCGTAAAGTTTGCGGTGGGCGTAGCGTCCCCAGACCCAGCCGGGCCACGTCTGGAAAAAGAGCTTCTTGGTCGTCGCAGGCAGGCTGCTCTCAAAGTACTGCGCGCCGTTCATCGAATGGATGGCGCTTTTGATCGCCATCGTTTTTGCGAGAAGACCCTCCTTTGTTTTGTCCCAAACCCGCACGCTAAAGAGCACCTTGAAGGGCAGGGTGTGTCCTTGGGACAGGGCCTCAATTTTGCGCTCCTTCTTTTGGAGGGCCGTTTTGAGTGAGAGTTTTCTCTCGCTTGCAAAATCCCCGGCGATGCGTTCGTGGGCCTGTTCTTCGCGAGAAATCTCAGAGGACACCGGCAGCGGCTCCACGTTGACGGTCACGGTGTAGTCAAGCAGCCGGAGGTTGGTGAGCCGGTGGATGATTCCGGGAAAAGTGGTCTTGGGCCAGCGAGTGAGAACCAGAACCGAGTGATAGAAGCCGTCCATCCAGAAGCCGAAGTCGGTCTGGGCCGTGGCTTCCGAGTGCCAGCAGTTCTCGTGAATGCTCAGGTCGGGATCAAACGACTCGGTTGGATCCAGCTTGAAGTTCTCCGCGAAAGAGGGATTCAGGAAGGAGGACAGATGCCGGTAATGATCGGCGTCCCGCATGGGCGTGATGTTCGCACCCTGACCCGCAAAGGTGGCGACCAGTAGTTCGTGAACCTGGACGAACTCGCGTTCGAGTTGGTCCAGCAAATGGGTGTAGTGCGCTTTAAGATTGGCGGCCGAAGTATCAAAGTCGGGACCCGTTTTGATGCGGCGGGAGACGTAGATCGCGAGCTTCTGGCGTCGGAGTTTGCGGTCGATCATCGCCCGCCAAAAACGGACAAAGCGTTCATTTCGACACCGGCGCGACCAGGGATTACTCGCGCGGCGAGTTTCTTCTCTGTAGCGCAGAAGTTCTCGCTGGTAGTCCGAGTCGCAGTACCACTGGATTTGGAGCCGCTGGTTTTCGCCGAGTCCGGCCAGCAGAATGGCGATTTGATCCTGAAAGGCGTTTAGCTCGCCCGTTGAAGCGTTGCTGAAATCAGGAGCTTCAAAGGTGAATCCTTTGGAGACGTAGCCGCCTCGATTGAGCCCGCCAAAGACGAGAAGGTCCCGGACAAAGTGACCATTTGGGGCTTGTTCGGTGATAAGATTTAGAGGCCACATTGTTTTAGGGCGTGAGCGTGTCGCGCGGTTGCAGATCGGGACCGAAGCCTCTTCCGTGGAGAAGCGTGTCTAAGAGATCGACGTCGTATCCGGGTGGTTTCCCCTGACGGAATCCGAGCACATAGACGACGGCCAGAACGCTGGGAGTCGCGGCGGCAGCCAGGGAGGGGAAGAAGTCGCAGTGCATCGCGCTGAACAAAAACAGCACAATGGCAACGGAGGCCGCCGCGCCTCCGATGATTACCCAGAACAGACTCCCATCGAGTCCCCAAGTGCGGCCTGCGGAATCGTTGGAGCTGTTGGTGTCGGTGAACCGGATCGCGCTGGAGTTCATTAGAACCAGGTGATGTCGACTGCGGACCCGCCGAGTCCAAACGCCGTGAACAGCGCGCGAATAATCGCAGGCGCACCGGCGATGATGAGGCCGCCAATGACGGAAAGCTTTCCTGCGTCCGTATCGCCTCGACGGATGGCGAACCCGCCACCGATTACGCAAATGGTTCCAAAGATGAAGCCAATGAGCATGACAATGCCCATCGCTTTACCGACGCCGTCGGAGAGCCCCGTTACTTGAGCGAGTGCGGGGGAAAATCCAAGGGGTAGCGATAGAGAGGAGACGTTCATACATCCTCATAATCGGTTGTGGTGGAGATGCTTTTGTTCCATGGGTGGATCAAAATGCGATTTATTAAAACGATTGTAACTTTGTGCTAACTGACGATTTGTTTCCCTGCTGCAAAATCACACGCCTGATCAATCTGGACGCCTTTCTTAGGGAGCGGATCCGTGGCCAAGAGCCTGTGCTCTCCCGGCTCACTGCCGCGCTGCAAAGATCCGAACTCGGCTTGAGCAAGGAAGGTCGTCCGAAGGGGAGTTTTCTATTCTTGGGTCCCACGGGCGTGGGCAAAACGGAAGTGACGCTGGCATTCACCCGTTACCTGCTTGGACCAGAGTCGCTTTTCCGATTCGACATGTCCGAGTACCAACTGCAGGAAAACCTGAGCGACCTGATTCACTCGATTTCAGGCGTTTGCCGTAAAAAGACTCGAGGGACGCTTCTTTTTGACGAAATCGAGAAAGCGCACCCCCGGATTTTCGACGTGTTTCTGCAAATCCTGGATGCCGCGCGATTGACCACAGCAGATGGCCATACCCTCGAACTGAGCGGCTTTTACGTGGTGTTCACCTCGAACCTCGCTTCGAGCGAAGTGCTCGACCTTCAACACTCCGCATTTGCCACGATGAAACGGCACGTCCTCGCCCGGGCGCAACAGCACATGCGGCCCGAGCTTTACGCGAGGATTGGCGAAAAGCTGGTGTTCGGGAAACTGGACTACGAAGTACAGGTGCAGATCGCTGCAGATTTCCTCGAGTGCGAGTTAGAGTTTCTCAGGAGCAGGGGACACCAACTAGAGGTTGCGCCGGAAGTACTGCCCTTCCTCGTCCGAAAAGGCTTTCACCCCAAGCTGGGCGCCCGCCCGATGCGAGACGCCGTCGAACGGCACATCGGCGAAGCCGTGGTCAGGGATGTACTTGCAGGCGGCACCGGCAGCGGGCGTCTATGTACAGCGCGAGAGGCGGACCGGCTTCAGGTTGAACGGAGCTGATCACATCCTTATGCCGGCCTCACCGACTGGTCATTTCCTCTCCTTGTAGTCTCGGACAGCAGTTGGCATCAGGCCCCAGAACTTTTCCGCTAGTTTTCGCGTCATGGTTTCGCCTGATACCGTTCGGACGGCTCTGTAATGGCGGAACAAGGTATCCTCGGACTCCTCGTGTCCCATCTGGGCTTTGAGCTGGGAGGTGTTTTGGTGCATGGCGTAGTGCATCGTGGCAAAGGTGTGCCTCAGGCCGTCGTGGATCGGAGTCACTTTGGCAGCGTTTCTAAGCCCCCTCCAGCGTCCGGGAAAGGTCTCGGGAATCAGGGATTGTTGATCGGGACAAAGATGTCGCCAAAGCCGGAACCAGGCAGTGGCCACGGCTGAGAGTTCTATGACGCGCTGCTTGTTGGTTTTGCTTGAGCGGGCATCAATAACCAGGGTGCGGCCGCCGAGGTCGAGATTTGCCAGGGAGATCCGTTGTATCTCTTCTGGTCGAACCCCGCAAAATACGGCGGCAGCCAAAGAGCCAAGAAACGCGTGATAAGGAACGAAGAGGGGTTCTTGGCGTTTTCGATCAATGGATCTGTGCTTGGAAT
>CAIWVL010000299.1 GCA_903916085.1 uncultured Spartobacteria bacterium
GAGGTGAGCTCGCATCCTGTTTGGTTGCGGCGGTAACCTTGGAGCAGGGAGTTACACACAGGCTTCGGATCGTTCGCAAAGCGTCCATGGGCTGGGTGCGATTTCCGTTCTGAGAAACCGGAGATCCACTGTGGCTTCCGACGCGAACCCGCTAAGTTCGTAACGGACACTCTGGGTGTTCAATGCATAAGCCATTGAGGGAGAGGGGATAAATAGCTTGGTTCGTAAAATTCGTGCTTCCTAAAAGCGAGGCGCCGTGAATTGCGACTCCAGCACGCTAAGTTCGTAACGGACACTTTGGGTGTTCAATACATAAGCCATTGAGGGAGAGGGGATAAATGGCTTGGTTCGTAAAATTCGTGCTTCCAAGGAGGGATAAAGGCTAGAGGAGCGCCGTTACTCTGTTGCACAAGGCGCGAGAGATCGCTTTGGGGTAGCAGCGGATTCGACGGACTCAGATCGGGAGTGTGAGCGAGTGAGGCACCGTGAGTTTGGACTCCAGCACTCTAAATTCGTAGCGGGCACTCTGCGTGTGAAATACATAAGTCGTTTATGGAGAGGGGATAAATGGCTTAGTTCGTAAAATTCGTGCTTCCAAGTAGAGATAAAGGCCAGGGCAGCGCTGTTACCCTGTTGCATACGGCACGACAGCTTGATTTTGGCTGTGGCGAACTCCGACGGACGGTTCTGGGGGGAACCAGGGAGCCGCTACGGATTGCTAGTCGACCTTGCTGGTGTCTCTGAACTGAAACGGAGATGCTGACGCCCAGCACTCGATTTGCCCGCGCTTACCCTGTTTTGTGGTTCGGCGGATCATTCCAGTTTCTTCCAATTGTCTGAGCGCGTCTGTGAGCCTGTCAGCAGAGCAGTTGCCTCTGAGCGCCGTCTGCAAAAGCCCCGTGCGCGTGAGTCCTTCGGGACTCGCCTTCAGGGCATCCTTGATTTTGTTGAGCACTGGATCTGCAATCCGGTCGCCAAAAATCGCCAGTGCTGACTCCCCGCAGTATTCCCAGCAATACAATGCCGCCCGCAAATGTTCCTCACAGATGATCTGCGGACACTCGATGTCCTATCTCCAATCATGCGATGAATGCCGCCACTCGAACACCGGCCTTTAGGTCTTTTGTCGCTGATTGGCAAAAACGCCATGGGATCCCCAATCACGACCCGCTCCTAGCTGTGGTGGAACTGTTGGAGTTTTGGCTCGGATTTGTGGAGACGAAAGAAAAGGGGCCTTCGGAAAAGTTGGTAGTGGAGCTTTTGGACGCCATCGAATTGCAGAGTCAGTGCGCGAGAGCACTCAGCAAACAGATCGACGAGATGTCCGCCGTGCCGCAGGAGTCTCTCCAAACGGACCACTGCGGATGGGGCGTGGTCCTGTGTGGCGCGGTGTTGTTTGCCGCTGGGGTGACTCTGGGACGTTGGATGTTATGAACTCGCTGTGGGAGTGGGGGATGTTTTGTGCATTGCTGGGTATTGCGGCAAGTGCGGCCTGGGCGATCTCCGGCCGTGGGTTCCGCACTCGGCGGGGCAAGGTGGTCGCGCGTCTGGGCGGGTTGTCGTGGACGCGTGAAGATTTCTGCCGTGGCTGGCTAATCACTGGCGATACCGGCTCCGGAAAGACGCGTTCAGGAATTACGCCGCTCTTGTATCAGGTATTTAAGAACGAGCCCACCTGGGGAGGCCTTTGCATCGACGACAAAGGCCTCTACTGGGAAACCCTCTCCACCATGGCCGCGCATTTCGGGCGCTCGGACGATCTGATCCTCCTCCGGGTCAAACCGGATGACGCTGCCCCTGACTGGGCTCCCAAGCACTTCTTCAACCTGACCGGCGACCGGTCCATCCCATCGAGCACCTACGCAAAGTTCGTCGTGGATACGGCGGCGAGCTTGGGTCAACAGGGCGAGAAGTCGTTTTTCAAAAATCAGGCGCAGACCCACATCGCCTGCGCACTGGATGCCCTGCACGAGGTGCGTGCCGACGTCACTCTGGAGAACGCCTATCACTTGCTCCTGAACGGAAGCGATTTGGGCGACTTGCTGGCTGAGCTGCGCGAACTGCGGCCGACCGAGAAACGGCGCACCCTGCTCGAACACTTCGAGCACCGGTTTCTCGCCCAACCCGCCGAACAACTCGGCGGCGTCAAAGAAACCATCGCCAACTATCTCCAGCCATTTCTGGCACCCGACGTCGCGCGTGTGTTTTGTCCGGGGGAGAGCACTTTGGATTTGGGCGTCATTGACCGAGGCAAAATCGTATGTGTCGCGATGCCGCAGAAGTTCCAGACGGAACGGCGTTACATCAACACGTTTCTGAAGATGCTTTTCTACACGCATTTGTTGCGCCGCTTCGACAAACCCAAGGCGATCCGGGAACGCGACAATCTGCTCATCCTGTGGGCCGATGAAGCTCAGCGTTTCATGACGGCGAGCGAGGACGGCATGAGTGACTATAACTGCGTGGATGTCATCCGGGAAGCCCAGGGGACGGTGGTCGCCGCCGCGCAATCGTCGACCTCATTCATCCCGCCGCTGGGCCGCGACAAGGCGAAGGTGCTTGCGTTGAATCTACGCAATCGGATGATCTTCCGTGCCGCCGACGAGGATGGCGCACTAGAAAGCGCCGATTTCTTGGGCAAAAAGCGCGTTGTCCGGCGTACCTGGGGTTTTTCGGCAGGAAAACGCAGTCAACACTACAGCGAAACCGAGGAACACCGGGTAAAGCCACACGAGCTGCGAAGCCTGCGCAAGCACACCTGCATTCTAGCGCACGCCGAGCGCGGATTCCGACGGCGTGTCATTCCGCCGATTGAGCCTGATGGCAGGGTCTGCGATTGGTACAGGCGTTGGTGGTGATGGGATAATTGGCAACCGGGCGGTTCACAAAATTTACACCCACCATTGCGCTGAACGGCTTCGCTCAGCAATCACGACCATCCCTGGCATCCTGTGATCTCGCTGCCCGTCTCCAATATTTCAGGCTAAGAGTATGGGGCAGTTGTCCCACACACTCACCTCTGATCACCCCACATCAAATTTGTTTGTCTCTGATTACTCGGAGGGCGAGAGTGTGAATGCCGTGTAGGTGAGATCCGATCCCATGGAACGAGAGAGTAAGCCCAACTTGCCTCTGGCGCAGTCCGTTCAGCTTCTCCGCC
>CAIWVL010000300.1 GCA_903916085.1 uncultured Spartobacteria bacterium
ACATGAGCCCACCGTCTTTCAATCCCGCCGATCCGACGGGTGACAGTGAAGCCTCAAGCGTCATAGGCGCCACCAACTCAACGGAGCCGCACCAATGAACTCATCCACTGAAACCACACTGCGCTCCACGACGGTACCCTCGCCGCTTTCCGAACAGCGCAAATATCAGCCCGATCCGACAGACATCTTTGTTTCCAAGGACCGAACGGCTTTCCTGTGGTTCTGCGTAGCCATGGGCGCATGCGGCGTCGCGGTTTTTACCCCGTTCTGGATGCTCTCGCAATTCCGGCAGCGCGAACGCGTGGTCATCGTGGACCCAGCTGGCACCTATTATCTCTCTCCTCTGCTCGACTTCCGCGAGGCCAAGGAGTTTCACGTCCAGCAGAGCACCCTTGCGGCAACCAGTTTCCTCGAACGCCAACCCTCCGGCCTCGATCACCCCGAGTTGCTAAATCAGCTGTTCCTAAAACCTGCCCAGGAGCGGGTTCAAAAACTCGTTCAAGCAGAGGCCGAGGAGTTCAAGTCCAAGCAACTCCATCAAAAGGCCGAGATCGCCCGAATCGACATTCTCGAGACCCGCGATGACGCCGTCATGACCCAGATCACAGGGCAACTCATCCGGACAGGCATCTTCGAGCAAAAGGCGTTCACCGAATCCATTCCCTTCCGACTCGGCCTGCGTCTGAGGCGCAATCCCGACATGAGCCGAAACGGACGCTTCCCCACAGCAGTCAGCGAATTCAAATATGAACCCAGCCGCTAAATCCATTTCTTCCTATTTGTTGCTCGCGAGCGTCACGAGCTGCCTGCCGCTACAGGCTGCCACGGATGCCCGAGTGCGCGAGATCGAACTGGACGAGCACCAAGTCACGAGCATACCGGTATCCTCGACGCGTGTTACGACGGTCAGTTTTCCGGGAACGATCACGGCCATTGACGGAGCTATGATTAGCACCGGCACCAAGGCCGACGGCCTGTTCCAACTCGCACACCTCGCCGGTTCCCCGTTCTTCTCAGTCCGGACGCTCGTACCCCACTCGGAAACAAACGTGAATGTACGTTGGAACCAGAAGACGTACATCCTCGAATTGCGCGACAGCCCGGAGCCAGTTCTATCGCTCATTTTCCGTCCCCCGCCTGATCCGTCGCGGACCGCACTGTCGCAATCCGCCCCCTCCGTGACACCTGCCGGGCTTCTCGGTCTACTGGACAAAGCAAAGGCGTTTCCCCTCCTCAAACTGGGTGCCGCCGATTCGATCCGAGACTTGGGCCACCGTGCATTCGCGGCCGACGAGGCGCTTTCCGATTTCGCGGAGTTCCAGCTACAGCCCCTCGAAGTGTTCCGGTTTGAAGCTCAGGACACTCTGGTGTTCCACGTCAAACTGACGAACAAGACAGAGCACGAGATCAAGTACCGACCCGACGGGTTTGCGGTACGCGTAGACGCTGAATTGTACGGGCAATCCGTCAGTGACGCCTCGGGAATCATCCCAGCGCAGGGAGAAACGGAAGCCTTCTTCGCAATCACCGGGACGCCAACCGGAGGCCGGAATGATTTGTCGCTCAAAAATGAGTTCACCGTGCTCCTCGATTGCCCCCGAGCAACGACACCGAGCCGGAGTTCGATCACTACCCCCAAAACCAACGAGGGACCTTCGAAATGACTCCACGCGCGTTCCTGAGTTTTTTCAAAACGAAGACGGGGGCGTTCACGCTTTTCTCAGCGGTTTCAGTGATCGGGTACGTCTTTTTTAGAGAAGCCGGATCCCGCAGCGGCACCGATCCAATACCTAGCCGCAACTCCCTAATCGGCAGCCATAAAAAGCCGCAGGTGATCGAAACGGTCACTCGGGAAATGACGCCATTCCACCCGCCGAGTGAAACGCCGAAGGCGATCCAAGTTCCCCCCGAACCGCCACCCACGCGTGGACGTCACCCAGCCGAGATACTACCGATCAGCATTGTGGCGTCCGCCGAAAAGGACGCGTCCGAGGATCGTCTTGGAAGCGAAAGTGCGCCCTACGGAAGACTGGTCCCGTGCGAGTTGGTCGTGACAGTGGATTCCTCGAGCATTGATACACCCATCATCGGCCTGGTGACTGGCGATGTGTGGCACCAGGGCAAACGGATCATTCCAGCGGGTACAGAAGTACATGGCCGAGCCCGTGTAGACCGGATGCGCGAACGAATCGCCGCACAGGGACAGTGGACATTTGTGTGGCAGACGGGCGAGGAATTGAGCCTACCCGGTCTTGCGCTGGATCGAGAACAAGACAGCGAAGGCGGCGCCTGGGGCATCACCGATGGGAGCGCTGGGTTACGAGGCCAACTCCTCAAAAGCGATGACCTCGCCGAGATAAAGCTGTTTGCAGCAACGTTCCTGAGCGGCGCGGCATCGGGATTAAAAGACCGCGAGAGCACCGCATTCGGGAGCCAGTTGGCGGGCACCGTTAAAAACGCGCAAATCGCCGGGATGCAACAGGTAATCAACGGATACGCCAAACAGATTTACGAGACCATCCAGCGGGAGGGCTTCTTCGTTCGGGTACCGGCAGGAAAGCAATTCTACGTCTACGTCACGCAGACCATCGACAAAGCGAAGGCCGTTCGCGGCGCATCCAGCATGCAGACCCGAGCTTCCGTATTGGGACCATCAGCCGCAAAAGGCGAATCAAGCGCCCACTCGGTCCCGAGACGAGTCGCCTCGGACATGTACTTTTTCGAGGCAGAACCAGTCCGTCAAAACGCATTCGAACCCGCCACAGAGGTTTCCAAGCAACCATTTCCTAACTCGCCATGAAAATGAACCGGCTAACGATCTTCACATTACTTGTGTGCGTCGCCTGCACGAGCCCGAGGCAAAGAACGCCAATCATCACCACCCGCGCCCTTCCCCCACTCGACACGGCCAAAAAAGCACCCGCGTCCTTGCGGAGCGCCGAGCGAATCGTGGCGTACCCACTTTCGCGGTACATCGAGCCGAACCACCCAGGAATCCTGCACGAAGCCCACACGGTTTACCGGGTCGAAAGCCTTCCACACTGGAACCTACGGCCCGCGTACACAGGAAACACAGGAAACACTGGCCGCAGCTCACTCCCATCGCGCTCGCCCCACGACACAACGAAGGACGCCCAAACCAGCGTCGCGCCAAGTAACGCGGAATGGGTCGTTGAGGCTCAACGTCAAAAGGCAGCCACGGCCGAGCTACTCAAGTTAAACCAAACGCTGGAGACGCGCCACGGCCAACTAAGCGCCGGAATCACCCGCTCCACACAGGACGCAGAGCGCCGAGCGAATCGTGGCGTACCCACTTTCGCGGTACATCGAGCCGAACCACCCAG
>CAIWVL010000301.1 GCA_903916085.1 uncultured Spartobacteria bacterium
CGTGATCAAAGGCCTCGCTCACATCACCGGCGGCGGTCTCATCGACAATCTGCCTCGCGTCCTCCCACCTGATTGCAATGCCGTCATTGATACGTCTTCTTGGAAAGTGCCAGCCATCTTCCGTCTCATTGAAGAAGGCGGCGGAGTGGATCGTGAAGAAATGTATCAAGTCTTCAACATGGGCATTGGGATGACCGCAGTGGTCCGTCCCAAGGACGCTAATGCCGTAGCAGGTGAGTTGAATGGGAAGATCATTGGCCAGATTGAAGTCGGTACGGGCGTGACTTGTCTGGAGTTCAAGTAGGGCAGAGGAGCGGCCTGTTCACAGAGTCCTCGGAAGGGGCTGGGGGGAATTGAAACTAAGCGTTTAAATTCTCCCATCAGTTCGCTTCGGCCCGTCGGCTGGCACCTCTGCCGGGGTGCGTTGGTTCGCTGGAATTAATTCCGGTGGTATCGCTTGCGCTCAACCAGCTGGGAACCCTCCGGGTTCACCAGAGCGTGGGAGCGCCCACCCAACCGCACCTTACCCCGCCTTCAGCCGCGAACGCGCCAGCACAAGCGCCGTGCCCGCGCAGGCGATGATCCACAAATCGCCAAAACGCGTGTATGGCGTGGGGTGGGGACGTTCCGGCACCTTGAGCACCAGCGTATCGATCCCTTCCGTAAAGGGCGCGAGGTGTTGTTCCACTCGGCCTAGGGCGTCCACGGAGCAGGTCATCCCCGTATTGGCGCAGCGGATCAGCGGGAGACGCGTTTCCACCGCACGGAACTTGGCGTTGGCAAGGTGCTGGGCCGCACCTGCGCTTGTACTAAACCAGGAGTCGTTGGTCAGGTTGACCAGCATCTGGGCACCCTCACGTACGAGCGCTCGGGTCTCGCGGGCAAGGCTGTCCTCAAAACACACCAGGGCACCGATGCGCACGGCGGGTTTTTCAAGGAAAAGCAGGTTCGCTTGTGTGCCCGCTGTGAGGTCGCCCGGAACCAGAAGTCGCACCCAGCGAGGCAGCCAGTCGCGCAAGGGAAGGAATTCTCCAAAGGGCACGAGGTGGCGTTTCCGGTAGCTTTGATAGGGCGCGTCCTTGTGGGTAATGAGGACGGCCGAATTATAGTCGAGAAGTTCACCCGAACCATCGGCCTCGGAAGCCACGGGTTCGAGGGTACCCAACAGTAGCGGCGCACCGATGCGTTCTGCCTGTTTGAGGGTGAATTGATAGTTGGCCTCGTCGGCGAACATGCCGCGAGGCGTCGCTGCCTCGGGCCATAGGACCAAGTCCGGCGGGGGTTGGAGCGCCACGGCCATCCCCATCAACTGGTCGATCTTTTTTAGAACGGCATCTTCCTCCGTGGCGTCGAATTTTTCTTCCTGTGGAATGTTGGGCTGAAGCACCACGGCCCGCAGGCTAACGGCGGTGCTAGGCTCCTTTTGAACCACCACACGGACTCCATAGCTCACGCACATGCCAATCAAGAGCAGAAGCGACATGATTTCGCCGCGCAAATTAGGGATCGTCCGAAAGGAGGTGTTCTGGGCGACTCGCCTAATGATGAGTGCAATAATGACGTTGGCGAAAACCACCACCAAGGTGATGCCGTGTACGCCGAACAGATCCGCGATTTGGATGAGGGCGAGATTGTTATGCAGGGCCACGCCTGGGCTGTTCCATCCGAACCCAGAGAAAAGCCAGCCTCGGAGCCAGTCGAGCGCGACCCAGGCGCACGCGGCCCTCAGCGCAAAGGTGATGTTTCGCAGGGAAGTACCTGCGTGGGACTGTCCCTGAGCGGGCGGTCGGGCGACGAGCCAAGCCCACAACGCCGGGTACAGAGCGAGGTAAACCGCCAGAAGCAGGGGCAGCCCGTAAAGTCCAGGGCTGTCAAACAAATCGGCCAGTTCGCTCAGCCAATAGAAGGTCGCGGTGAAGAAAAACAGACCCGTGACGTAGCCCAGAAGGGGGGCCATCCGGCGCGGCGCGCTTTCTGGCAGACGCCATAACGCCGCGAGCAAAGGCAGCAATGCACCCCATACCAAAAGCGGCTGGTTCCAGGGCGCAAAACATAGCGCCAGCAGGAGGCCTGAGCTAGCCGCGGCCAGCCAGGGCCAGGATTTCCGAAAAACTGCGGGGGTGTTCATGTGCAGGTTGCCAATTATCGCGAGAGCCGACGCGAGGCGAGCGACGATTACGGCGATTCCCGCGCGGGTGCCGCTTGCCGCCAAAACAGCCCGTGCTAAGCCTAGTAGAATGCGCACCCCCTTGTCTTTCGCTGCCGGTCTCGCTGTGCTCTGTGGCACCGCTTTTCTTCAAGCCGCCGAGGAATCCGATTTTCTCAAAAACACGCGCCAACTCATTTTTGAAGGCGTCCGAAGTGGGGAAGGCTACTTCCGTCCCGACGGTAAGGCGCTCGCCTTTCAAAGTGAACGCGATCCAGCTAATCCGTTCTACCAGATTTATTTGCTAGATTTGCTCTCGGGCGATACCCGCCGTCTTTCTCCTGGGTTAGGCAAAACCACCTGTGCCTTCTTTCAACCCGGCTCGAACCGACTCCTCTTTTCTTCCACACACGCCGATCCCGAGGCCGCTGCCAAACAAACCGCCGAACTCGAATTCCGCGCCTCAGGCAAAACACGCCGCTACGCCTGGGACTACGATCCCTCGTATGAGATCTATTCCGCGAATGCCGATGGCACCGAGCTCAAACGTCTCACGGACAGTCCTGGGTATGATGCCGAGGCCTCTTTTTCCCCGGACGGCTCGCTTATTGTTTTTTCCTCCACACGAGGCGCTTATCCGCTGGAAAAATTATCTCCCGAGGACCGTGCCCGTTTTGATAAGGATCCCGCCTATTTCGCTGATCTGTATGTTATGAACGCCGACGGCTCCAACGTGCGGCGTCTCACCAATACGCCTGGCTACGATGGGGGCCCGTTCTTTTCTCCGGACGGCCAGCGCATTTTGTGGCGGCGCTTTGATGCGGCTGGAATGAACGCGGACATTTACAGCATGCGTGTGGATGGCAGCGATGTGCGCAAGCTTACCAACTTTGGGTGCATGTCCTGGGCACCCTACTATCATCCCTCGCAGAAGTACGTTATCTTTACCGCTAACAAACTCGGCTTCGATAACTTCGAGCTCTTCCTTGTCGATACCGATGGTCTGCACGAACCGGTGCGCGTCACTTACACTCCCGGTTTCGACGGACTCCCCGTCTTCTCGCCCGACGGCCAGCGTCTTTGCTGGACCACTAACAGAGGCGGCGACGGCAAATCTCAACTCCACATCGCCGATTGGGATCACACCGCCGCACGCAACGCGCTCGAAAAAAGCCCGTTGCGTCCTCAGCCCACCGTCTATTCCCCCGAAATCCGCGCCACAGATTTGCAAGCGCAAGTGGAATGGCTCGCCGCGCCTGAACGCGAAGGCCGTCGTACGGGCACAGCGGGCGCTCAAGCTGCGGCCGAGTGGCTCATGCAATACGCCCGCACGAATGGCCTGCAAGCGCCAGAAAGTGGTTATGCGCAGGAGTTTGAGTTCCCTGCGGGCGTGCAGTTGGCCGAAGGCCGTAACCATCTCACAACCATCGTCAACGGGCAGGAGCGTTCCTTTACTTTAGATAAAGACTTCCGCCCTTTGCCCTTCAGCGACTCGGGTAATGCCGAGGCTGAGGTGGTATTCGCCGGATACGGTTTGTCGGTTCCGGAGGGTAAGGAGAGTTTGCGTTACAACTCGTATGACGGGTTGGATGTGAAAGATAAGGTCGTGCTGCTTTTACGCTATGTTCCTGAGGGCGTGGATGCAGCGCGGCGCTCGCAGTTGAACCGGTACGCAGGTCTGCGCTACAAGGCGATGCTTGCTAGAGAACGCGGGGCGAAAGCGGTGCTTGTGGTATCGGGGCCGAACTCCGCGCAGCCTGGGGATTTGGTGGGGATGTCCTCGGACAATTCGCTTACTGGGTCCGGCATCGTGGCGCATTCGGTGAGCCTCGAAGTTGCCGAGGCGCTGCTAGCGGGAGCAGGGAAGTCTTTGAAGATGGTGCAGGCTGAACTCGATAATGAAAACCCTCACGCACTAGGAGGCTTTGCACTGCCGGGAACTAAGGTGCGCCTTGAGGCTGGCGTCGTGCATCGCCGGGGGACCGATCGCAATGTGGTGGCTGTGATCCCGCCCGGACCTGATTCTACCGGAGAATGGGTACTGGCAGGCGCGCATTACGATCACTTGGGCAAAGGCGCGGAATCCAACTCGCTCGCACGCTCCGGCGAAGAGGGCGGCATCCATCATGGGGCGGATGACAATGCCTCGGGCACGGCCCTGCTCATGGAAGCGGGTGCGGCGCTCGCACAGGAGCGTCAGTTGCATCCAGAACGTTTCAAACGCGGGGTGATCTTGGGGTTCTGGTCGGGAGAGGAAGTCGGGCTGATTGGTTCGGCCGCGTTCGTAGAAAAACCACCCGTCGAGTTGGGCAAAATCGCCGCGTACTTGAATTTCGACATGGTGGGGCGTCTACGCGAAAACCGGCTCAATCTGCAGGGGATTGCCTCCTCCAAAAGTTGGAAAAAGCTGATTGAACGCCGCAACGTGGCAGCCGGATTTAACTTGGTCCTTCAGGACGATCCTTATCTTCCCACGGACAAGACCAGTTTTTATCCAAAGCACATTCCCGTCCTAAGCTTCTTCACGGGATCGCACGAAGATTATCACCGCCCGAGCGATACGCCTGAGAAGCTCGATTTCGCCGGGTTGGAACGCATCACACGGTTTGCCACTGCTCTCATTCAGGACATTGCCGAGGCGCCAGAACGTCTGGATTTCGCGCGGGTAGAGCGTTCTTCCCAGCAGGAGTCTGGTTCGAGGGAGACGCTGCGCGCCTACATCGGGTCCATTCCAGACTACGGCACGGAGGTAAAGGGCGTAAAGCTAAGTGGGGTGCGTGCTGGGAGTCCGGCAGAGAAGGCAGGGTTGCAGGGCGGCGATGTGATTGTGGAGTTCGGGGGCCAGAAGGTGGCCAACATTTATGACTACACCTACGCACTAGATGCCGTGAAGATAGGGCAGGCGGTGGAGGTGGTCGTTGAGCGGGCAGGCGCGCAAGTGCGCCTGACGGTGACGCCCGAGGCGAGGAAATAGGCTGCGCATTAATCATTATGAAAATCAGTGGCGATTTGCGTTTTTCTGACTCGCCCGTCGCTGAAGACTAGCTTTCGCTAGTAATTCACTGAGCGCGCACGCGAGCCGTCACTGGATTTTGCGGCTGGCACTGCGCCTCTTCACTAAAACCACAATGACGTTCAATGAATCAGTCGCTCGCAGATCTGCGGGCCTTGTACTCGGAGCCAGTCTTCTGGCGGCTCCTCTTCTTCCGGCGGCACACGGTGCAGATGCACCGGTGAGCCGTGAAGAGTTTGAAAAGATGCAGAAAGACATGGCAGCCTTGCGACAGGAGATTGCCACTCTGAAAAAGACGAAGCCCGATCTCAGCAGCCAGGTGAGCAGTGGTGCCTCCCTCGGTTCAGCCCCAGCCTCCGGAGCGAAGGGGAGCAGTGCGAAATTGGATACGCCTGCGCTTTCCGCTTTGAGCCGTGAAATTAAGGCTGTGCGCGAGATGGCCGAAGAGAACCGGGCCGGAGAAACAAAATTTGTGGTCACGGGCGGCGCTTCCACCGTTTTCACTGCCCCTTCGCATGGCACTTCCAAGTTTGATGCCACCTTCAGCCCAATCCTGCTGTGGCACATCAACGACCGACTCCTGTTCGAGGGCGAGGTTGAGTACGAGCTCGATGATACCAATAACTCGACCAAAACGAACCTCGAGTACGCTCATCTCTCCTATCTGCTCAACGATAATGTGACCATCGGTGTCGGGAAATTCCTGAGCCCGATGAACATCTTTGTGGAGCGTTTTGAACCTAAGTGGATCAACAAGCTCCCAGATACGCCTCTGGCGATTTATGACGGGTTCCTTCCCGAGACGAACGTCGGCGCTCAGGTGCGCGGTGCGATTCCAGTTGGTTCCACGAAGTTTAATTTTGCGGCGTATGTGAGCAACGCGCCGTCCACCGATGGCAACGGAACGTTGACCTTCGATAACTTCAAGTCCTCCGCATCCAACGGCAAGGCCGCTGGCGGTCGCGTGGGCTTTATGCCCTGCGAGTACCTTGAAATCGGGTACGGCCTGCAGCAATCCAAGGTCCGCCTGGATGGCCTCCCCTCTGATACCCATTACAATGCGTTGTTGCAGTCGGTAGACCTGAGCACGTCCCTTGAAAAAGCCAATGGCCGGTTTGCGTTGCAGAGCCAGTACGCCTGGAGTCAGGTGGGTAAGCGCGCTGATTTTGGGCTGAATGCAAACCGCTCTGGCGGATACGCACAGTTGTCTTATCGCGGTAAGAAATGGGCTTCGGATTTCCTCAATCGCCTAGAAGGCATCGTGCGACTGGATCGTGTTACCCAACCTGACCCTACTTCAACGGATTCCTTTAACGAAAAGCGTGTGACCTTCGGTTTAGACTATTGGCTCACCAACCGCACGGTACTTAAGACGGCTTATGAATTGGATCGTCAAACAAATGGCCACTCCGGTGCCAATTCCCTGCTGCTAGGCGTTGCCACGGGCTTCTAAGCGAGTCCACTCCGTTGTTTTTTAATTCATTGAAGATGAAACTATTCTTGTTCCTTTCCGTCCTTCTGACGGGCATTGCTGCCGTTCAGGCTGGTTCTGATTCCAGTCCAAAAGCGGACGGCTCCAAGCTTTGGGCAGAAACCTGCCAGAGCTGCCACAACCGTCCTAAGCCCTCCTCATACAGCAACGCCCAGTGGGATGTGATTATTCATCACATGCGCGTGCGCGCGAACCTAACGGGCCCAGAGGCCCGAAGCGTCCTAGAGTTCATCAAGGATTCGAAGTAAAGCTGGGAAGCGGTTTATCAGACGCTTGCGCGCGAATGTGGGCGCGCAGGCGTTGATGGGCGTGATGTGGTGTGTTGCATCTTGAGGTAACTCACGAAGCGTACCGTTAGGTCTAGCACCTCAAATCAGGTAGACGTTCGGTATGATTTACGAGATCATTGCCTCCCCATTCCAACAGCATGGCAGGCGAAACTCCGAAGTGGAGCGCAGCTCCCGTTGTTCCTAGCGTGGCTTCTGTTCGCCTTGATCCGTGGCTGGCACCCCTGCCGGGTGCGTTGGTGTAAACGCCTTAATCCGGTGGTATCGCTTACGCTCAACCACCGCCAGCTGGTAACCCTTTGGTTTACTTGGAGATTGGTATTAGAAGGGCAAATTACAGAAGACGTTCTGATGAACCCGAAGGGTTCA
>CAIWVL010000302.1 GCA_903916085.1 uncultured Spartobacteria bacterium
CAGCATTTGGTAGAGGGCGAGTCCTTCCTCGGGATCCTGCGAGGTGAGGGAACTACAGCCCACTAGGTAGCGGCAACCGTGAGCGCGTGCGTAATCGGCGATGCCACGCCACAGAAGAGAGAGCACATGGAGGTTGCGGTGGTCACTGTGGACGCAGGCGCGGCCTAGTTCTAAGACTTGGCTGCGCACGGCTTCGAAGGGCGCGAAGTCAAACTCTTGTGCGCTGTAGTAACCCCGGTGCTGCGCGGCGCGCACGCCGGTCTGCATGCGGTAAGTGCCGACAACTTCCCCGTTAGATTCCACTAGGAGATGGTCGCAGGCGCTATCGTATGCGTCCTCGTCGCGGAGCGTCAGAAAGGAGGACTCCAACCCTTCTTCCAGCTCTAAATTAAAGACGACAAACCGCAACCCCTGTGCAGACCGCACATCCTCCGTGGAGGTGGCCAAGCGCACTGAATACTGTCGGGTAGAGGCGCTACGCGCCAGGATTCTCCGTCCAATGGCAGCCTGCCTAGCTTTGTCTTGTTCAGTTAGTGAGGTGGAATCGGTCACGGGAGAGAGGGTGCTGCGCTAGTGTGGCATGAAGATGGACGGGCCGTCACATTTTTGCAACAAGGTGAAACCGCGGTGATCTTGTTTCGTCATCTTTCGCACCCTCGCGCGGAGACTTCGCTTCCCAACCGAGCGACACAAACCAAAAGTGCCTGTTCCGGAAACCGGAGGCAGGCACTTTTGACTCTGCTAAAATCTTGAACCGAAGTGCTTAGTGCATCTCGACACTGTCGCGCCGATGATCCCACCGGCCGGATTTATTGCGATGCGCCACAGCGTAGAAGAGTTCCACGACCTTGCGCACTTCAGGCCAGCGCAAGGCTAGCTTTGCGAAGTACACGACCTGCTTTTTTAGCTCAGGGCTCATGGCCTCGGGCAGCTCCGGCTCGGCATCCAGAGGGCGCAACTTGCCGCCGGATAGCGAATCAATTTTCACGACTGACTCAAAGCGAGGCGGCACTTGATCTCTTAGATAAGCGCTCAGTAAATCGCTTTGATACTCTTCAGGTAGTGCTTCCAGAATGCGTCCAACCGTTGATGAATCGGGTGAAGATTTGCCGCTCAGCCAGCGGGAAACATTGGCTGGATCTGTGCCCAAGCGATTCGCAAACTCTTGCTGCGTCCAGTTTTGTTCGTTGAGGAGCCCCGTTAATGATGTCCTGAATCTGTGCATGCGTTGAAAATCATTCACCATGATGACTAATGCAAGCGTTAGAGTGCGCCATGTGTTACTATTGGTTCCAGGGAAACTTACATCAAGTGTTATGTGAGCCGAACTGAACGTGAAATGCAAACTCTACACGTTTGTCTAACCTCCCAAAAACCTCCAACTTGAGGAGAGCATTGCTGCTCGTCCTCATCTAAACAGACAGCAGCACTTTTTTCTGATCCCCCCTCCAAATGAACCCCGCCGCCCGTTTCAAAATCTCGCTCCTCTTTTTTGCGCAATTCTTCACCTGGGGCACTTGGGGCGTTTCCATGGGAACGTGGATGACAGGAATGGGCTTTAGCGCGCCCCAAATCGGCTCAGCATTCGGCGCAACCTCGATCGCAGCAATGCTTTCTCCCTTTCTTGTGGGCATGATTGCAGACCGTTTCTTTGCCGCCCAGCGCGTTCTCGGCGTCCTCCACCTGTTCGGGGGAGTGCTCTTGCTCGCCGCCTCGCGCGCCACCACCTTTCCCCTCTTTTACCCCCTCCTGCTGGGCCACGCCCTTTGTTACATGCCCACTCTAGCGCTGGTGAACACGGTAGCTTTTTCGCAAATGAAGGACACGGCGCAAAGCTTTGGGGGGATCCGCGTCATGGGTACTTTCGGGTGGATTGCTGCGGGTCTTTTGGTGGGGAAACTCAATTTGGGAGCGACTCCGACGCCCTTTGTGCTCGGTGCGTGTGTCTCTTTTTTGCTCGGGGTGTATTGCATTTTTGTGCTTCCCGAAGTCCCTCCTAAATCCAAAGGCAGCCCCGCAAGTATACGCTCGGTTCTGGGGCTTGATGCTCTTGAGATGTTGAAGGATCGCTCATTTGCAGTATTTGCACTTGGCTCATTTGCAATTTGTATTCCGCTGGCGTTTTATTATTCGGGAGCAGACCGTTTCTTGACGCAAATCGGAGTTGCCGAGGCACCTGCCAAAATGACGTTCGGCCAAATGAGCGAAGTGCTCTTCATGCTGATCTTTCCATTCCTGTTCTCTCGCCTGGGTGTCAAACGCATGCTTCTCCTGGGAATGGCCTGCTGGACGGCTCGTTACTTGTGCTTCGCCTTCGGTGACGCCCACTCTCCAGTCGGCATGGGGTTGCTCCTCGCGGGAATCCTTTTGCACGGCCCTTGTTTCGACTTCTTCTTTGTAACAGGCCAAGTTTATGTCGACCAGCGGGCTCCTGAGCGGATGCGTGCGGCAGCCCAGTGTTTCATGGCGTTTCTCACCTATGGAGCCGGAATGCTCGTGGGTTCCATTAGCCAAGGCTTTGTGATCAACGCGTACACGCATGAGGGAGTTACAAACTGGACTCCCACCTGGTTGCTGCCCGCGGCCGGTTCCTCCGCTGTACTGCTCGTGTTTCTCGCCCTTTTCCGTGCCCCTCAAGCGCCGTCGGCACCGCTTGCCTCCCAATCGGCTCACTAGAAAATTGGCGGTGTGCAATTCTTGAACCGCCGCCTTAGAGTCAACCCATGAGCACGGATACTGGAGTGAGTGCGTTTGCGATGCCGGAAG
>CAIWVL010000303.1 GCA_903916085.1 uncultured Spartobacteria bacterium
GGCAATCGTCCGGCGGGCCAGATCGCGGCGCATCCGGTCCTGTGATCCCGCACCCACAAACAGCCTCACTGCCTCTTCGCTGAGGAAATGAAACAACGCATAGTATGCAGAAGAGACGGCTCGTCGAAGATTCGCCTGCTTTGGCTTCTTGGAGTCACAGATCGCAAGGCTTCGTGCCTGTGTTAACAGATCAGCAAGGATGCCCACGCCCCCAAACCTTCTCTGCAAGCCTACGAACCCTTGAAATAACCGGATGTTGGCCGCCAGCACTGAGGAAGCCGCCTTTCCAAAGTGGTTTTTAAAAATGCAACAGGTTCCATGCGGCGTGTGGATTTCCTTGCCTTGGCCCGGCTTCGCATCCTGTGGCAAACCCACTCACTGAAGGTCACGCAGGGTAAAATACTAAGCGTTTCCGCAAACCGCTTGCCGTTTTAATCTGCGGCGGTCAACCTCCACCTACAACTCTTCTCTCTGTTCGGGTGTCGTTTGAAATCTGTCCTTGGAGTCCATCTTCAAGATCCATTGCTTCTTGTCGAAATTTGTCAGGCAAGTGCCCGACTATCGTTAAGACTATAGTTTGCCACAGGCACCTAACGTGATGCTTACGATAATTGGTCTCAACAGCCATCAACTATGCCAGAAAACTACTCGTCCGCCGCTGCTCGCCACTGGAATGAAAGCGGGTTTTTATTTTCCGCCGGTGATGAACACTGGCAGGAAGCCGCTTACCTTGCCGGTTACGCTGCCGAGTGCGCCTTGAAAGCACTCGTGGATATCGGAAGCGTCACAGGAAGAAAATTTGGCCATGATCTAACGGCTCTCTCCGACCCGGGTCTAGAGATGGCGGTGCTATTCAATCCGCACCTCCGGCGTTTACAGTATGATGTCTCTGCGACTGTATCGAGTGGACTGCCCGCGTGGAGCGAGACCCATCGCTACGACAAAACCGGGGAGAAAAACACCGTCGAATATCAGGAGATTATTTTAAAAGCGACGGGGATCGCCAGAGTCGTGCTTGTAAATCTGGCTCTGGATGGGTCCTTGGATGAAATTCCATTATGAGCGCATTTGATGAGGCCTTACCAAAAGTCGTTGCGGCAGTGGCGGCATTACCGTTTTACGCAACGCTTACGGGAGTCACTGTCATTCGGGATTTGAAGGGCCGCATCCGGTTGTTGCTGGAGTTTCCCGCCAAACAGGAGGGCCCGCAGGGTCAGCAGGACGACTTGCCGGATGACTGGGCACACCAGAAGGACACCCTTCAGAAGGCGCTTTCGCGAGCACTTGGTGTGTATTGGGCGGGCAATATCTGGCGTGGACGAGAGCGCAAAGACCCAGTCTACGTGGCAACCACAGACGAGTTGCGCAAGGTTCGCCAAAACTGGTACGCCCCGACGCAGGCGCATCCCGCTGTTCCTTGGTTCAAGGTGGAGCGACAATTCTCAAAGTCATCATGGGCTGCAGTGGCCGGCCCCCCGTGGCCGATTACAGAACACACAAAGCCTGCGATTGTGGCATTCTATTCCTTTAAAGGTGGCGTGGGCAGGACGGTCGCCCTTTCCTCAGTTGCCCTGCTTCTGGCGCAAAGTGGACGCAAGGTGGTCGTCGCCGATCTTGACATTGAGGCACCGGGGGTGGCTCCTTTCCTCATGTGCCAAACGCCACTCAAAGACGATGGCGTAGTAGACTATCTAGTGGAGTGGCAACTAACCCAAACTCGGCCATCAACGCTAGACTCGTTCGTGTCGATTCAGACCGAACCTTCGCTGGTAAATTCCACGCCAATCCGTGTCATAGCGTCGGGCAAGGTAAACAGTGCGTTTGTCGAGAAGGTAGCACGGCTCGATTTCGATGCCTATCTGACTTCTAAGAAAAACCCGATGTCCGAGTTATTGGAACAGATTGCCGACGAACATACTCCTGACTTTATCCTTTTGGATGTGAGGTCAGGGCTCCACGACCTCGGTGGGCTTTCGCTGAACGTGCTCAGTCATTTGAATGTCGTCTTCAGTCGCGATTCTGAACAAGCTTGGTCAGGTATGGAGACTGTGCTGTCGATTTTGGGAGAACACCGCGCAGCAAATCAAAGTGCAGAGCTGCTCGTGGTTCACAGCATGGTTCCGCCTAAGGACCGGGATAAGGATGCGCACGAACGTTTCGTGGCCCGAAGCTACAAGGTTTGCGAGGATCACTACTTCAGCGAGACCGACACAATGCCCGATATTGGCAGCAACGAGGCTCCGTACGGACTGCCCATTCTTTTTCAGGAATCGCTTCAAAATGCAGCCAATGCATCGAGTCTCCAGCCGACAACCGATTGCGGTGGATCCTACATCGAGTTGACCCGAAGGATTGGGGCATTTTTGGGCCGTCACACCCTATGATTGATCATCGCACGGAGATTTTGGCAGGGCTCATCGGCGTTGGGAATTTAGGAGCCAAAGCCGAGGGTATTCCAGAGCCCGATTTGCTGCGCATTACGTTGCCCCATCCGGCCCACATCAATGCGTTAGCTCCCGATGTGCTCCTGATTCTCGGCGGGCGTGGCGCAGGAAAATCCCACCTGTTTCGCTTGCTCAATACTGCCCATGGCCCGGAAGCCCTTGATCCCGAACGCAAAAACGTGTCTTTGCGCACAGCGCTGTGGGCTGGTGGCTTCGCTGCTCAGGCTCAAACACATCGCTTTCCCGATGAACTGACTTTGCAGCAGTTTGCAAAGGGCCGAACCCGAGTGGAATTGATGGGATTTTGGAGCGGGCTGCTTGTCGGCAAGTTACTTCTCGAAGATAGCGGTGGCTTTGCCCATCTCATCGAAGCGCAGCTATCCACGCAGCTCATCGCCGCATTCCGAAACGGTCTGGAACGAGTTTCAGTCTGGCATCCGCTCGTCATGAGCGAGTTGGAATCGACATCGTCAGCACTCAACCAGATTGACGACGCACTTTCCGCACAGGCACGCTATCTTTTCATCCCCTACGATGACCTTGATGTCACTGCCGTCGAATGGGATGAAAAGCGTGCGCTCATTCAATCCTTGCTCCAATACTGGCTCGGACAGTGGCGTCGCTGGCGTCGCATTCGCCCAAAGATTTTCCTCCGACTCGACCTTTTCAATCCCGAGTTCCTCCAATTCGCAGATGCATCAAAGCTGGACGGCAATAAGGTGACTTTGCGCTGGACCCCGCACCAACTCTACGCGCTGACTTTTAAAGCTTGGGCCAATCAAAACGACGCCTCCCGAGTCTTTATCGAAGGTGCCCTCAACGCCCGTTTTGTTAGCAACCCACTGCTCGGTTGGTCGTTTCCATCCATGCCTTCGATCGACGCCCTTCGGCGCGTTGTCCATCGCATGTTGGGGGAATTCATGGGGAAGAATCGCAAAAAAGGTGCCTCGTTCGATTGGCCTCCAAATCACCTTCAGGATGCTCTGGGCGAGATTTTTCCAAGGTTGATGCTGAACTTATTTTCTCTGGCTGCCGCGGACGAAATTGAGTTCACTCGGGCTCCTGAAACTCTTCTGCTCGCCCCCGAATCCGTGGCGGCAGGAATTACGCAGGTTTCCGAACGACGGATCAAAGAACTGCTGGAGGAGCACCCCTGGTTGGAATCGGTAAAGCCAAAGCTTTTAGGCCAACGTGTGCCAATGGTGCGCGCTGAAATGGCTGCACTGCTTCCTTCCATTCACGAGTGGGGCGCAACTCGTCCGCTAAATCCAGAACCCGAGGCAGTGATCGACCACCTGCTACGCATTGGCGTATTTCGCATTATGCCAGATCAGCGCATTCATATCCCTGATATCTACCTCTATGGATTCGGTTTGAAGCGGAGCGGCGGCATCCGTCGTCCAAAATTGTGATCAATTTCGCCAACAAGAGTGCTTAAAGAGCGGAAAAAATGAGCTGCTTGGATTGTCTTCGAGTCCAGTTTCCCAAGAAGTACTCCTATTTTTCGCTAAATCGCCTTGTGGAGAAAGCAGATGATGTATGACGTATAACTAAAAGCAACTAATCGACTTGATCCTATTCGTTTCCCTCAGCTCTGGGGCATTTGATGTTGTATTGCTTGTCAGGGCACTGTCGGGCTCGGCGAAGCTTTGTCTCCAGCATTACCAACAAGCATCAGTTGCCGCTAATTGCGTTAAGCATAGGACTCAAATCTGACCAAGGAAGGACGCGACCACGTTCCCTGTCTTGAGGGGCGCTGCCTCCGTAAACAACCCACGGAGTGATCGACTCGCCCTGAAGTGCGTCTCGCCAGTAATCCAGTCCCCTGAAAAAATCAGTTGCGACGGTCTCCCCAGATTTCACCTCCACAGCATGAAAGCAGCGCGGAGCCGTCTCAACGAAAGCGTCAATTTCATGCCCCTCCTTGTCCCTTAGAAAGTGCAGACGCGGCTTGATGCCCCTGTTGGTTTGGGACTTGAGAAGTTCGGTCATCGCCCAGTTTTCAAATAGCGCTCCCCGCTGCGGATGAGCGAATAAATGATCAAGACGTCGGATCCCCATCAGCCAGCCAGCGAGCCCTGGATCCACAAAGTAGAGCTTGGGAGTTTTAATCAATCGCTTGGAGGGATTGTTGAACCACGGGGGCGTCAGAAAGACAAGATGGCTAGCCTCCAATACTGAGAGCCAGGCATTCGCTGTAACACGAGTGACGCCCGTGTCTGCGGCGAGTGAAGAGACATTTAAGAGTTGCCCAACCCGTCCTGCGCAGAGTTGCACAAACCTCTGAAAGGCAGCTAGATCCTGAATGTTCAGAATGTTCCTGACATCGCGTTCAAGGTAAGTGCTCACGTAGTCCTGAAGCCAAACGGAGGGGTCGACGGGACGGTCGTGGATAGGAGGAAACAATCCCCCAAAGAGTAGTTCATTTACAGAACTCGGAGCGCACCCGGCACTCTTTAATTCACCCAACGAGAAAGGGAGCAGCGTCATGACTGAAGTGCGTCCCGCCAGCGACTGATTGATGGACTGGATTAAATCAAACTGGCTTGAGCCGGTGAGAATGAACCGTCCAAAGCGCTTCTCTGCGTCCACCACACCCTGCAGGTAGGAGAACAGGTTTGGACACCGCTGAACCTCATCCAAGATGGCACCCTTCTCGACCTGTCGCAGAAATCCGCGTGGATCCTCGTTCACGAAAGCCCTGGTGTCAGGATCTTCCAGAGAGTGGTAGGGCAAATGAGGGGCAAGCAAACGGGAGAGCGTTGTTTTGCCGGATTGCCTAGGGCCCGTGATGGTGAGGATGGGGAAGCTTTTGAGGCGGGCGGAGGCAGCGTCGAAGGCGGTCCTGGGGATTGGGGATACGGAGCTTCGAGCAATCATGACCAAACGCTAACACGACAATACAATCAGTCAACAGAGCCCCACGCGTTGTATCTGCCGCTAGAAAATTTGCTCAGAGTAAGGGCCGCGGTCTCGCCGCCCTCCGGCGCTTCTTGCAATAGACCAATCTCAGCGCCCGCTTCCCGAACCGTCCCTCCGCGAAACGTCGGCGATTCAACGAAATTCGGACCAGCGCGGGCCCGTCGGTAGTGTGCGCGCTGGCTACACACCGGTTACTAGCGGGTGCACACTCACTACAGTGTTCCATAAATTCGTTGTTTTCTTGAAAATGACGAATTTATGGAACAAGGTACTCTTGTGCAAACTCACCAACACCAGCGCGTGCGGGACCTGCTCCAGCGCCGTAGCTTGTTGCGCGCCAGCGATCTGGAGGCTAAAGGTGTGCCACGGGTGGTGCTTTCACGCCTTGCGGCTTCCGGCCAGTTGGATCGCATCGGGCGCGGACTTTATCGGCTTCCTGGCAGCGCTTTATCTGAACATGAAAGCCTCATCACGGTTGCACTCAAGGTTCCGCATGCCATCTTTTGCCTGCTGACGGCGCTTCAATTTCACGAGCTTACCACTCAACTCCCGCGTCAAATCTGGGTAGCCATGCCGCGCGGCAGCCACAAGCCTCGCATCGACTACCCGCCACTCAGAATGATCCAGATGACGGGGGATGTCCATTCCGCAGGCATCGAAGCGCATGAGCGTGATGGCGTCACCTTGCGGGTTTACAGTGCGGCCAAGACGGTGGCGGATTGCTTCAAGCACCGAAACAAGATTGGATTGGATGTAGCGTTGGAGGCTCTCAAGGAAGTGAAAGCCAAACATAGGGCATCAGCGGACGATTTATGGCGCTACGCCAAAGTGTGTCGAGTTACCAATGTCATGCGCCCCTATCTGGAAGCCATCAATGACTAATACCGCCGCTTCCATACGTGCTCGGCTGCTCAACGTCGCCAAGGCACAAGGTGTTGACTTCAATCAGGTCCTGATTCGCTTTGCGCTGGAGCGTTTGTTGTATCGGCTGAGTCAGTCTGCGCACTCTGAACAGTTTCTGCTTAAAGGGGCACTTTTGTTTACTCTCTGGTACGACATGCCACACAGGGCAACGCGCGATGCCGACTTTTTAGGCTTCGGCGCATGTGACCTGAATTCTTTGGCCCAGACATTTCGGGACATAGCCAGTGTTGCTGTAGATGATGGGATCGAATTTGATCCAGACTCAGTCTTTATCGAAGAAATTCGCAAGGAAGCCGGATTTGCCGGAGCACGAGTTCTCGTCAGTGGCGAGTTGGCGAAGGCGCGCGTCAAGGCGCAGATCGACGTAGGCTTCGGCGATGCAGTAACGCCCGGTCCGCTCGATGCGATTTATCCGGTGCTACTTGCAGACCTTCCAGCGCCCCAGTTGCGCGTTTATCCTGTATACACGGTCATCGCTGAAAAACTGCATGCTATTGTGCTACTGGGTATGACCAACAGCCGGATGAAGGATTACTATGACCTTTCAGTGTTGCTGGAGCGCGAGACTCTGGATGCTGATCTGCTGGCGGAAGCCATGAGAGCCACCTTCGAGCGTCGCGGAACGGCCTTTCCCTTCCTCATGCCGATTGGTTTGAGTGACGAATTTGCTGAGGATGCATCGCGTCAAGCACTGTGGCGAAGCTTCCTGGCGAAGAACGAATTTGCCGCCCAACCCTTGTCGGCCACATTGGCGGGGTTGCGAGCGACCCTCGGCTCAGCATGGAAACAAGCTACGAGTTAACAAGCAGGCTACAGAAACAACCGAGAAGGGATGAGGCCCCTGTTGCTCGCGACCCGAAATGGGATCTAACGTCACCAGGTAAACATCGCCGCGCTCCATTACATCAATTCCTTGCCAACCGGCTCGCTATCCAACCATTCACGATCTTCGAGGCTCATCTCCCTTGAGGAGTTACATTGAGCCAGCAGTCTTGTTGCACTTTTAGCACAACATTTGTTGTGTGAGCGCCACCGCTTTTCGACTCGGGGCTAAGACCTAACGCATTCCTGCTGACGCGTTCGGACTGCTAAAATGCCCCACACCAGCCTCACCGCGCCGGCTTCTCGAAACTCACCTGCTGCGTCTCCACCGGTTCCTGCACCACGGACGTCGGCGCATCTACCGCTACAGGCGGCTTGCGGGCCAGCGCGGGCGAGTTCGGCGCGCCTTGCGCCAGAGCGGGCGCTCCGGTGGACGGGCGCAACAGGAAAATCGCGCCTACGCCCATTGCAAACACTGCCGCCAGCCCTAACGCGTACGCAGGGGTGCTGATGCTGTGCTCGCCCAGAAACGTGTTCAAACGCTCACTCGCGATCCGCCAGAGCGAACCACGCAAAAGCTCCGAACGCTGCCGCTGATGCAGCGACTCTAAAAGCTTTTTAGAATAGTCGGCGGGGACTTCAATTTTGGCCCGCGCCCTCAGCAAGGACTGAAGTTGCTCCTCGTTCATTTGTTAGAAGTTTGGGTGTGAAACTCGCCTAAATAGCCCTGTAACTGGCGGTGCGCATAAAATAAACGCGAACGCACCGTGCCCTCAGAAACCCCGAGGATCTTGGAAATCTCGGCGTGCGGCATGCCTTGGATGTCGAACATCGTAACCACCGCGAGATGATCGGCAGAGAGTTTCCCCAACGCCTCACCAAGCTGTTTTTGCAGCTCCCCAAGACCTGCTTCCGTGCGTGGGGTGTGAGCACTTACGAGCAGAGCTTCTGCAGGACCGGCTTCCGACTCGCCCCCGTCGCCCTCTCCAAAGGTGGTGTTCAGGCTCACAGTCTGACGTCGGGCCCGGCGTTTGACGAAATTGATGGTCATGTTGACCGCAATAGAATGCAGCCACGTGCTGAACCGGGAGGCCCCCCGAAATCCGGCGAGCGAGCGGTACACTTTGCTCCAGATGTCTTGCAGGAGATCGTTGGTATCGTCGTGGTTACCACTCATGTGATACACGAGTCCGTACAGCTTAGAGGTGTGCTTCACCACTAACGCGTCAAACGCGGCGGCGTCCCCAGCCTGGGCACGCGCAACGAGGCGCACGTCCTCCGCGTGAGGTGCCTGCTCCTCCGAATACGTTTGCTCTGTTGGATGGGCCAGATGAAGCGCACCTTTTGAATGCGCTGCGGCCTCATTACTATCCCTACTGTCTTGCTCGTGCATGGACTCTCTATTGCCTTCCCCCTTCCCCCTAGCAGGGTTCGCCCTAGACGGAAGCCGTGAATGCGACAGAGGCCTTGGATGCAGCAAATTTGGATAAAATGGAGCGGCGGCGTAGCTCATGGGTGTCTCTGTTGTCTGACAGAACTAGACGAAGGACGTTCAACCAAAAATGTGCTCAACCTATTCCCGCCTGATTCAAAGGTTGTCACTCCAGCCACTCCTGCGGAACATCTGCCCATGACCCGCCACGACGGCCGCCAAGCCGACCAACTCCGCCCCGTTTCCTTCACCCCAGGCATCGCCCCGCACGCCTCCGGCTCCGTCCTCGTGGCTTGCGGCAACACGCGCGTCATTTGCAGCGCGATGCTCGAGGAAACCGTGCCTCGTTGGATGAAGGAACAGGGCGTCACAGGCGGCTGGCTTACTGCCGAATACTCCATGCTCCCCTACTCCACGCTCTCACGCAAAGCCCGGGACTCTTCGCGCGGCAAACAGGACGGGCGCAGCGTGGAAATCCAGCGCCTCATCGGACGCTCCTTGCGCGCCGTGGTGGATCTCCAAGCCCTAGGTTCGCGCACTCTCTGGGTGGACTGCGACGTGCTTCAAGCCGATGGCGGCACCCGCACGGCCTCCATCACCGGGGCCTGCGTGGCTGCTTTTCTGGCCTGTCGCCGCCTCGTGGAAGATCGCAAGCTACCTCGTCTACCGATTCGCCAACTCGTTTCTGCCGTGAGCGTTGGCATCGTAGGGGGAGTACCTCTTCTGGACCTGGATTATCCCGAGGATCGCGACGCTGAAGTGGACATGAACCTCGTGGTCACCGAAGGCGGACAGTATGTGGAAGTACAAAGCTCTGGGGAAGAGGCGGTCTTTTCGCCTGAACAATTTGAGGAGCTTTTGAAGCTCGGCCGGGCCGGGGCAACGCAGCTCGTGGCCGCTCAACGTGCGGTTCTGGGGATCGAGCTCGAAGGAGCGTGCACTATCTAGGAAATGGGGATCGAAGGGGAGGTCGTGGGACTCCATGAGATCAGGAGAGAACCTGATGCCTCGTCGCCCTTTTCACTACAGACTTTGGCTTTTCCCCTGCTAGTGCGCGGGACTTTTATCTTCTTCTAAATTAGGACTTTCACTTTATGCAGCTGCTTCCCGGTTTCCGTGACTTTTATCCAGAGGACTGCGCCCGCAGGAATTACACACTCTCCGTCTGGCGCGAGGTTGCCGCTCGCTACGGCTTCTTAGAATACGACGGGCCCGTTCTCGAACCCATCGAGCTCTACAAAAAAAAGAGCGGTGGCGAATTGCTCGGTCAGCTCTTTGACTTCGTGGATAAGGGAGAACGCCATGTCGCTCTACGGCCCGAGATGACGCCTACCCTCGCCAGGATGGTGGCCGCCCGCGAACGCGACTTCAAAAAACCGCTCAAATGGTTCTGCGCGCCTTCCTTTTTCCGTTACGAAAAACAGCAGCGCGGGCGGTTGCGGGAGTTTTTACAGCTGAACTGTGACATCCTAGGCGATGCCTCCCCAGGGGCTGACGCGGAACTACTTGCGCTCGTCATTGACCTGCTGCGGACCTTCGGATTCGGCCCGCAGGACTTTGTGGTTCGCCTGAGCGACCGCGATGCCTGGATGCAATTCGCTCTGGGACGCGGCGTTCCCCAGGAACGCCTGTTGGATTTCTTGGGTGTCATCGACAAACTCGAACGCACGCAGGAAGCGGAGAGCCGACGCAAGCTGGAGGAGTTCGGTGTCGAACTAGAGGCGGTTCGCGCCTTTATCGCCGATCCTTCCGCAGAAGCGGCTAAGCTACAGGGCATTATGGCCGACCTCAAAGCACGCGGACTGGCGGAGTATGTCGCTGTCGACCTTACTATTGTCCGCGGGCTCGCCTACTACACCGGGCTGGTGTTTGAGGTGTTCGATCGCAACGGCAAGGAACGCGCTCTGGCTGGAGGCGGTCGGTACGACGCGCTTTTGGAGGTCATGAGCGATGGCAAAGTGAAGATGCCCGCGCTGGGATTTGGCATGGGCGATGTGGTCTTGGCGAACATGATCGAGGAAGTGCCCGCTGCGAAGGCGCGTCGGGACGCTTGGATCGCCTCACGCAACGCGGCCGAGGTGTATGTTGTGGTGGCCGAAGAAAGCCGACGCACGGAGGCGCTGGGAGTCGTGCAGACCCTACGCGAAGCCGGGTGGCGCACGGATTACGCGCTATCGGCAGCTAAGGTAGGAAAACAGTTCCAGGTAGCAGAAACGCTGGGTGCCAAGTTTGCCGTAGTCATCGGTGCCGAATGGCCCGAGGTGAAAGTCAAAGACCTCGCCACACGCGAGGAACGTCTCGTTGCTGCCGAAAACGTGGCGACCCTGGGACGGGCTTAAGGAAGATGTTCACGCGGAGGGGCGGAGAACGCAGAGAATTTTTTAAAAGATGCTGTTATCGGATCTTCTATAAATTCCTCCGCGAACTCCGCGGCTCCGCGTGAAACTTCTGTTCCCTACGCCTTATGGGCGTCGCGACGGGCGCGCTCGGCTTTGAGCAGTTGGATCCACGGGCCGAGGTATAGGCCGTTATCGTGGAAGGTGCGTCCGCTCACGAGGTTGCCGTCTACTACGCAGGGCTCGTTTACGTAGATTCCGCCGCACACCTCCAAGTCGAACTGGCACTTTGCCACGGTCGCCATCCGACGGCCCTTCACGCAACCGGCCCGAGCGGGGATTTCCACGCCGTGACAGACACTTGCCACGGGCAGGTTCTTTTCGAAAAACCAGCGAGTTACCCGCAACAGATCCTGGTCCTCTCGAATGTACTCGGGAGCGCGGCCGCCGCTAAAAAAGATCCCAACGTATTCCTCTTCGCGAATGTCGGCAAAGCTCACCTGCGCATCAATCGTGTAGCCTTCCCACTCCTTAGTAATGGTCCAGCCCGGTTTGACTTCGTGCATCACCATCTGGTAGCGGCGTTTTTCGGGAGCCGCGACCACGGGAAGGAAGCCGTCTTCCTGGAGGCGGTAATAGGGATAGAGCGTGTCCAAGGTTTCGGCGGCGTCGCCGATGATAATCAAAACTTTGCCGTTGTGCGGTGTGGTCATGTGAAATGATGGGTGAAATGTGGGAGGATTTTGCTAGGCCTTGAGAAGCGTCTCGATGTGGGTGCGGGCGCGGTTGATCTCGGTAACGCATTCGCCCACCGTTTCCAAAATAGGGATTCCCCGAGGGAAAGGGTGCATGAAAATTTGAGTCACTCCAGCAAACCCGATGGCCTTGAGGGCTTGGAAAATGGGGCCGAAATCGAGGGGGCCGCGTCCGGGGAGTTGGAGGAGTTCGTCGGCTTTTGGCTGAGCACCTGATGCGCCTTTGCCGTGTTGCCAAGCGTAGAAGACCGCCAAGCGGGGGCCAAGATCGCGCACGAGTTGAGCGAGAGAAGCTGGATCCTGTTCTAAATGATACGGAGCAAGGGCGATGCCCAACGCCTTCGAGGGTACGGCCTCGATCAGGTAACGGAGCGAGTCCGCCGTTTCGAGCAGACCGTTCCCATGGTTTTCCAGGGCGATCGTGACGCCCTTTTCCTCGGCCAAGGCCAACATCGGGGCGATTTTTCCCGCGTACTCGGCCACTGCGGCCTTGAGCTCTGGACCGGCGAGTCCCTTGGGGCCACCCGTACCGGTCACGATGATTTTTGCGCCCAACGCCTGGACGACGTCGAGTTCTGGAGCGAGCTTGGGTACGCCCAAGTCGTAGCGCGTGGTCATGCCGACTTTCACACCAAACTCCGCGAGCAGTTGCTGGAATTTTTCTAACCCCATCTCGTCCAGTTCCTCGCGCTGACTACCATGAGGTTTGGGCCAAAGGTCGATCGCCTCAGCGCCGCAAGCAGCCACGGCTGGGAGCACCTCGCGCAGCGGCAATCGTCCGAACAGAGACGAGCCCAACATGTAACGCGGTGCCCAGGGAGTCGGAGCCGCATTCAAAAGCGACGAGCCGAGGGCGCAGCCTAGGGCCGAGGCTAGGAGGGTCTTAGTAAATTCGCGGCGATTGGGATGAAACGCGTCGCGTGGGGGGAGGCTGGGTTGGGTCATTTTTCAGGGGGGACTTTGTGATTGAGCGTATAGTAGGCGTCGCGATGCGCCAAAGGTTGCCCGGAGACGGAGCGGAAGTCGGGCAGGAAAACCTCGTGTACAAAGCCTTCGCGCAAGCGGTTACAACGCACGCTTATGCTGCGTCTATCGGGCGCGACTTGCGCGGATTCAAACGCCAAGGGTTCGCCTTCGACTTCGGGGCTGCCGTATTTGGAGTGGTAAAGATAGGTATAACTTTGCCCGGCAAAGGCCGCTGGATTCACCTCGAAGTCTGCGGCGAGCGGTTCAGTAAAAGTGAACCGGAAGCCGTTTTCGAGGAGCTCCATTTTACCCACCTCAAACGGCGTGCGGCCCGTCCAGACGACCCGCTGTAAACCAAAAGAGCGGTTGCCAAAACTGTTCCAACCGCGATTGGACTGGCCCAGAACGAGGGAGCCATCTGAGAGAAAGTTGACGCTGAGCACTGCGCTTTGGAGTTCTTTGAGAAAAGGAAAACACGCGCCCTGATACTCGCCGCCGACCTTTTCCAAAAACACCCGGTTCACTCCGGAGTACACAAATTCGCCGACAAACATTTGTCCTTCAAAAGGCCCGAAGCGGCCGCCCGTTTCATCAAACCTCAGGCCGGTTGGGCTTTGACCCATCTTCACGTAGGGCAGCCAAATCGCAGGAGGCGTGTACCCGGGCACCATGCGGACAGCCTCCGCTACCGTGATGCCCTCAGTGATTTTACCCGGATGGACGACAGGAGAAGTGGCGTCCTTCGCCCAAACGAGGGATTCTGCGTGGCCAAAGAACGCCCCTTTTCGGACATGATGAATGGGGTTGGTGCCGAGCCACGTTCCCTGTTGATCGGAGACAAATACGTCGCCGACACTGTTGTTGGCGATCCCGCAGGGGGAACGAAAGCCGGCGGCGAAGGGGCGCGTTTCGCCATTCGGAGTAGTCTGCATGCACCAACCACGCCATTTGGTATCGAGGGCTTCCTGGCCGGCCCCTTTCCATTTGGGACCGATACTACTGTTGAGTGTCGTGTACAGGTTGCCAGCGGGATCAAAGGCCGGCCCGTAGGCGTATTCGTGGTACGAACCGGAAACGCCCCACCCTGAGGCTGCGGTGAGATATTCATCGGCGACGCCATCTCCATCGGTGTCGCGCAACCGGGTGACCTCCGAGCGCTGCGTGGCGTAGAGGGCACCATCGCGCCAGGCGAGGCCGAGCAGTTCGTGGAGACCGCTAGCAAACTGATGGTAGCCAACGTTTCCCGGCGTGGGAGGTTCTGCGCTGGGATGGTCCAAAATCCAGATTTCACCCTTCCGCAAGCCAATGGCAAGTTTGCCATCGGGCAAGACAGCCAGTCCGGAAGCTTCCAGGTCGAGACCCGGCGGCAATTCATAGGTTACGACGCGATAGGCATCGTTCCCGATCGGAACAGAATCCAGCTCAGCGGCGAGTAGCGGACCGGCCCACATCAGAGTCAGTACGCTCACTAAGAGAAACGCCGAGTGTTTTTTGAAACCTCGTTTTACCATGACAACACCTCGTCCTGTTTTCCGCCGCTAAGCTGAAGCTCACCCGCTACGAGTGAAGGCACGTGCGCCTCGCCTTCGGCCGCGCCACCTGCCGTGCGCACGCTCCGGGAGAGAGCGCCTCCGTCCGCCGACGGTTCCACACGATCTTCTACCTGAAGCGTTCCGACGCGGTAAAGCATCGTGGGAACGCCGCGACCATCCAGTTTGTAGCCCAAAAACTGGCGAACCCCAGCGGCGGCTGCCCGCTCATTTTCAGGAACAAGCAGGCGCACGTGCTCGCCAAGCGGCGCAATGGGCGGCATCGAGCGCTCTTTCCAATTGTTTAACGCATCCAAAAAACGCCCCTTCCAGGCAACCGTCCAACGGCACGCCACAGGATCGAAGCAGATGTGGACGCCCTCAGGAAATCCAACGGCAATGGCGTGCGTTCCTGCACCTTCGATAAAGCTGCGGAAAACGATCGGCCGGCCGGCTTCCTTGGGTTTGAGTTCAAAGTCACCCTCACTCAAAAGCCCTTCCGGAAGCGGATGCGCAACCGCCTCGCGCAGATAGGTCCAAATGCTCTCAATCTCGTTGTCGGCGTTTTTACGGCCCGTAAAAAGAGGCGGCATGAGGGTGCCAGGCTGCGTTTGTTGCGGGTTGAGAAGCAGTCGCTTGAAGTATTCAGGCTGAAGACGTTCCGTCGCATGAGTGAGATGCAGCACGGTTGGCCCCATAGACTTGCGTCCTAAAATGCCGTGGCAACTCACACAACTGAGCCCCTTAGTTCCCACCAGTTGCCGCCCGATCGTCCCACGCTGATGGCCATGCACACCGCTAACATCCATGTCCACCGGAGTTGGGTTACGGTCAGTCTCGGTAAACCACGCGGGAAGGGTTTCGACGTTGGCGCGCCCGAACAGGGGCATTCGTGTATTGAGATAAGGGCGCACACCGCCATTCCCCTCCCACAGCATCTTCGCCATCCAAGGGCTCGTGAGTTTCGCTCCGACACCGTCAAGTCGTGGCGGCAAATGGCCGAGTTCCCCCAAAGACTCGGCACCGGGATCGTTAGCGGTGAAGAAAGGAAGACGCGCCACCTCGGGGCCCCCACGTCCATCGCGCACATGGCAAGCTAAACAGTTGAACTGCATGAGGGCGAGTGGGCCACCGGCGTTCTCAGAAAGCGAGGCGAGCGCGCCATTGAGTGCCTGTCGTTGAGCAGGATCCAACTGGTAATTGGGCACTCCTGCGGGCACCGACTCGCTCAGGCAACCTTTCCCTACGCGCAATGCGGTCAGCGGTGCGACTGTTTTGGAGTGGGCAACGCCACTTCCATCAGAGTGGCACGCGACGCAGCCGCGTTCCGCAAACGCCTTACGGCCAAGTTCCCGCAACTCGGGTTGAGCGGGCGTTGAGGGTGCGGACGGAACGCCGTCTCGTTGGAGGTACGCCGAGACATCAGCCGCCTCCTGCGCGCTCAAGTTCAAGGACGGCATGCGGCCATGCGGACGCAAGCGCAAGGGTTCCTGAAGAAACTGAGCGAGTACAGCGGCTGGGTAACGTTTACCCAGCGCGATTGGGACAGAACGCACGGCGGCGACGACGCCCTCGCGCGGCTCGGGGGCGTGGCAAGCGACACAGCCAACACTGTGATACAATTCACGGCCTCGTTCGCGATCCCCCGCAAGGGACTGGGGAGGCTGCGAGCCTTGGAGGGAGCTCAGGTAGGAGGCGAGCGCGTCTACGGTGTTTCGGTCGGCATCACCGGGTGCAAAACAAGCGGGCATCGTCGTGCCGGGTTTTACAGAGGAGGGTGACAGAAGCCATTCACGCAGGGCGTCCACTCCAAGGCGGGCACCGACTTCGGAAAGATCGACGGCAACTGGAGAAGGCGGAGCGGACTGCGCCTTCAGACTGTCGGAGGGCGCGTGGCACGCCACGCAACGCAACTCCATAAGCAGGAGACGGCCAGCCGTTGAGTCAGCGGGGCGTTGGGCATCTGCGGTTTGGGGAGAACGCATTTGTTCGTACCCAAAAACCACCGGGGAATCGGCCGCAGTAGCGGATCCGCTAGCGGCGGCGAGGAGACAGACGACTGACATCAACCGCCAGATTTTCGTTACACGGGAGAGGAGAGGCGTCATCTGTTCGATGGCTTGACCCGCGAGGGAGGGAAAAGCTTAGGGGCAGTATAAGGTAACCCCTAAGACGAGAGCTGCCTATTGCCCACCCATGGCAACGCGGTAGGCGTTTGCGTTGCCCATGTCAGTACGGCCACCAATGACGGATCGGTTCGCTTCTGAAGCCCTGCCGGGGTGCGTTCGGTTGGTGGTACCGTGTCGGGTGGTGTCCGGTGGTGTCGCTTGCGCTCAACCACCGGCTACCCGCTGTGAACCCCTCGGGTTCAGGCCACTATCCTGCTTGCCTTAGCGCGAAACAGCCTTGGCAAGTTGGCTAGCATCAGGAAGGCGAATGTCCCAAGCGAGCCCAAGCATCGACATTAGACGAATCACGCCGTAGCTGATGTCCAATTCCCACCAGCGGAGTCCGTGCCGGGCCGAGCGAGGGAA
>CAIWVL010000304.1 GCA_903916085.1 uncultured Spartobacteria bacterium
ACTGGATGTCCTCGACGTGGGTGGTTTGCCGGGCCCGATACAGGGCAACGATGATAGCAAGCCCGACTGCCACTTCAGCGGCAGCGACTGTGATGATGAAAAACACCAGCACCTGAGCGTTGTAGTTGGGCAAGCCATCGGTGCCCACGTGGAATCGGGAGAATGCCACTAGGGACAAGTTCGCCGCGTTGAGCATGAGCTCAAGACACATGAAGATGGTGATGATGTTTCGGCGAAGCAGCACACCGGCGAAGCCGATCGAGAAGAGCAAGCCGCTCGCGAGCAGGTAATGATTGAGAGTCAACGGATTCACAGGCTTCGCGGGTTACTTCAATTCACGGCGGGACAAGACGATCACGCCGACGGCAGCGACCAAAATGAGAACGCCCACAGTTTGGAATGGGAGGTTAAAACGGGTGAACAGGGTGATGCCCACTTGTCGGACGTCATCTAGCCGGGCAACTCCCAGGGCAGGAAAGGGCTTTGCACCGGCAGGAAACACCGAGAGCACCTGGAGGAGTGCGATCACGAACCCAGCGGAAACTAGGCTACCGCCCACCAAGACGAGTCGGTTGAAATGACGGCGATGCTCGGCCCGGAGGTCGAGGAGCATGATGATAAAGAGAAACAACACCATCACTGCCCCTGCGTAGACGAGGACTTGGATCACCCCAATGAAGAAGGCGTCCAAGCCTACGAATAGCGCAGACAAACACAGGAAGGAAGCAACCAAGCTCAGTGCGCTAGCAACGGGGTTGCGGTTCAGGATGACCGACACGCCAAATGCCAGCATCAACGCCGTAAACAACCAGAAAAGAATCGGAGACATTGAGAATAAGGGGGCGGGTTGCTACTTCTCGGGGTTCCACTTGTGGACGAGACCAGGCATAGTGCCACCCAGTTCATAGAGTTTGTCCTTGTGGTGAACCATGTCGGCACGGTTTTCGCCGGTGACTGCGTAGTCTTTGCGTAAATAGATCGCCTGCTCGGGACAGACTTCTTCGCAAAGTCCGCAGTAGATACACCGGCTCATGTCGATTTCGAAGGCCTTTGGGGCCTTCTCGACCTTGGCAAACTTGCTGTCTGAGGCCAATTCCCCTGGCGTGATTGTGATGGCACGAGGCGGGCAGATGAACTCGCAAAGCTGGCAAGACACACACCGTTCGCGGCCATGTTCGTCCGTGACGAGGGTGGGGGCCCCCCGATAATACTCGGGAAGATGCGCATCCCACTTCTCTTCGGGATACTGCATAACGACCTTGGTCTCTCCCTGAAGCATCTTCCTCAGATGCTTAAAAGTGATTGCAAGGCCTGCAACAATGTTGGGGAGATAGATTTTCTCCCAAAAGGTGAGATTCGGCCGACGGACTGTGTATGCCATGGTCGTGAGAAGTGGAGAACCTGGGTTACTTCACGAGCGCCAGGATGGCAGCTGTGATGAAGATGTTGACTAGGGCGATTTCAAAGAGATAGAGCCAGCCCAATTTCATGAGCTGGTCGAATCGAAAGCGAGGTAAGGTCCAGCGTACCCAGATGAAGAAAATCAGGAGGGCGATGACCTTCGCAAAAAACACCGAGATGTGGATGAGCCCGAGAGCCATGCCGGCGGGAGTCGTCGAAGATTCCAGTGTGTTAATCGGCAGAAACGGAAGATGCCAGCCGCCTAGAAACAGCACGACAATCACCGACGAACCAGCGATCATCGCTGCGTATTCACCCAAGAAGAACAGGGCGAACTTCATCGAAGAATACTCTGTATGGTAGCCCGCAACGAGTTCAGTTTCAGACTCGGGCAAGTCAAAAGGAAGCCGGTTTGTCTCAGCGAACATCGAGATCGTGAAAACGATGAAGGAAATGCCGACGGGGATCCAGAGGAGCAACTCGCGTAGCGTGAGTTTGCCATCCGTGAAGGGCAGAAGCAGCCAGCCATTATCAATCTGGTACTGAATAGCGTCCGACAGATTTAAGTTGCCGATGATCATGAGCACCGGCACGGCACTCAACCCGAGAGAGAGCTCGTAGCTGATCATCTGTGAGGTGGCACGAATACCGCCCAAGAAGGGGTATTTGGAGTTCGAAGACCAGCCTGCCAGGACGATCCCGTACACGCCTATGGAAGCGATGGCAAAGACGTATAGGATGCCGACGTTGACGTCTGCCACGACCATTTTCTGACCGAACATGTAGTTGCCAAACGGCAGCACTGCCAAGGTTGAGAGTGCCGGGACCATCGCGAGGACGGGCGCGAGCCAGAAGTAGAACTTGTTGACGTGTCCTGGGGTGAATTCCTCTTTGAGCAGGAATTTCACGGCGTCAGCGACCGGTTGGCCAAGGCCTCCGAGGAATAGCTGGAGATCTTTGTGAAATCCAAGCAGCGAGGTGGGAAAACCGGTCCGATTGGGGCCGAGTCGATCCTGAATTAGGGCGCTGACCCTGCGCTCTGCGTAAACCGTGTAAGACACGATCGGCAGAACGATTAGGAAGATCAGGAAAAGCGTCTTGGCAACGGAGGCCGCAATCAGCAACCAAGGTATGTCGTTGATAAAATCCATGGCTCAGTTCTTAGACATTGACTCCGGCGACTTCGGGCAAGAGTTGGAGACCTAGGTCGCCAATTTTGCCAAGGTTAAGCCCAGCGAAAGCGTGTTCATCTTGCGCCATGGAACGGAACACGTCCTCAATGGAGGTCAGGGCGTGAGTCGCACCCGCTGCGGCGAGCAGATCCGCGAGGAACTCCCAGTCGTCGCGGGCGGAGGCGGCGGGTTCCACCGCTTTGTTTAAGCGCTGGAGGCGTCCTCGGATGTTCACCATCGACCCCCGTTTTTCGGCGAAAGCCGCCCCTGGCAATACGACGTGAGCCGCTGCCGTTGTGGCGTTTGGCAAGATAGAGCTCGCGACCAGGGATTTCAATTTTACGAGATCATCGTGCGTAAAGCCGCACTCCAGAAGGTCTTCTCCCAAGCAGAGGAGGCCCCCGATGGTCCCCTTGCGAATGCCGTCTTGGATTTCCTTCAGACGCGCCCCGGGAGTTTTCCCAGTAACACCGAGTGTTTGAGCGCCTGTGGTGTTGGGGTTACGATCGGCGGGAATCAGGATGCCATCGGGTTCTCCAACGCGGGGAACAACATCCATGACAGTGATGCCGAGTGCCGAGGCAAGACGCTTGGCGAGATAGATTTCCTCATTAGTGAGCCGCGCGGAGAGCACCAATGCCAGTTTGCCCGCCCCCTTGAGGCTGGCTGTGGCCTCGGCAATGGCGACCTTCCAGTGCGCTTCGTTTCCAGCAACAGTCGGGTGTGCCAAACGATTTTCGGCTTGGATGTACTTAAAGTTGAGTCGGTGCGAGTCTGGGATCCAGTTGCCGTTAACGTCGTTGTTCTCGCGAGGGGTGATGCGATAGATTTTGCCTTCGCGGCTCCCGATAAGAATATTACAGCCCAGACCGTCGTTGACGTCGATGGACTTGGTTTCTTTCAGGAACCAAACGCGCATTTTAAAGCGGAAATCTGTCGAAGTCAGGGCTCCGACTGGGCAAATGTCGACCGTGTTCAGAGAGTAATTGCTTTCAAGGGTCTTGTCTGGATGGCAAGCAATCGTCGAGAACCCGCCGCGATCCACGAAGCCCAGAACGTCGTCCTTGGCGACTTCCTTCATGAAACGAATGCAACGCGAGCAAAGCACGCAACGCTCCGCGTCCAATGTCACCCTAGGTCCAAGTTCTACGTTCTTAGGCTTCTTGACCTTGCGCTCAAGGAACCGCGATGAGGCATTGCCGTACTCGACCGAAAATTCTTGGAGTCGGCATTCGCCAGCCTGATCGCAGATTGGGCAATCTAGCGGATGGTTAATGAGCAAAAACTCCATCACGCCCTTGCGGCATTCCTGCACCATCGGTGAGTTCGTGCGCACCCCCATTCCTTCGGCGATGTCCTGTGCGCAGGAAATCTGTGGACGCGGGATCCAGCCAATTTCGGGGCGACCGTCTGCACCGAGTACGGGTTTGCGGTCTGGTGTCATCTTGGGCATCCCCATTTCGATGAGACACATCCGGCAGTTGCCGGGGATGGACAGCTTCGGGTGGTAGCAGTAGCGGGGAATGAACTTGCCAGCTTGGGAGCAGGCGTCAATCACCTTAGTCCCCTTAGGGAACTGCAACCACACGCCGTCAATCTGGACGTTGAGGAGCGGAACTTCTGTGCTCATGATTCGGCTGGGTGCGAGGGCAAAAGGTTAGCGGGTTGCGGCCGGGGCCATGATTTCATGTCCATTTCCGCGAGGAGCAGGAATGGCCGGAATGGAAGCATTTTTGACTAGTTCGTCCCGGTTATACTCAGGGGGCATGGGAGGAGGGAGGGCCTTGGTAGATTTGGCGGCGAACTCTTCCTTAAACTTTGCTAAGAAGCTTTGCGTCGGCCAGGAACAGGCTTCGCCAAAGGCGCAGATGGTCTTGCCGGCGATGTTGTCGGCCACATTCTTGAGCGTCGCTGGATCCTGTTCAACACCGCCACCCGCCACGATGCGGTCTGTGATTTTCTTCATCCACTGCGCGCCTTCGCGGCAGGGGGTGCATTGACCGCACGATTCGTGGGCGTAAAACTCGTTGATGTTGTTTAGGATTTCCACCATGTTGCGGGTGTCGTCCATCACAATAACTCCGCCTGAACCTGCCATCGAACCTGCCGCTGCGAGCGAATCAAAGTCCATCGGGAGATCTTCCAAAGCGACCTCAGCGTCCTTGATTTTGAACTTCTCACCCGCTCTCAGTACCTTGGCGGAGCTGCCTCCGGGAATCACTCCCTTGAGCGTGCGTCCGGGCTTCATGCCACCGCAGATGTCGTTAATCAGTTCTCCAAGCGTCACGCTGCCGACCGCAACTTCGTAGTAGCCGGGTTTCTGTACATCGCCTGAAACACAGAGAATACGAGTGCCCGTATTGTTGGGGCGACCAATTTTAGCGTATGCTTCTCCGCCCATTTGAACAATGTGTTTGACGTGGCAGAGAGTCTCCACGTTGTTCACGATCGTTGGGCACTGGTACAGACCGAGCACGGCAGGGAAATAGGGAGGCTTGATCCGGGGATAAGGCCGTTTCCCCTCGAGGGACTCAATCAAACCCGTCTCTTCACCGCAGATGTACGCTCCAGCACCGCGATGCACGTAAATTTCAAGATCAAAGCCTGAACCTAGGATGTCCTTGCCCAAGAAGCCTTTCGCACGCGCCTCGGCAAGTGCTTTCTCCAGAATCTGTGCGCCCTCAGGGAATTCGCCTCGAATGTAGAGGTAAGCCAAGCTCGCCCCGACTGTGAAGCAGGAGATGATCATCCCTTCGATCAGCTGATGCGGATCTTGATGGATGATGTAACGATCCTTAAAGGTGCCGGGCTCGGATTCATCTGCGTTACAGATGAGGTAGGTGGGTTTGGGCCCACCGCGTTTAATAAAACTCCATTTTGTGCCACAAGGAAAGCCGGCACCGCCGCGTCCACGCAGGCCGCTCTTTTTGACTTCGTCGAGGAGGAGTTCTGGAGCCATCGCGAGCGCCTTTTTCAGAGGCTCGTAGCCGCCCTCAGAAATGTAGGTCTCGATGTCGTTCCCGCGCTGGGCCACGTCGATGTTTTTGAAAATCAGGCGATGCTCGCGTGGGTGCGGCGGGGTGGGACGCACCCTGTTGGCCTGCGAAGTGGTTGCTTTCCAGAGATCCGCAGCGTGTGCGATTTGGATGTTTTCCTGGAAGAGATCGTCCACCATGGCCACAGGTGCCGATCCGCACGAAGCGAGGCATTCGACGAACTCGATAGAGTACTTACCATCGGGGCTCACTGCGACGGGGTTGCCGTGACCTGGATTGTGCACAGCATGACCGGTGAGCTTGCGGGGCGTGTGCGTGTGGCCGTCATCGCCGTGGGCGTGGCCGTGCATGTGCTCGTTCCAAGTTTCGATGTCGATCCCTGCAGCTTTGGCGAGTTCGTCGCGCAGCTTGTAGCTGCCAGCCATCGCGCAAGAAAGCGTTCGACAGACGCGGATGTGCGTCTTGCCCGGCGCCTCCCGACGAAACATCGGGTAAAACGTGACCAGCTCAAGCACATTGATGGGCTGGAGTTCCAGTTTCGTGGCAATCCACGCCACAGCTTCGTCTGAAATGAACCCAAAATGTTCCTGCCAGAGATGCAGCAAGGGCAGGGAGGCACTCCGCTTAGAAACGGGATAGTGCGTGATCGCCTCGTCAATCTTGGCCAGCAGTTCGGCGGGAAGGGTCATGGTTTTTGAGGTTCTGTTTCCGACTGCTTTGTCCAGCCGGGTACTCGGTTGATTAATTTGTTGTCGAAGAAATGCAGCTCTATCGTTTTGCCGTCTTGGTCGTAATAATACCGGGTGACAGCCACTTCTTTTTTCTGCGTCTCAAGCTCGAGGGTAGCGTTTTCAACGCGGTCAGGCTGTCCGAGAATGGATTCTACTTCCTTTGGGGATAACGTCTTTTTGCCGTTTTTCTCCAGCTTCTCGAACCGAGTATTGACCGCGTCTATGTTACCTTGAGAAATCTCCGGCTTGCAAGCAACCCCAACGAGCAATTGGATTACCGTGAGCAGGGCCAATGAATTTTGCTTCATTAAGTATGTTCTCGAGACGACGCAATGCGGCGTTTAGCGGTCGCTTTCTCCCATCACGAAATCTAGAGAACCCAAAATCGCTACCACGTCGCTCATCATGTGGCCGGGTAAAATCTTGGGCAAAATGCTCAGGTTCACAAACGATGGAGCGCGGATTTTGAGTCGGTGCGGAACGCCACCTCCCTTGGAGCTAATGTAAAAGCCAAGCTCACCTTTCGGGTTCTCAGCCCCAAAATACACTTCTCCAGGAGGCGCATTCAGACCTTCGGTGTGCAAAATGAAATGGTGGATCAATTCCTCCATTTTAGTCATTACCGTGGTCTTCGGCGGCGGTAAATTCTTGGGATCCGAAACGGTGATCGGACCGTCGGGTAGTTTCTCAATCGCCTGCTTCAGAATTTTGACTGACTGGCGCATTTCCTCAACGCGGCAGAGGTAGCGATCGTAGCAGTCCCCGGCGGAACCGATGGGGACGTCGAAGTCGTACTTCTCGTAGCCAAGGTAGGGGTGTTTCTTACGAAGGTCATGGTCAATCCCTGAGCCGCGTAGATTGGGCCCAGTGAGTCCAAAGGAAATGGCGTCTTGCTTAGTAATGATGCCCACGTCCTTGGTGCGGTCTACGAAAATGCGGTTGCGCGAGAGGAGGGCGTCCACTTCGTCCAAGGAGGGGATGAACTCTTCCAAAAACTTATGGGCCATTGGGAAGAAAGCCTCGTTGAGGTCTCTTGTCATCCCACCGATGCGGGTGTAGCTCGTGGTGAAACGGGCTCCAGAGATGACTTCGCACAGGTTGTAAATCTTTTCCCGCTCTGTGAACGTGTAGAGGAATACCGTCATTGCGCCGGTATCCATCGCAAAAGCGCCCAAACCAAGGAGGTGGGAAGAAATGCGTGCGAGTTCGCAGCAGATGACTCGGATGGCCTGACCGCGCTGAGGGAGTTCCCAGCCCATAAGCTTTTCAACGGCCATGGCATAGGCGACGTTGTTCGCCAGAGGGGCGAGGTAGTCTAACCGGTCCGTGTAGGGCACGAACTGGTTGTAGGTCATGTTCTCGGCGATCTTTTCGTCGCCGCGATGCAGATAACCGACGTCGGGCGTGGCCTTAGTAATGATCTCTCCATCCATCTCAAGCACGAGGCGCAGAACGCCATGCGTGGCTGGATGAGAGGGGCCCATGTTTAGGATGAGCTTTTCTCCAAGCAAATCCGACGCCCCCGAGTTTCCGGCAGCGAGGTGCTGGAGAGCGGTGTGAGTCTTAGCCAGAGTATCCGGCTGTTCGAAGGGCTGGGTAGTAACGGCCATAGGGTGGGCTCTGAGGCGATTCACGCTAGGGGGCTTGGGATTGAAGCGGCAAGCCGAATTTGTGAAATGTTTCACAATCTCGCGTCCCGCGCCATTTTTTCTCTATCCGCGCCGTCTTTTCTCCATCTTCTGCGTGCCCTCCGCCTGCACCTGAACTACCATACTCTTATGATCCGTCGCCGGACTTTCTTGGCTTCCTCTCTGGCCGCCGTCTTTTCCTGCGGCAGCTATTCCGCGCTCCTGGAACCGCACGAGTTGCGGGTGGAATCCGTGCGAGCGCGGATTGGGAGGCTGCCCGGGGCGTTGGATGGGTTCCGGGTGGTGGGTCTCAGTGATTTTCACCTGTACCCCTTTACGCAGATGAGTTTTCTGAAAAGAGCGATTGCCACGGCGTCTGCGCTGAGTCCCGATTTGGTGGTGTTACTGGGCGACTTTGTGGATTCCACGGTGGAAGCGATTGAGGAGCTGGCTCCTGCGCTGGCCGGCTTGAAATCGCGCTGCGGGGTCTTTGCCGTGTTGGGGAACCACGATCATCTAAAGGGTGCGGGCTTTGTTGTGAAAACCCTGCGCCGACACGGGATCCAGGTTCTTGTGAATGAAAGTGTGCTGGTTCCCGTGGGACGCAGTGGGCTGGTTGTGGCAGGCACGGACTCCCTCACGGGACGATTTAACATGAGCGAGGCCTTGCAGGCGTGTCGTCCAGAGGTGCCCACGTTGCTCCTAGCTCATGAGCCGGATGTTGCTGACGCAGTCGCCTCAGACGGCCGAGTGGCCTTGCAACTCTCGGGGCACAGCCACGGCGGCCAGGTGCGTTTTGCTGGCCTTGAGCGGCTTTTGCTTCCTGCGGGCGGTCGGAAATACCCCTACGGCACCTACGAAGTGGGAGGGCTTACCCTGCACACAAGCCGGGGCCTTGGCACCACTGGACTTCCTTTGCGCCTGGGCAGCCTCCCCGAGGTCACGGAAGTGATCTTGACGCCTCGGATCTGAATCCAACGGTTTTGAAGCAAATAGCGGGTGATTGATTTCCTTTGGATGTCTTTGGAGTGGATCTCTCACAACCGCCGGGGCCTTCCGAAGCCACCGGCTCGGTTGCCGACTTGGACCTTCTCGTAATCCCAACAATTTACCGAAGGGCTTACTGCTTGCCTCGCTGATTCATGCGCGTCGTACTCTCCGCAGGGACAGACTCGCCCACCTCATCCACGGGAGAGGTGAATAGATACTTCCACACATCGTCCTGGACGTAGTTGCCTGCGGCGTTCCGGGGCGAACTTTTTGCGTTGGGAGTCACAAAGCCGTGGGCTTTTTTGGGATCCCCATTTACGTCGGCGCTGGTGATCAGCCGCCGCGTGTGGCCGAAGGGTGCTTTCGCTTCATCAGCATTCACGATCGGTCCAAACTGGTTCAACCCCAGCATAATCCACGACCGGGGATAGTGATCGGCAGACCACCCGCCGTCGAGGACGTGACTGTACCCAAAAAAACGGTTAGCTGGCGTTGCTGAGGGGAGTTTTTGCCAGGACTCGTACTGGTCTCTCGGGCCGCAAAACATGACGCATCGTCCGACCTTCTGTTGGATAGCGAATCGGGCGGAAGAGGTGGCACCGTGCGAGGCACCGGAAATAATGACTTTTTCCCAGTCCAAGTCTTTGCCGTCTGGGGCAAGGAAAAAGTCCCAACGCCCCTCGGGGTTTGTTTTGGCGAGCCACTTGACAAACTGGAAGGCGCGTTCCTGCATGGAGTCAGGTTTGGGAATGGAAACGGCTTCACTGGCATCAATGCCAGTTGTGGCCTCCAGACGGATGTTTCCCAAATACTGTTCGTCTGCGGGAGCGGGTTCCTTGTTCAACTTGGCGAACCAACCGTTGGCATAGCTGACCTGAATGGCGTGAAGCCCGTAGCTATTGAGGCGTTCAAAGAGGGCACCGTTATAGCCCATCAACCAAATGACTAGTCGCCCCTGAGCGGGCAAGCGCGTATCAACGCTAGCACGCTCGGTGTCGGCTGGTTTGCCATTTTTTTCAAAAACGTACTCAATCTCAGGATGCGATTGTGCCTTCGGATCAATTTCACTAGCACGTGCACTCAGCTCGTAAAGCTTGGGCGTAGCATCTGAAAATTTGAGCGTAGGTTCTGCTGCAAGGAGATCTGATGCGTTCAGGCACAGCGTGGTTGCGCCAAACGCCGCTCGGGCGAAGTATTTTGGGAGGTACATAGAGAATCAAAACGGTTTATCTGAGTGATTTCTCTCCGTCAATGCTGCCCCGAAGTCCGCCATGCGTGATCGTAAGCCCAAGCCCCCGCACTGCTTTTTGCTTTCACAGGGGCGGATCAGCTCACTTGAACGGGCGCTTCCTTTTTGGAAAGGGCCTAAGTTTTGTCTGAGAGGCGGGTCAGCTAGGTGCCTTCAGCAGGAATTTACCGCTTCACTATTCATTCTAATGGCTCGGAGTTTCAAATTTAATCATAAATCACCTTATTTATTTGGAGTAAATATCACCTTTCCAAAGGTAGTACACTGTATTTTGTTTGCTTTGTGCGTGTTGTATCCTTTTTTGCTTCGCGGCGCTGAGGCACCACGGGTAGCCATGGATGAAAGGCATAAGGCGCTGTTAAGCGAGCATTGTGAAAGCTGTCACGGAGCGCAAAAGCAGAAGGGTAAGTTCCGGGTGGACGAGCTCTCTTTTAGTCTTAGAAATCTTGAGACTGCCGAGAAGTGGCAAAAGGTGCTAAATCAAATGAATTCGGGTGAAATGCCGCCTGAAGATGAAAAGCAACCTTCACGGGAAGCTAAAGCTGATTTTCTTGATGCATTATCTCATGTGATGGTCGCTGCCCGCCGAAGTCTAAGTGATCAGAATGGGGCGATTACGATGCGTCGCCTCAACCGGCGGGAGTACCGTAACACGCTACGAGAGTTGCTGGGAGTGGAGATCAACGTGAGCGAGTTACCGTCTGATACGGGTACTGGTGGATTCGACACGGTGGGCTCGAATCTCTTCATGTCTGGCAACCAGTTCGAGCAGTATCAAGCTCTGGGCAGGGAGGCGTTGACAGAGGCCTTTGAGTGGCAGGCGGCCGCCGGCAGGGAAATAAAGCTGCACTATGAGGCGGAGACCACCACGCCGGTGGTGCAAAAGTTTGTGGACTACCAAATAGACGCTCGGGAACGCGCAAAACGCTGGGTCAAAGCGGTCGAAGATGCCGCGGCGCTACCTGAAAATCAGGAAATTGTCGCTAAACTCAGAAAAGAGTCTAAAAACGACTCCATCTTCCGCCGATCTTGGGAAAAGATTCCGGGTGCTCCCAATCCAAGGGAGTTCGGGTTTGATAAGAAGGGAGAGAATGATGCTGACTTGGCTAATGATTCTTTAGTCGCAGCTTGGTTGCCTTATCACCAGTATTATCTGCGCCAGCCTGGCGTGGATCGCGGGGCCTATCTCGGAACTCAGACACGGCATCCCGCAGAGTTGAATGTAAACTACATTGAGGTTCTTGTGCCTATGGGGTGGCCAGTCGGTGATTACATTGCGCGGATTCGGGCGGCCGCCACGGCTGATGCGCCGCCTGAACGGCGTTTTCTTGATTTTGGTATTCACGCCCGCACAGGGAAGGTGATGGCGACGTACGAAATCACGGGCGCCATGGACGCTCCGCAGGTTATTGAAATCCCGTTCACTTTGACCCGAGGCAATGCCGAACCATCAAACCGTACATTGTTCGTTCGTGAGAAGGGGAGTTGGGACACCAATGAGGAGGGTGGTCGCAAGCGCAGCGAGGCGTTTAAACGGAATGGAATTGGCCCTGAGGTGACGCTATGGGTGGATTGGATCGAAGTAGAACGTGTCCCTCACACGAAGATGCCCAAGCCCGCTGGAATCGCTGCGTTGGGTGGGGCTCTCAGCGATGGCAAGGTCCCCCCTCAAGAAACTGTCCTGCGTGAGGGGTTGGAGAATTTTTGCCGGGAAGCATTTCGCGGCACCAAGCCTCCTGCGGATTTTGTCGAAAGTCTGCTGCGTTTAAATGAGATGCGCATAAAAGCGGGAGACCAGCCCAGTGCTGCCCTGAAGGAAACGTTGTCGGTGGTGTTGTCCTCCCCGATGTTTCTGTACCTGGCCGAGCCATCGGCCAGCGATTCGCACCGGTTGTTGACTGCGCGAGAACTCGGTATCCGGCTCTCTTACTTTTTGTGGGCTGCGCCCCCTGATCAGGCTCTTCGCGCCCTAGCAGACAGTGGGGATTTGCTAAAACCGGCGGTGCTTGCCGCACAAACAGAGCGACTGCTGAACGATCCGAGAGCTAAGGGTTTTTTACGCTCCTTTGTGCATCAGTGGCTGGGGATGGATAGGATTGATTTTTTTGAAATTAACCGGTCGCTCTACCCTCGCTTTGATACAGCGACAAAGAATGCTGCAAAAAATGAAATCTACGAAACCTTCGAGTATCTATTTGCTCAGAATGCCAGTCTTTGCGATCTGCTGAAATCAAACTACGTTATTATCAATCGAGTCTTGGCGCATTTCTATGGTCTCCCAGGGGTGCAAGGCGATGGCTATGAACGGGTGATTCTTCCTGTAGATTCGCCCCGAGGCGGATTGCTCGGAATGGCCGCCGTCGAGTTTATGGGCGGCAATGGGGAGCGGACCAGTCCGGTGGAGCGCGGTGCGTGGGTGTTGCGCAAACTTCTCAATGACCCGCCGCCGCCAGCACCTGCGAACGTCCCGGCGATCACGCGCCTCGCAGGGAAGGTGCTCACAACGCATGAACGGCTTCTAGCGCATCAGGAGGATCCTCAGTGTGCGAGTTGTCACCGAAAAATTGATCCGATCGGCCTCGGATTAGAGAACTTTGATGCAGCTGGACAGTGGCGGACGGAAGACAGCTACCAATCCACCGATCGTAGTGGCAAAGCTGACCCTTCTACTAGAAAAACCTGGCCCATTCAGACCGCATTCGCTCTCCATAAAGGCCCAGCCTTTAGCGATTACTTCGGTCTCAGGGAAATCATCGCCTCGCGCTCCGACTCTTTTGCACGCGGCTTCAGTTCGGCCCTGATTGAGTACGCACTTGGGCGGCCTTGCGGGTTCAGTGACGAGCCGTTGATGGAGTGCATGCTCCAAGAAGCTAAAGCCAAGAACTTCGCTTCGCGTTCATTCATTCAAGCTCTAGTCGCCAGCAAGGAATTTCACACAAAGTAAGCACTCTAACCAGCGTTCAGCCCCCCATGCAGACCTCTCTCACCCGCCGCCATTTTTTACGCTCAAGCACGGCATTGATTGCATTGCCAGTGCTCGAATCCCTCGGGTTCAGGCGCTTCGCAGCTGCCGCCGCTTCAGCGCCACCTCCCAAAAGGCTCGTTTTTCTCGGATTCGGCTGGGGCATCACGACGGAAAGCTGGTTTCCAGACATCAAAAAGCCCGGGGCCGACTACGCGCTGCCCGCAGGCCTCAGCCCTCTCGCTCGTCATAAGGCCGATTTCTCTGTCGTCCAGGGACTCTGCAACAAGTATTCAAACGAAGGCCACTGGGGCAGCACGATGTGGCTCACCGGTGCAAACAGATTCGCTGAACCCGGACAAAACTTTCACAACAGCATTTCTGCAGATCAAGTTGCGGCGGCCAAGTTGGGGTTAGAAACCCGCTTTGCCTCGCTCCAACTCAATGGTGGAGAAAGTGCGGAGGCCTCGGGTCACGGTCCGGGTCTTTCCATGGCGTGGGACATCAGCGGCAAGCCGGTGGGCGGTCTTAAAGGGCCGGTCGAGGCCTTTCACCGTCTTTTCTCAAAGGACTCGACTCCTATCGAACAGCAAAAAGCAATGCTTGCCCAAAAGCGGAGTGTCCTCGACACAGTTCTAGGCAACGCCCGCGCCATGCAAAAGGGACTGGGAACGGCGGATTCCGCCAAACTCGACGAGTATTTTCAAGGAATTCGCGACATCGAAACCCGACTGAGCAAGGATGAACAGTGGATCGGTGTGCCGCAGCCCAATGCGCCGCTTCCACAGCCTGCGGAAGGATTGGCCGGACGGGAGGAGATCAAGGTGATGTACGACATCATGCTTGCTGCCATGCAAACGGACAGTACTCGGGTGCTAACATACCGTCAGCCAGTGAGCACCTTGCTGACGAGCTTAGGGATCAAAGTGGCGCCGCATGACATGAGTCATTATCACTCGACTTTGGGAGAAAAGCTCGATGCGTCGGAGCGCCGAGACCTGGCTCAGAGCGAGTTGCTGGCTGGCTTTATCGATAAACTCAAGGCAACCTGGGAAGCGGACGGCTCGCGCTTGTTTGATAATGTGGCGTTGGCCTATGGCAGCAACATCCGCACGGAGCACAATTTGGACAATTGTCCGACGTTACTTACAGGGGGTGGAGCAGGGATTCGGCTGGGACAGAGCATTGTGGCACCGAAGGATACGCCACTGTGCAATGTGTGGCTAACGCTGCTGAATGGGATTGGAGTTAACGCCGAGCGTCATGGCGACAGTACCGGCGTGCTGAAGCAAATCGTGGCATAGACACAGAAAAGGGCGATTAGTGCCCTTCCCAAACACAGTAGCTCAGTCCAAAAGGATTGGGTGAGGAGCGAAAACCCGGACGCGCCTTGGTTTCAAGCATGGATAAGCGGATCTTTCTGACCCCGAGGGGTTCAAGGCGAGTCAACAAGCCTGAGGTTGAGCGCGCGCGACATGACACGAACACACGCCAGTCACGAGACGCACCCCGGCGAAGCTCTTTTGAGCGCCATTTGTGGATGTATTTTTCCTGGGTTATGCGAAGCGCATCACCCTGGGTATTCGCCTTTCATGCCATTGGCATCGTCTAAAGTGTAGACAGTGGCACATCCTCACATCGTAGATTTACAGTAGCTGCCTCGCGGTCGCCTGGAGGGTTGTCCAGCGGTCCCAGTCGTAGGCTGGCGCGTAGGCGATGTGCCGTAACAGGCTGCGCCACTCAAGCAGGGCGCGTTCGATGTCGCCCATGCGCAGGGTCTCGGTAAGGAGCTGTTGCTTTGGCGTGTCTAGCTGGATGATGCCTCGTACCGCTTCGCTCGCTCCGGCGCCGTATTCGCTCGGCATGCCGAAGCGCAAATAGCCGTCATAATCGGCGTTGCGAAAAGTACGTTGACATACCAGCGCCAACCGTCCGGGAGTACGCCCCTCTTCATCGGAGAACCGTGGGCCGCCGCGCAGGTCTGCAATGTCGAAGATGAGGTCCTCGATTGGGTAGCGGGAGTCTTCCAGCGCGGCTGTGATGGCGAGGCCTTCTCCGTGTTGGAAAAAGGAAAAGAGCACGCCTCGTCGTGTGGGCGTGCCGTCGGCTTCAATCAGTCCTAGATGACGCCATGCCATCGCAGCTGAATCCGCGATGGGAACCGTTTCGCACCATTCTCGTTGTGCACAACCCTCGCACTGGAGCGGCGGGATCCGTCGGCTTGGCGGGTCCAGGAGGGCGCGTCCGGTCGCATCTCGCAGAATTTTGAGAGGAACGTTTCGGTAGCTGATTTGGACAAAGAGTTGGTCGCCGCGTGGTAACAATGCGACCGGTTCACCGCCCGTGATGTCCTCTAATTTTGCTAAAACAAGGGGCGCGAGATCGTCGGCGCTGACAATTTTAGTGGCAAGAGCGTCGCGTAATTTTGGTGCTAATTTCAGTGTGCCGTCACCGAGTCGGGTGCCGAGGTGGGTTTCTCGCCCATAAAGTTTAGTTTCGCCGGGGAGCCGACAAAGCGGGCCCGCTCCAAATTTGCGCATGAAAGCGGCGTGACTTTCTGCCAGGAGCCAGCGTCCGGGTGCACCGTTTTCGGAGGGAAAATGGAGCCAAACTTCAGAGAGAGGCGCTTCTGTCGGGGCGGTTTGGGGTTCCCATTGATTCGAACTGCCCCACATTTGTTGGGCCCCACGTCGCAAAAAACGCCCCCGTTCGGCGTCTACACTCAGACCACAGGGCGTGGGGCCTGTTTCCATGGAATGTTCGCACCCGACAGCGACGGTGGAGGCGGAGAACAGCCTTCCATTGAGGCGCACTGCCGCCTCGAAGGGTGTCGCGTTGCGGAGGGTGGCGTGGTGCATCACCGCTAGGAGAGTCGTCCAGTCGAGCTGGCTGCTGCGCTTGAGGGGCAGCGGCTGGGCGTCGCACAGGCGAGGGGGGTGTTGTGTAACGAGAGCGTAGCCGGTGTCATCGAGGCCGCGGCGGCCTGCCCTGCCAAACATTTGGAGTAACTCGGCGGCATTGACCTTGCGTTCAAAGGCACCCACTAGATAAGAGGTGCCGGATACGGCGACCGAACGCATTGAAAAATTGATTCCAGCCGCGAGTCCCATGGTTGCCACAACCACACGTAATTGGCCCGCTTTTGCTAACGGTTCGACTAATTGAGAGCGTTGCGCAAAGGAGAGGCCGCTGTGGTGAAATGCCACTCGTGCCTTGAGTAACCGACTTAGGTGGCGTCCGGCGAGCTGCATTTGTGCCTCGCTCAGGGTCAAGGGAGCGCATGGTGGCAAGGTGGACGCAATTTCCGTGGCTAACTGTTCGGCAGCCTTCCGGCGCGGCGCAAACAGAAGCACAGGTCCGAGGTCTTCGGCCAAGGCGTTGCGAATCATGCGAGGCCACCAGCCATGCGGGGCGGTAGTCGAATGAGAGGTCAGTGCGGGCAAATCCACTTCCTCCAAGGGCACAGGTCGCTGAAGGTGGGAGACCAGTCGCGCTTTGCGTCCGATCCGATTCAGCCAAGCGACAACTTCCTGTGGGTTCGCCACTGAACCGCTCAGAAGTAGTAGTTGCGTGGATTCTGGTGCCAAGGCAATGGCGAGCTCGTAATGCACGCCCCGGACGGGGTCGGATATCATCTGGTACTCGTCGATCACGAGCAGGCGCGGACCTTGTCCGCCCAAGAGTCGGGCGCGTTGGGTTTCAAGCGTGGCAACCACAACGCGGCGGTCGAGACCTTCGGCAAGGTCCCCCGTCGCGATCCCAACGTCCCAACCCCGTTTGCGCCATTCGGCGAGTTTGTCGTTGGCTAAAGCCCGAGTGGGCACGGTGAAAACGGCCTGTCCTTTGAGGCCGCTATAGAGGAGCTCAAAAATGAACGTTTTCCCAGCGCCAGTCGGAGCATGGACGACCACGTCAAAACCTTCGCGCAGAGCAAGCACCGCTTCTTGCTGCCACAGGTCGGGGATGGATAAGGATTGGAGTGGAGCGACCATTTGCATGAAGCAACTATCAGGCGGAGGTTGCCTGACCCCTGAGCGAAGTAGCGCGGCTAAACCCTTGCGGAGGCCGGGACCAGAGCTTTGAGAGCGCGCCGATGTCCTGCGGGAAGGGCAGCCTCGTCGAGAACGTTGCTCAGTGCAAACCAGCGTTGTGCGGAGGAGAGCTCGAGCGGTCTGGGGGCCGTGTGTACCCGCAGCGTAATGCGGTGATGCGTAAAGGGGTACACCGTCTCAAAAAGCGCTTCTCCCTCGGGGGCCCCGGCTAAAAGTGGGAGTTTCCAGAGGCCACCAGCGCGGCGCCCCGTTTGTTGTTCAAGCAGAACGGTGCCTTCATGAACGATCCAGGCGGCGTACTCCTCTAGGGCGATGGTCGGTTTACGCGGAGCCTTGCGGGGAATCGACTCGGGATCCGTCGCCCTGCACTCGGGACGGATGGGGCACATGAGGCATTTTGGATTCTTGGGCAGGCAGATCAAGGCCCCCAGTTCCATGAGAGCCGAAGTGTGCAGGCGGCCACCTGTTTTTTCAGGGAGAAGGTCGGTGGCGAGTTGCCAGAGTAGGCGGTTACCCTCGGTCGAATCAATCGGCGTGTCGATGTTCGCGAGGCGCGCGAGGACTCGGGCGATGTTAGCGTCGACGGCGGCGGCAGGTTTGTCGAAGGCGAATGAGGCAATAGCACCAGCGGAGTAGGGGCCTACCCCAGGCAAGGTGGCGAGCAGTGCGGGCTCGGAGGGGAGATTTCCTGCGAACCGTGCCACGACTTCCTGGGCTGCGCGGTGGAGATTACGGGCGCGTGAGTAGTAGCCGAGGCCCTGCCAAAGTTGAAAAACGGTGTCTTCGTGGGCGGTCGCGAGCTCAGCGAGACTGGGGAGGCGTTCCATCCAACGCTGGAAATAGGGGATGACGGAAACAACCTGCGTTTGTTGGAGCATGAACTCTGAAACAAGCACCGCGTAGGGCGAGGGGTTGGAGCGCCAAGGGAGTTGTCGGCCGGCGGTGTGAAACCAGTCCGCTAATTTTTGGCGGATTATCGGGGCGGCGGCGTGGTTCACAGGCGGGGCGTTAGAGCATCTGTTCCACGAAGCGGCGGCTCTCGAAGAAGTCGAAGTCCTCGAGGCGCTCTCCAGTGCCCGTGAAGCGCGTGGGGATACCGAGTTCGTTTTGGATTGCAATCACGCATCCGCCTTTGCCTGAGCCGTCTAGTTTGGTGACGATGAGTCCGGTCAGACCTGTGGCTTCCTTAAACTCACGCGCCTGTACGAGAGCGTTGCTGCCTGTAGTTGCGTCAACAACTAGAAGGGTTTCGTGAGGCGCGGTGGAATCTGTTTTGCCGATGGCACGTCGCACCTTGGCAAGTTCCTGCATGAGATTGGCTTTGTTATGGAGGCGTCCTGCGGTGTCGCAGATCAGGAATTCCGCATTGCGCGCGACCGCTGCGCGGTAGGCGTCGTGGCAGACGCCTGCGGGATCGGCGTTGTAGGCACCTTTGACGATTTCGCAACCGATACGTTCGGACCAAACTTCGAGCTGTTCGATGGCGGCTGCGCGGAAGGTATCAGCCGCTGCGAGCAAGACAGAGTGTCCCTTGCGTTTGAGTAGTGCCGCGAGCTTGGCTGTCGAAGTTGTCTTGCCTGTGCCGTTAACACCCACAACGAGAACGACTTTAGGGCGATCGGGTAAGGGGCGCAGCATGTGGGCGTCCCGAGGCATGACTTTGACAATTTCTTCTCGAGCCACTTCCACGACCTTTTCGGCCGTCAATTTCGTGTCGCCCTCTTGAAGCTGCTTGAGAATACGCATCGACATGGGCACTCCCAGATCGGAGCGGATGAGCATTTCCTCCAGTTCATCCCAATCCACGGGACGTCCTGTGAACTTTTGAACGAGGGATTTGAAGAAGCCGAATGCCATAAACGTCGGGCGGAGTAAGAGGTGAAGGCGATGCTACGCCGCCGAAACGCGTGGGCCAGCTTGTCGGGCGGGGCGCGGAACCTCGGCGCGTACACGGTCTAGTAAGCCGTTTACAAAACGGCCGGATTCCTCGGACCCGAACTGTTTTGCGAGTTCGATAGCCTCGTTAATAGCAACAACTGGAGGAACTTCAGTATTGTAAAGGAGCTCGTAAACGGCCAGACGCAGGATGTTGCGATCCACGGCGGCCAGGCGCGAGAGTTGGTAATTTCGGGCGAAGCGGACGATGAGTTCGTCGACCTGTTCGCGGTGCGTGCAAACGCCTAGGACCAACGACTCGGCGAAGGCGCGCGCTTTGGGAGCGATGGGACTGCGGGCCGGCATCGGGTTGAGGTCGTCGGGATCTTCAGTGCCGTTGCGCAGCTTCCAGAAGTCGGCATCGGGGAGGGTGCCGTCTGGGGTTTGAAAATCGAGTTGGAAGAGGAACTGAATGGCGGCTTCGCGTCCTTCGCGGCGCAGGCCGGCTTGGGGGCGAGCGCGCTTCGGGGTGGAGGGCAGATCGGTCATGCGTGTGAAGTAGAATGTGGCAGGCGAAGTGTCTCAACAGTGCGCAGCATGCGGATGGCAGCACGGGCGGCTTCTGTGCCACGGTTGAGGTCGGATTCAAGACAGCGGGCGACAGCCTGCGCTTCGCCTTGGACAAGAAGAACTTCGTGGAGGACGGGCAGGCGATGCCTGAGGGAGGATTGCAGCAAGGCGTCGGTGATCGCTTGGGCAACTAGCGTCGCATGAGCCGTTTCCCCATTCAGCAAGACACCGAAGGCGGCGATGGCGTCTACGCTTCCGCCAGCCGCCAGAAGCTCCACTGCAAGAGGAAGTTCAAATGAACCTGGCACACGGTGGAGCTGGATTTTTGCATGGGGACACACCTCCCGCAGCTCGGCTTCAAAATGGGACACGAGCCCATCCACCCAGAGCGGGTTGTAGAGACTGGCCACAACGGCCACCCGCCAAGGGGTGTCGCATGGCTCCGGACGAGAAGGCATTTGGCTAGACATGGAAAAAGAGCGACCTGCGGTGAAAACGCGGAGGGAAGACGATACGGAGGCAAACCCTTTTCGGCAAACCTCAAATCGGGGCTGCTAATCGGAATGATTGTGTTACACTGTAAGAATGAACACGAAGGTGCGGTGGGCCATGGCCGTTTGTTTCAGTGGCGTGCTAAGTGGGGCTGTAACCGGGGTTGTAAGTGGGGTTGTAAGTGGGGTTGTAAGTGGGGCTGAAGCGCCGAGTGTCGTTGGCGGAGACTTGGTCGAGGCAGGGAGGCAAAGCATTGCGGTTCGCGGGGGAGCGCAAGTGTTTCCGCCCATGGAGTATCAACTCGCTTTTGAAGAACGGTTTGCTGGTCCGGAGCTGAACCGCGATCTGTGGAGCACGAGCCTGCGTGTCTTTGGACGCTGGGGAGACCGTTATCACAACGACAGTTATCTTAATTATCTAAGTGACGAGGATGTCCTCCTTGAGAATGGCCATTTGCGTCTACGCGCTGAGCACCGCTCCGTGGAGGGCGACAACCCTCCTGGCGTGTACGACTACAGCAGTGGAATGGTATCCTCCCATGACAAGTTCTCTTTCCAGTACGGCTACATCGAGATCCGAGCGAAATTTCCCGGCGGACGTGGGGTTTGGCCCTGTTTCTGGCTCATGCCTCAAGGGCATCAGTGGCCTCCCGAGTTTGACATCGCTGAATATTATGCAGGTCGCCGGATGATGCATTTAGGCCTCTGTCACGGTGATTTTCCCGAAATTAACTGGGATAGTGATGCCAACGAGGACGTGGATTTCGAGGGGGCATGGAACACGTATGGCCTTCTGTGGACGCCGGGACGCGCCTTGTGGATTCAGAACGGGGTTGTTAAACGCGAGGCGAAGGGTTCGCATGTCCCGAGCGTCCCGATGTATGTGATTCTCAGCAATGGCGTGAGCAGTAAAATCGGTCCATCCGGCGCGCCTGATGCGCAAACCAAGTTTCCGAACTATTTTGAGGTGGAATACGTGAAGGTCTGGCAGGCACCTGACAAATGATTGAGTTTAAGGCCGAGGCGTAATTTTGCCTCACTTCCAGTCTCTTCAACTGAACATCCACCGACAAATTACAATGGAGGCGACGGCACCTGTGGCGTCTGCAATCAATCCTGTGGCAAGGGCGTGCCTTCCTTTGCGAATGCCGACGGCGCCAAAGTACACGGCAAGAACGTAGAAAGTGGTTTCGGTGCTTCCGTAAATGGTGGCGGCCGTCCGAGCAATGAGCGAGTCGGCTCCAAAGCGGGTGACTAGTTCGGTAAAGAGGCCTGTGGTGGCTCCGCCGCTTAACGGGCGTACAAGGATCAGAGGCAGCAGATCGGCGGAAACTCCCAAGGGACCAAGGACAGGCGCGAGAACTTGCGCGATGAGCTCGATGGCTCCGGCCTCTCGAAACATTCTGACCCCCACCAAGATGGCAGTCAAATAGGGGAGGATACGCATGGCCACCTGCCAACCTTCCTTGGCTCCAGTCACAAACTC
>CAIWVL010000305.1 GCA_903916085.1 uncultured Spartobacteria bacterium
CCTATTTCACTTAGCCATGCAACCCTGTTTTTAAGCCAAAATAAGCAAACCACCTGCCGTCGCCCCTTTTTACTCCTCCCTCCTACATTCCCTTGGATTTCGCGCATCTGCCACCCTAATGTACGGGGCGTCTTATAGGCTGACTGTCGGTCTCCTCCAAAACGACCAACGGCCTCCCCTCAAAACTCGTTATGCAAAACTGGCACCGTCCGGCAGCCCTCGTCGCAATCGTCGCCGCCGCCTGCTCTCCGAGCCTGGCTAAAGCGCAAGAAGCGGACTTTTCCTTCTTCGAAGAAGCCCTCGCTCCCTACGGCGATTGGGTCAACATCGATGGCTACGGTGCCTGTTGGCATCCCGATGTCGAAAACAACTGGGCGCCCTACACAAACGGGTACTGGGCTTACACAGACGTAGGCTGGACTTGGGTAAGCCATGAGGCCTTTGGCAGTATTGTTTTCCACTACGGTCGCTGGCTCCTCTCCAGTAGCGGGTGGTGCTGGGTTCCGGGTTCAGATTGGGCGCCCGCTTGGGTCTCTTGGCGTAAGAGCGAAGACTACATCGGCTGGGCACCCCTCCCTCCCGAAGTCGCCTGGCAACCCCAACGCGGCATCAGCTCTTGGGTCGATGTGCGCGCCGAAATCGGGCCAGACTATTACCGATTTTGCGCAGTGCGTGATTTCTGCGCACCTGTACTCACCGAGGTTCTGCTGCGCCCTATACGCAATCTAGCGATCATGCTTCGCACCGAGAACATCACCAGCATGACGCTCCACAACAACAACGTCTTCTGCGGCGGCCCGCAGTACGGTTGGATGCGGGAACGCACCACGCTCGACGTACCTCTTTTGCGCGTGGTGCGAGAAGAAAACGTGCAGCGTTATTATTCCCTCAACATCGGAGGCAACTTCGGCACCGTCCAAAACTTCATCCATCAAGACATGCTAGTCCTCCCCGGACCACGGCGTGTGGAGCTTGCCCAGTCTCAACCCGGACGCCGCATGCGTACCGCCGATCTCGAGCTGTCCCGTGGCTGGTCCGGTGACGTCGCCTCTAATGAGCGACTACGTTCGCACCTGAGCCGGGAGTGGGAAACGCGTCAGTCCACTAGCCAGCGCAGCAGCAACAGTGGCTCATCTCGCATTTACGCGCCAGACATCCGGGTGCAACCAGCGGCAATCCAGGAACGGCGGGACGTGTTTTCCGAAATAACTAATCGCGGCGGAGTAATCCCTCCTTCCATCCAGGCCCCGCGCCATCCCTCCATGGTCTCAGTTCCGGGAAGAGCTGTCATCCCTCGGGCGGTTGAAGTCGATGAGGAAACCTCCGACAGGCCGACTTCCCGCCGCTACCCAGACTCCCGACCTAACGCACCGGTCTACACGCCTTCTCAGGGCATGGCGCAACCCCGCATCAGCTCGCCACGCCCCACGACTGAGCAGCCTTACACGCCACAAGCCGTCCCGTCTCCTAACGGCACACGTCGCCCCGCGTACGACGCCTTCAGTGACGCCCCCACCGCAGAGCCCGCGCCCCGCACAGTTCCGCGCACCGAGCGCACCCTAGAACCGGGCACAGCCCAAGCGCCCGGCAACACCTCGCGAACGCAGCCGTTCCCCTCCCGAGACGGCAGCCCTGTAAGCACAGTCCCTAGCAGAACCACTCCAAGTTCCACCGGAGGTTCCGTCCAAGGATCAAACCGAGGACAGGATACAGGCACCACCAATTTCCCGCGTCCCGATCCCTCGACCTCGCCGAGTTCCATCAGGCGCTCGCCCGAGCCGCCCCCTCGACAGGACCTGTCCCGCCAAGAAACCACAACGCCTTCGCGCACTGTCCAACCTCCAGCGCTACAACAGCCTGTAATCACAACGCCCACCCGGCAGTTTAGCTCAACTCCGACACAGGGCTCCGCTCCCACGAGCGGTGCACGATCCACTGTCATCCCGCCGCCATCGCCTCCACAAGAGGTGCCCCAGCAGCCCATTCGCCAAGCGCCATCCACTCCGACAAGCTCCATGGGCGGCGGACAGCGCAGTTCAGGCGCGCCGGCGGGCGTTCCCCAAGGTGTCACACGCGGAGGCGCCCCAGCGCCGGGGGCGAGTGCTCCCGCAGGAAGCGGAGTAAGCATCAGCACAACACCTGCGCCCGCACAGGGAACGACCAAGAAAAAACCAGGCGATCCCGGCTACGTGCCCGGCCCCGGCCAGTAGGACCGACCCTTACCGCGTGCAGGAGAGATAGAAATCGAAAAGCGGGGTCACGCGGAGTCGCAGAGAGCGCGGAAAAATCACGGAATAACCTTCAAAATCAGCTTTCTATAAAAGCTCCGCGTTCTCCGCATCTCCACGTCAGCAGTGCCTTTTTCAGGCGCTCTTTGGAACTTGCATCGTAAATGACGGGATTTTGGCAAACACCGCCTCGCCTTCTTCGGTCAAGCCGAGGTACGCACCCTCCGCAACGCTGTCACTGCCTATGGTGTGATAGCTGTTGTAGGAAAAGTGTTCTCCGGGTTCCAATCTCGGAAATTGTCCGACGACCCCGTCCCCTTCGACGACAATACAATCTCCGTTGGCATCTGTGACCACCCATTTACGCCCCTTGATGGTGACGGTGGTTGCTGACTCGTTGTGAATGGTAAGAAAATAGATAAAGGGATAGGGCCGTTCAGGCGGCGCGTCCAAGTGCGGCACGTACACAACGCGGTCAACGGACACACGCAATCCATTCAGTTCGGAAATCACCTGATTAGATTGCCACAGAGTGCGCCATTGCTGCACCCCGAAAATCGTCCTGCATTTCGCAGGTATTCAACGTGCTTCGCCAAAATGATGCGATCTCAACGCCCATTGGCCAGGGCACGAACTTCATTCTCATGGCTCGGTTCATACAGCCAATCAACAATCTGAGTGTCTGGCTTAAAACCAGACACCAACTCC
>CAIWVL010000306.1 GCA_903916085.1 uncultured Spartobacteria bacterium
AGGCGCTCTTTGTGGAGATGGACCGGGAGAACCGCAACCGCAAAGACCTGTCTGCCTGGGAGCAGGGGGTGATGTACAAGAAGGCCTTGGAGGAGGGGCTTTTTCCGTCGATCGGAAAGCTGTGCGAAGCCAGTGGCTGCCACAAGGGAAACGCCAGTACGGCTATCGCTTTGGCTGAGTTGCCCCTGCCGGTAGTGGCCGCGTTCCCTTCGCCTAATGAGCTCCAGTTCCGGTGGGCCAAGCCATTGAAGGACGCATGTGCGAAAGACCTGAAGGCTACGCTTTCTGCCGCCAAGAAGATTGTGGATGGCGGTAAAAAGCTCAGTGCAGCGGCGGTGTTCTCTGCACTAACCACGCCAAACTCAGGACCGTTCTACGGTAGAACACCCTCGGCTCAGGCAAACGTTCTGATTGGGAAGAGGGTGGTCGCCACCATCGGCGTTGGTCCAAAAGGGAAAACCCAAGTTCAGATCGACTCGGTTTTGGATTCATCCAAAACTGCTGCGCTCTCGGAGTTTCTGCAGAAGCTGCTGATGCAATAGGTTCGAAGCAGATCCGGTGGGGTGCTAGGTAGGGCGGCTTTAAGCCGCCCTTTGCTTTTGTACCTCCGAGTATGCCGACTGCGGTCTAGGGTGCGGGTGTTCTACCGTAGAACACCCCTCTAATCAGCCCCCACGGATGCGTGCATTTTGCGAAGCTCCTTGATCATCCGGCTTCGCTCCTGGGTGAGGTAAATCGACGTGGTGGTGAGGCTGGCATGCCCCATCGCTTGCGAAATCACCTCAATCGGTACCCCGCTCACTGCCGCCTGCCTCCCAAAACTATGGCGCAACCAGTGCGTTGACGCGGCCTCTAAGTGCTGAGGATCCAGGCCCGCGTCCGTAGCCAATTGGCTGCATCGATGAAAGAACCTCTTGAGCGTGCGGTAGATGCCCGAGCCACTCAGGCCCACAGGGACAGGGGAGGGCGCCTGCCCTTGAAGTGTGGCCACACCCTTCACATCCGCCCATTGGGCTACGGCCGCATTAAGGCTGTAAATAAGAGGCGACGTTGTGGAGGAGGGCAGGGCGCCTGGTGCAAAATCGCTCACCTGTCCCGCCGTGATGTGCGCCACTTGCGCGTCCTTGGCATGGTCGTCTAAACGCATGGCCAAGTCGTCCGAGACGGGCACGACCCGGCGCTTGCGCCGCTTGCCCACGACCTCCAGGATCCAAGCCTTTTCCGACTCACCATCGACGCTGACGTACTTCATATTCTCTCGCGTGGCATGGGCCAGCTCATCCAAACGAAGCCCGGTGCTGACCAGCAAATCCAGCATCAGGCTCAAGCGCCGCCCCTCAGGGCTATGGGCTGAGCCGCGCGCCTGCGCGATCACAAACTGCCACTCCGCTTGGCTCAAAGACCGGTCTACATCAATGGCGGAGGAGGGCAGATTGAAGCCCTTGATCACCGCTGCAAATGGATTGGCGGTCACATAGTTGGCGTTGCGCAAAGCCTCAAACATGGCCTGCAAAATCACCATCGCCTGCTTCTGCGAAGCGGGACTCGGCTGCGCGCGAAACGGCCGCCACATCGGATCCTGGCGGGGCACCGGCATCGGGTGTATCCAGTGCGGTGGTACCTCCATCAAAAAAGCGCGGTACTCCATGCAGTCCGGCGCGGTGACAGAGGAGAGCGATTTTCTGAGAACGTGAGAACAAAAGAGGATGAATCGCTCGGCCTCTTTGCGGTAGCTGCGCTCGGTGG
>CAIWVL010000307.1 GCA_903916085.1 uncultured Spartobacteria bacterium
AAGAAGAAGGCGGCGGCGAGTGCCAAGGAGTCTGGCTCGGATGTGATTGACTTGTCTTTCTCGCCGCAGAGCTTGAACTCGGCTGAATTTTTGCAGTCCCCGTCGGTGATGCGTGAAATCGGTCATGCTACGCGGACAGCTTCACTGGCAGGCGGCCACGCTAGTTCAAGTCTGGTGCTACCTGCGAGAACTAGGGGTCAATCGGCACTGCAGGACTCTGTATTCCTCTCGGACGCCAAGAATGCTCTCGAGCGTGCTGAGGCAGCTCCCAGTATTAGCAGTTCTCGTGGGCCTCCGTTGGAGCAGTTATCGATTGGTGCCCGGGAGTTCAAGGGTGGAAATGCGGTGGCGCCTGACATCTCGGTTGCTGCGGATCCTAACGGTAGTGGTGCGTCCATGCCTGCGGGGTCACTTTCTGCGGAGACACAGACGACCAGCGTATTTTATTTCCCTGTCGAGCGAATTGTGGATAAGGGGGAGCGTTTGGAGAGGATGGGTCTGGATATGATTCGCTTGCTGCGGATGTTCAGCGCTCGACACGCGAGGGCAGCTTCCTCAGCGTCCTCCTTATGCCTTTGAGGGTGAGCCAGCTTTAGTCAAGCCCCCCTATGCCGATGCTGGTTGGCCGGAGCCACCTCTACCGTTGGAGGTCGATTGGGACAAGGACAATGAGGCGACACAGGATTATCGTATCCAAGCGATGCTTTTTCACCTTGTGGGCGCCGCGCAGTCCCTTGTTCGCGCTCTGAGCCCCACACGGTTGGATCCATACGAGATTGCGGATAGGGAGATGGTCCCGGGTCCGCTACTCGGACTCCGCGACATTTCGATCGGTTTGGGAAATCTCCATCGAAATGGTCGCGTTCTGGTGGAACGTACACGATATGCGTAGCGTGAATGGACATGCGGAGGACAAAAGCGCTGGGCGAAGACCATCTTGCTCGGCCGCTCTCAGCGGGGTACCCCTGGATGGGTCGTGTCGAGGCAGTATGATGGCGAGGATCGGTGTGGTCACTCTAACTTTCCGACAAAGGGCTCCAGTTAGACATGCGATGTCGACAATACTGGCTGTTAATATACAACACGATCCCTGCGGGTGATGTGTGTCATATCACTTATTGAGTGCGTCGTTATCGTATCCAGCTGACCCGTCTTACTCTTGCCCTGGTGTTGTTTGTTTGTTGAGGTGTAGCCCAATATAGGGACACCGTTGGCGATGAAACTACAGGGAAGAGGTAGAGGCCGCGTGTAGTGGATTGGAAACGAGCCAGCAATAACTGTATTATTTCGAGTTCTTTGGTGGGTGATGAGACGCTGTCTATCACCACCAACTAGATTCCGTCTATACAATATCTCTCTCAAGTGCTTTCGTTTCTTTTCCAACCTGGAGACTGGTGAATCGCTGAGGGGTTTCGTCTCATACAACTTGTATGCGACGGTTCATAAGCCCCAGCTCTGTAGTTCGTCGATGGCGGCTACAGCAGCGGCCAAGCCCATGGCCACCGTTGTAGTCCAGGGCGGCGTTGCGACAAAGTATGCGGGGACGCTGCCTAAATCGGACTTTCTCTCGCCGGAGCCAGATGAGGACTTCATCGACCCGGAGGAGGAATATCGGATGCCTTGGGAGGATCCGGACGGAATAAGTGCGGAGACGGATCGTGAGAGCCCGATGACGGATGATGGGTCATTCGCGGCGTCGATCGGCCTGGAGGTAACTGGGTCAGCCCTGTTTGTGGCAGAAACAAACTCCCTGCTCGAGGAGTTTGGGGACGTTTTTAGTACGGAACTTGGCGCGGAACCGGCAGACCTGCCCCCACTTGATGTAGCCATTGACGCTAAAAAGTGGCACTGCCCGAAGAATCAAGGGCGCGCACCACGTAACCAATCGGTGGAGGGCCAACAGGAGATTCGACGGCATGTCGAAAAATTGCTGGACTGAGGAGCTATTTCGCCGGTACTCCATGCGCCGGCTTACTCTCAGGTACTCCTGGTCAAGAAACCGGGTACAGAGGAGAAGCGGTTAGTATTGGATTATCGTGCATTGAATGAATGTGTCGGGCATTGCCGAACATTAATGGAGCCCGATCGTGAGGGCCCGATGACGGAAGAAGATGGGTCATTCGCGGCGTCTATCGGTCTCAAGATAACTGGGTCCGCCAAGTTTCTCGAGGAAACAAACGTGTTACTCGAGGAGTATAACACTGTTTTTAGTACGGGAC
>CAIWVL010000308.1 GCA_903916085.1 uncultured Spartobacteria bacterium
AGGTCGATAACTTTCGGGGATCGGAGTTGTCTAGTCGTGAAACACCCGCTTCCCCGCATGAAACTGTTACTCTCTGCTCTCGTCGCCCTGTCCTCTGTCGCTGCTCATGCGGCGGGACCCATTCGCGTTTTGTATCTCGGCAAAGAAGGCACGCCTGCGCCTAAGCACTGTGCGCTGCTGATGCAAGAACTGGGGCGAGACGCCATTTGGTTCGATTATACGTCTGACTCGCAGGTAGTGACGCGAGAGTGGGTAGGGAAGTTCGATGCCGTGGTGTTGGATGCGCCTGAAGGCGATTTCAGCGCGCTCGGCGCTACGGATGCGGAGCGTTTGGTCAAGCCGGAGTTTGGGCCGGATGAAAAGAGTTGGGCGGAGGCGGATTTCATCAAAGCGATCCGCGAGAAGTTGCTCACCTCCGCAGGTGGGGTGCGGCGTGCGGAATGGGAAGGGTTTCTGGCTGATCGTCAGCCCGAGAAACGCGAACCGAATCAAAACGTCGCCAATTACGAGAACCGACCGCAGCCGGTCAGCTTTCAGGAGCCGATGAGCGTTCAAGCGAGCATGCAGCGTACTCAGGTGCCCGTGGACATGCACTTAGAATTGTTTGCGAGCGAGCCGGACATCGCAAAGCCCATCGCTTTCGCTTGGGATGAACGTGGGCGGCTTTGGGTAGCGGAAACGCGCGACTATCCGCACGGTGTTTCACCCGATGGCATTGGGAACGACGACATCAAGATTTGCGAAGACACCGATGGTGATGGTAAGGCGGACAAATTTACCATCTTCGCGGATCATTTGAACCTCCCTACCTCGCTCACGTTTGCCAACGGCGGGGTCATTGTCTCACAGCCGCCGAATTTGATTTTCCTGAAGGATACCGATGGCGATGACAAGGCCGATGTGCGCCAGAATCTCATCGAAGGGTGGGGCGTTTCTGACACGCACGCGCAGGCGAGCAATTTGCATTACGGCTTCGACAACTGGATCTACGGCTGCGTGGGGTACTCAGGCTTCAAGGGGACTGTCGGTGGGAAGCTCGAGGACTTTCGCATGGGGACTTATCGCTTCAAACCCGATGGTTCGAGGCTCGAATTCCTGCACCAGTTTTCCAACAACGCTTGGGCGCAGAGCTTCAACTCGGCCGGCGACGACTTTGGAGGCACGGCCAACAATGCGCCGATCTTTTATGGCGGAATTCCGCAGTCTGTAGTGCCGGCTGGTATGCGGGCGATGACGGCGAAGAAGATCAATGTGGAAGACAAGGCACATCCGATCACTCCAAATTATCGGCAGGTCGATGTCTTCGGTGGTTACACGGCAGCGGCAGGGAGTGCGTTTGTGGCTTCGTCGAAGCTCCCGCCCCGATTGCAAGGCAAGGCTCTAGTATGTGAGCCAACCATGAAGCTGATTTCCGTTATGGACGTACAGCCCGACGGTGCGGGCTACGTGGCTAAGGACGGTTTTAACCTCGTAGCCAGCACTGACGAATGGATGTCGCCCGTCTGTGCAGAAGTCGGACCAGACGGAGCGGTGTGGTTCGCCGACTGGCAGAACTTCATCATCCAGCACAATCCGACGCCCAGCGTCGGCCGTGGCGGTTACGACGCGCAGACGGGGGCCGGTGGCGCACACGAAAATCCGCTGCGTGATCACTCGCGGGGACGCATTTACCGCGTGGTTTGGGATAAGGCCCCGCAACCGGCGAAGGTCGCGTCACTTGCCGGTGCAAGTGCGCCGGAGCTTGTGAAGGCGCTTGCCAGCGACACGCAGGTGACGCGGTTGACCGCCCAGCGGCTTCTCGTTGACGGGCGCAAGACCGATGCGGTGGCCCTTTTGAAAGAAGCTATCCATGTAAACGATGGCAACATCGCTGCCATTCACGCGCTGTGGGCGCTGCAAGGGCTCGGCCAACTCGACGACGCGACGCTCAAAGCCGCGCTCGCCGCAAAAGACTCTGTGCTGCGCCGTAACGCCGTTCGCTCCCTGAGTGCTGACCAGCATGGAAGCGAGCTCTTCTTCAGTGCCGGCGTGATCTTAGATCCCGATCCGGTAACGCGACTGGCCGCGTTGGTGAAGCTCACGGAGTTCCCGACGACTCCTGAAATTAAGACGGCTGCCGTGCGTCTTGCTGCTGAGCCCACTATTCAGAACGACGAATGGCTCAAAGAAGCCGCGCGGATGCTCGTGCGAAAGCACAAGGCGATCGAGTATGTCGAGGGGCCCAACCTGTTGCCGAATCCAAGCTTCGAGCTCGTCGGAGCGGACGGCCTGCCTGAGGGGTGGAAGCGCCGGGATAACAAACAAGACGAAGGCAGTACCCAAGCGGAATGGAAGGTGGTTAAAGGGTTAGCGCACGACGGTGCCAAATCTGTGCGCTGCATCACGCGCAATGGAGGCGACAACAGTCTTTACGCTGATGTACCGCTCAAACCCCACACGCGTTATCGCCTTTCTGGTTGGGTGAAAGTTCACGCCTTCCGAGGTAAAGCCAGCCTGAGCGTGAGCGGCACAAAAATTGAAAGTGAGCGTATTGTCGATCGGGAAGCTGATTGGTCGGAGGTTGAAACCTTTTTTAACAGCGACGAGCAAACGACGGCGAGTGTCAACCTGCTCCATGTGGCCAAGGGCGACAGCCTCTACGATGAGGTGAAGCTGTGCGAAGTCACTGGCAACACCGGCGAAGAAAAGCTCATGGCAGGTGATGTAAAGCGCGGTGAGGAAATCTTCCTCAAGCATCCGGCTGTGGCGTGTGTGCTTTGTCACATGCTCCGCGGTCAGGGGAGCGCCGTCGGTCCGGCCATGGATGGTATCGCATCGCGGGCCACACCTGAGTACATTAAGGAAAGTCTTCTTGAGCCTAACAAAGTCCTCGCGAAAGGCTTTGAAAACATTGGCGCTTCACCGATGCCGCCGATGGGACTGATTCTCAAGCCGCAGGAACTTGAAGACATTCAGGCCTTCCTCCAAACGCTTAAATAATTCAATTTTATTTCTTAACCACCTAAACAACGTTCAAATTTATGAGCAAGCGCAAGTTTAACATTGCTGTCGTCGGCCTCGGGTTCGGTGCCGAATTTATCCCGCTTTGGCAAAAACATCCGCACACTGAGTGTTATGCCATTTGCCAGCGCAATGCGGAGAAACTTAAGGAATGCGGAGATCACTGGGGAGTGGAGAAGCGCTACACGAGCTTTGAGGAGTTGTTAAAAGATCCGAACGTTGATGCGGTACACATCAACTCACCGATCCCGAATCACGGCGAGCAGTCCATCGCTGCCCTCAAGGCTGGAAAGCACGTTGCTTGCACGGTGCCGATGGCGACGACGGTGGAAGAATGTTTGGAGATTATCCGTCTAACGCAGGAGACCGGACTTACTTACATGATGATGGAGACGGTTGTGTATGCGCGGGAATACCTCTTCATGAAGGAACTGCGTGATTCGGGCGAATTGGGTAAAATCCAATACGTCCAGGCAAGCCACCAGCAGGACATGGATGGCTGGCCAAACTACTGGCCCGGTTTACCACCCATGCACTACGCCACGCACTGCGTCGGTCCTGTGCTTGGGCTTGCAGGTGGCGATGCTGAATACGTGAGCTGCTTTGGTTCAGGCACGATCCGCGAAGAACTGATCGCGAACTACGGCTCGCCGTTCGCCGTGGAGACCGCACACATCAAGGTGCGCAACTCGGACTTGAGTGCGCGTGTCATTCGCAGCCTGTTCGACACCGCCCGGCAGTACCGTGAGAGCATCGATGTTTACGGTTCGAAGAAATCCGTCGAATGGCCGTTGATCGAGCACGAGCCGCTCGTGCTACACACCGCGAAAAAGCCCGAGCCGGAGATTCCCGAGAAAGTGAAGTGCCCCGACTTCGCGAGCCGTTTGCCTGAGCCCATTCAGCGATACACAACCAAAGGCGTGTATGACGCTGAGGAGACGCACCTGAGCTTCACGCAAGGGGCGGGACACGGCGGAAGTCACCCGCACCTAGCGCACGAATTTGCGATGGCATTGGTGGAAAAGCGTCAGCCGTTTCCCAACGCGAAGCAAAGCGCCAACTGGACTTGCACCGGGATCCTTGCGCATCAAAGCGCTATGGAGGGCGGCGCGATCAAGCATCTGCCAAAAGAAACCCTGAGCTAAGGCACCGTCGCCACAATTACGCGGTGGCTTCAGGAGCCCTTACTGGGGCGCCCGAATGCCAGCCCATGGCAACGCCATGGGATTACCCGTCATAATAGGAACGAGCCCCATCGGGGCGGCCGAAGCCGTGGTATGTGTTAGGTCGCCCCGTCGGGGCTTTCGCATTCTAACCGGCGACCCCCATGGCGTTGCCATGGGCTCGGATGGGCCGCCCCACTAGGGGGGCACAAACCAGCCAAATCCCCTGTCTTGATTTAAAATCCCGCCTCGCGGGCCTGCTGGGTTTCTCCCGAGTGGCCGTGGAGAAGGCGCAGGGTATGGAGCGTCTCAGGCCCTTTGTAGTGCCGCTTCAGAAAGCTCTCCGCAAGCGCCGCCGCTGGCACGTGAATGATGAACTCGGCGAAGCATTTGTCAGTGCCGCCGCGCTGAAGTTCGATGCCTTTCTTCGTCTGCCAGAACTCTTCCTCAATTTTCGCGAGCGCACGGGAAGCCTCTTCGGCACTGAAGTCTTCGCGTCGGCCGAGGATCCAAACGAGTTCGGGATCTTCTGGGAGCGAGACAGGGAAGGGAACGAAGGGGGCTTTGACTGCCTCCTCTTCGCCGAGGGCGGGGTCCACCTTGACGCGGCTTTCGACCACGCGATCCGGCAGCTCGATGGCCACGGCGATGTGGGCACCGTTTTCGTCCTGGGTGATTTCGACCTTATCTGCACCGAATTGGTCGCCAAGTTCGCGTTGAAAATCCGCGACGGTCTCGGGCTCAAGGTTGGGGAGGCCGCCTTTTTCACAGAACTTTTCAAAGGACTGCAGGTTTTTAACAAGACGCACTTCTTTGGCGACTTCATCGTAGATCGTGGAAGCCAAGTGCGGGTCTTGCGTGGCTTTCGGCAGGACCTTTTGGAGGAGCGCAAGAAACTGCGCGTCGTTGAGAGCTTTTGTTTTCATAAGGGGCGGAGGTGGCGGCCAAGGACGCGCCGAGAAATGGGGGTCGGCAGTCTTACGCTATCGGCTGGAAGAGGGGGCAAGCCAATAAGCAGGGAAGATGCTTTCGTCTGCCTGCTTCCTCAGTGAATCCCCGGTCGAAATGGCGCGTCAGGCAAGTATCGAATGCACAACGCTTCCGTGCACATCGGTGAGCCGGAAGTCGCGCCCTTGGAAGCGGTAGGTGAGCCTTTCGTGGTCGAATCCAAGCAGATGCAACATGGTGGCGTTCAGGTCGTGGACGTGCACGCGATCGCTGGTGGCGCCGAAGCCGAGTTCGTCAGTTTCGCCGTAAATCGTGCCCGCCTTAGTACCACCGCCCGCCATCCACATCGTGAACCCCTCCACGTGATGATCCCGGCCGATGGTGCCGCGCACTTCACCCATGGGAGTCCGTCCAAACTCGCCGCCCCAGACGACCAGCGTGTCCTCAAGAAGTCCCCTGCGTTTGAGGTCCAGTACGAGTGCTGCGCTGGCTCTGTCCACCTCAGCGGTGACCTGTTCCAAGGCGCCTTCCAGATTTTCACCGCCGCCGTGGTGGTCCCAGTTTGTGTGGTAAAGCTGCACAAAACGCGCCCCGCGTTCGATCAGGCGGCGGGCCAGGAGGCAGTTGTTTGCGTAAGAGGCTTTGCCAGGAGTGGCCCCGTAGAGGGCCAGAGTTTCCGGGGTTTCCTTGGCCAGATCCATTAGTTCGGGGGAACTGGTCTGCATCTGATACGCCATTTCATAGGCGTTGATGCGCGTCTGAATTTCGGGATCACCTGTTGCCCCTAGTCGCTCCTCGTTCAGGGCTCGCACGTAATCAAAAAGAGCGCGCTGATTGTCCGCTGTGACGCCGCTCGGGTTCTGCAGATCCAGAATTGCATCTCCCTGACTGCGGAAGGGGACGCCTTGATAACTGCTGGGCAGGAATCCGTTAGACCAAAGTGTGGCCCCAGCGCGCGGGCCACGGGGGCCGCTTTGAAGCACTACAAAACCCGGCAGGTTTTTGGCGGCCGATCCCAGTCCGTAAGTGGCCCACGCTCCCAGGGATGGCCGACCCGGAACCTGGAACCCGGTGTTCATGAAGAGCTTCGCTGGACCGTGGTTGAAAACGTCAGTAGCCATGCTGCGAATCCAGCACAGCTCATCGGAAACGGCGCCGATGTGCGGCAGCAGTTCGCTGACCTCCATGCCGCATTCGCCGTATTTTTTGAAACTGCGCCGCGAGCCCAACAGCTTTTCGGTTCCCTTCAAAAAGGCGAACCTCTTTCCCTGCATCAGGCTGGGTGGAGGAACTTGGCCGTCGAGTTCGCGCAGTTTGGGTTTATTCGAGAAGAGTTCGAACTGACTCGGGCCGCCCGCCATGAACAGGTAGATGACGCGCTTAGCCTTTGCTGGAAATTGGGGCGGCCGCACGGCCATGGGATCCGCTGCGGCGACGGTGGTGGTGGCGGAACCGTAACTGTTCTCACTCAGAAGCTGTTGCAGGGCGATCGCGCCGAGGCCAAACCCAGTTTGAGCAAAGAGATGACGGCGAGTGCTGGCTCGGAGGAGTTCTTGATGGAGATCCATGGCTATTCGCGGTTGATAAATTCGTCAGTGTTCATGAGGCCGCGGGCGAAGGCGGTCCAAGCGGCAGATTGGGAGTCTGCCTGTGCAGCGCGGTTGGTTGAAGTACCGCTGGCGCTCAGGAATTGGAGGCTCGTCTTGAGTTCTGAAGGTGTGGGCGGCCGACACAGGAAGCGTTCAAAGGCAAGGGTGACTCGGGCGATGTCGGAGTCGATGCCGGGGGTGGCGATTTCTTTCCAGAGAAGTTTGGCCGTTGCCTGAGCCATTTCGAAGAAGGCTTCGTCGTTGGCGAGCATGAGCGCCTGAAGGGGCGTGTTGGAGCGTAGTCGTCGGGTGCACGTTGCCGAGAAGTTGGGTGCGTCGAACGTGCTGGTTAGCGGATGCTGCGCGCTTCTATAGAACATGGTGTACAACGCGCGCCGGTAACGGTCCCCGTCCTTGTTCACGTTCCAAGCATGGGAGTTTTGCGTGAACGCATACACTCCCTCGGGCTGGGGGGGATAAACGGGAGGTCCGCCCAGCGTTGCGTTCAGTAGGCCGCTGGCTTTTAGGGCGGAATCACGGATGATTTCTGCATCCAATCGGACCCGGTTTTGGCGCGCCAGCCAGAGGTTGCGCGGGTCGCGTTCGCTGAGTTCGGGGCGGGCGTTCGAACTCTGGCGGTAGACTGCGCTCATGACGATGCGCTTGTGCAAGTGCTTCATGGACCAACCGCTGTTGATGAAGTCGTTGGAGAGCCAGTCTAGGAGATCTGGATGGGAAGGCGGGGTACCTTGGGTGCCGAAGTCGTTTTCGGTTTCTACGAGCCCCATTCCGAAGTAACGCATCCAAACGCGATTCACCGTGACCCTGGGAGTGAGCGGGTTGTCTGCGCGTACCAGCCACTTGGCAAGGTCGAGCCTTGTCGCGCGGGGTTGTTCGGAATGCAGCGCAGGCAATACCGCTGGGGTGTTAGCCTCGAGCGGTCCAAGGGCGCTATCTGGGCTCAAGAAGTCACCACGCACATGGAGAAATGTAGGGCGTGGTTCAGCCAGTTCTTTCATCACCAAAAGAGAGGCTGGATTCGCAGTGCGTCGCATCCGATCCAGGGAAAGCTCGGCCGCTATGACTTGCACATCGATGGCCTTGAAGGCTTTTGTGAACAGCGCCGCGTCTGTTGCGGTCGGTTTAGTCTGTGGTGCTAATTTTCGAGCGGCGGCCAAGGTTGAATCGGCCAATTTTTTGTCGGGAGGAAGTAGCGGGATACGTTCACTTACCGAAAGTTGAAACTTTCCGTTGAAGGGCGTTCCCGACTCCTGTCGAAGGCGGACAGTAAGCGTGCCCGAACCCGGCAGTACGGCTTCTGCAGGGATAAACCAGGATTCAAACGCACCCTCAATCGCCGAGTTAGTCTCGGGAACCCAAGCCGTTGCCAAGTCTCCGTCTAGCGCTCCCTTGACGGGATTCTTAAGGCTGTCCACTGCGGTCAGTGCTGCCGCCATGGGAACGGGAACGTTATCCACGAGAAACTCCAGTTCACTCAAGGCCAACCCCACAGCCTTACCCTTGATGGCTTCCGGTAGAATCCGAACTTGGAGCGCCTCAATACGTTCTGTGGGCGCGTGGAATGTGACGTTAAAGACGTCCTTGGGCTTGGCTCCGGCGGAAAGCTGAATGACCTCGCCGGGTTGCAACGCGTAGTCGCGTCCTGTAGCGGTGGTGACGTTTTCCGGGTGGATGGGGTGCCACTGTGTGGGTTCGGCGGTGGAGGTGAGTCGCTCTAGCCACGCCTTCTGGCGCGCAGGACTTTCTTGCTTTGCGGTCGCGACTTTCGCCTGAGCCGCTGCCATGACCTCGGGGGTGACGCCTTTTTGTGGTTTGCCCAAAACTTCACCGGGAAGGACTTCTAACGTTTGTCCCGTGTTGTTTACGTCAGTGCCCGAATTGAAAAAAGCGAATAGCCTGAAGTACTCTTGGTGGGAAATGGGGTCGTACTTGTGGGAGTGGCACTGGGCACAGCCCACTGTTAACCCCAGCCACACGGTGCCTGTCGTGTTTACTCGATCCACGACGGCTTCGTTGCGGAACTGTTCCGGGTTGGAGCCGCCCTCCTGATTGATCATGGAGTTGCGGTGAAATGCGGACGCAATGATTTGAGACTTCGTGGCTTTGGGCAGGAGATCGCCGGCGATTTGTTCGACCGTAAAGCGGTCAAAGGGCATGTCCTCGTTGAGTGCGCGAATCACCCAGTCGCGGTAGGGCCACATGTCTCGTGCTCCATCGATGGAATAGCCGTTGGAATCGGCGTAGCGCGCTTGGTCGAGCCAGTGACGGCCCCAGCGTTCGCCGTAGTGCGGGGAGGCGAGGAGTCGGTCTACTGCGCGTTCGTAGGCATCGGGTTGGAGATCGGCTAGGAATGCGGCGGTTTCCTCAGGCGAAGGAGGAATGCCAGTTAGATCGAGACTGAGTCGGCGCAGGAGCACCGCCTTTGGCGCTTCGGGCGAGGGGGCGACTCCTTGACGCTCCAGCTTTTGCAACACGAAGCGGTCAATCTCATTGCGCACCCAATCGGACTGCTGCACTTCGGGTGGGGCGTTTTTTGCCAGCGGTTGAAGGGCCCAGTGCCCCGTATAATGGGCGCCTTCGGAAATCCAACGGCGGAGGAGCTCAATTTCCTCTGGTTGCAGGGGAGGCTTTTTACTTTTGGGCGGTGGCATTACCTCGGTTTTGTCGTGGGAGGTAATGCGTTCCAAGAGGGCGCTTTTCTCGGGATGACCTGGTGCGATTGCCGCATAGCCGCCCAAATCGCGGGTGGCCCCTTCCAGCGTGTCGAGACGCAGATCAGCGTCGCGCTTTTTTTCGTCGGGGCCGTGGCATTGGAAACAGGTCTGGGAAAGGATGGGCCGGATGTGCTCGTTGAAGCGGATTTCCTCGGGACGGGTTTCTTTCCCACCCGCTGCCTTAAGCTCATGAAAACCAAAGCAAAGAGCTCCGGCTGAGAGGGCGGAAAGTAGGGCAGGATTGAGAGAAAGGGGGCGACGCCGGGGAGAGCGCATAAGAGAGCAACTTGAGCGTGATTCAAATAGGTAAACCAGCTTCGAAGCGTCTTCTTATGGCAACTTTGCGGAGAGGTTGGTCTAGGTCAGATCCAGCACATGCGCTGGGAGGGACGAGGGGAGCCACTCGCGCTGTGTGGTCGTGATGATCTGCTGGGCGTTTTTGGGGAGTTGCTCAAGGAGGGCGGTGCGCCGGGCGAGGTCGAGTTCCCCAAAAACATCGTCCAACAGGAGAAGGGGCGGAGTGCCGTAGTGCGCTTCGAGCAGGCGTGCTGCAGCTAGGCGCAATGCTAGGACGAGGGTACGTTGCTGGCCTTCGGAGCCTAGGTTGGCGGGAGCACCGGCCAAGGTGAGCAGGAGGTCGTCGCGGTGCGGACCGACGGTGGTTTGGCGGAGTCGGGTGTCCTCGGCGCGGGCCGCCGCCAGGGCGTCGGGGAGGGGCAGGGTGGCGTTGGGTTGGTAGACGAGATCCAGCTTTTCGCGGGCACCGCTGATGGTGGTTTGGGCGAGTTGCGCCAAGGGACGAAGAGCGCTCACGAGCACATGGCGGGCTTGAACGAGCTGTTCAGCTGCGGCGAGCAGGGGTTCGTCAAACGCGTGGATTTCGCGCCAGCGCGGGACGGGGGCTTTTAGGAGCAGGTTACGAGAGCGGAGGGCGCGTTCGTAGTCTCTGAGTGCCTTGCGGTAGGATGGATCCAGCTGGGCAGCGACAAAGTCCAGGAAACGGCGTCGCACATCGCCCCCTTCTCGCACCAGTTCG
>CAIWVL010000309.1 GCA_903916085.1 uncultured Spartobacteria bacterium
CTCCGCAAGTGTCGCATCACCGTGCGACGGCAGGGCGACTTTCCGTCCACTGCGAGCATGGCGCAGATGGCATCGTAGCCCACGAGTTCTAGGTGGGACTCGAGCCGGGAGGGGACTGTTTGTACCTCGCGACTGCTACTCGCAGGGCCTTTAGGTGCGTTTTGTTGTGCAATCTGACTGCCACTAATGACGCTCAAGGCGCTTACGGCATGGGACTTGAGTGGTGGTATTTGGGTGGATTTTGTTTCCGATGCAGTGGATGTTTTGCTCATCACGCATCGAAATCGAAAGTGCAGTTATGCACGGTAATCCACGGGTGGATCAAAATGATCTTTTTTCGCAAATTTGCGAAAAAGTTACTACCCGCGCTTGTTTTGCGCCCTCACGTGGCCGCTTAGGATGAGCAAAACACTGAAGTTGTATCCTCAGTCCTTTTTATCCGACCTTGGAAGTGAGCTGATTTCCCTCCGATCTTCTCTGTGGCGGCGTGGCCAATGTGCGTTTCAAGTCCAACCCCCTAAATCGCTTCAGGCCAGCCTAAAGTTGTTCTACCGGTGGACGATCTGCATCTGAGTTTTCGGGTACGATTAAGCGCCTTTTTAAGGCGCATAATGAATACCAAGCGAAACATCATTGGGGCACGTCTGAGGCGTATCCGCATAGCCAATGACCTTAGCCAGAAACAATTAGCTATTTATCTCCAACTCTCTGGTTCAGAGTTGGACCGGGCGCAGATCGCGAAAATAGAAGCTGGAATCCGTAAAATTGGGGATCTGGAGTTGTGGTATTTATCCCTCGTGCTTCGCGTTGGGGTGGAGCGCTTCTTTGAGGGACTGGAGGCAGAATCCACCGAGAAGCATTTCAAGAATCAGGCGTAGCGCTTCCTTGATTGCCCTTTAGGTTAAAATGCCGTCGGACTCGAGCCGTTCGTGAACGGTCTCTGAGTCCGGCGGCATATCGGTTCTCACAACCTTGAGCCTTGTGACATAACCGGCCTCCGAGTTGAGTAATGGCCCGAATGCGCTGGAAAAGCATTTCACCCAAGAGACTGTTCCCGTTTGAATCGCAACCGCAAAAGCCCGTAACCCGTGTCCGGAGACGGTTACCTCATGGCTACTGAAGGTGAGTCGTACCGTTTCAACCGCGGCCGCACCTTCGTACTCTGCGAACAGCAGGTGGGACTTTGGAAAAACAAAAAGTCGGCCGTCCGCTGGCTCCACTGCTATAGCTTCACACTCTGGCTGTTCGCCCCAACAGCGTAGTGTTCTTTCGACGCGCTCGGCAGGCTCCGTCCTCTGTGGCCGTGCGGTTCGGATCATGGCGTTTGTTTGTGTTGAGGCTTCCGGTTGATTCGGCCCTCAGCAAGCTGGCGCAATTTTTCGACGGCACGACGGATTTGAACTCCCTGTCGGTGGCCTGTTTGAACTTGTTTGGGAGCTTTTGGCTTTAGTTCTAGGGCCAGCTCGCGTTCGCCTGAGCGCTGGATGTTTTCCGCTAGGCCTTCGCGGTCTTCAGTGAAAATGCGGATGCCTTTGCGGCCTCGTGAAATCGTCACATACCACTGTTGCTGGTTAGTGGCTGCACGCACCGCAGAGTCGGAAAACAGGACGTGATCAACCGTTTTTCCCTGTGACCCGTACGAGGTGACGGCGTACCCGTGCACAAAATCCCGGAAGCTGCTCTCAAGAACACGCCCGTCCTTTAACTCGATTTTTCCGCCCGGATGAATAGCGGACACCGTCACGAGCTCGCCATTGGTCAGGCGGCGACCGGTTCCAGTTTTTGCGTTCGCCTTCAACTGAAGCCGTTCTCCCACCGAGATAGCCATTTCGCGTTCCCTACACACGGTCATCTGATCGAGCCGCGAGAATGGGACTGCGCGGATTTGCCCCCGCGACTCAACAACGAGGGAAGCTGGCAAAGCGCCGATGACTCGGGCCGTTTGGTTTCGCTCAAACCCATACCCATTACGGCGGAACACCACTACCGTTTCGGTATCGTAGTAACGCGGGTCACGCTTCTGGGCGTTGCTCAGATCCATCGGCTCACGGGCCTTGAGTAACCGTTCCTTGCGGGGTAGGTGGCCCGCTGATTTTAACGCCGCTCGGATGGTGTCGTTCAGCCTGTGGATTTCTCCCCACGTCTGAGCGACGACCAGAGCGGATTCCTTCTTGGTCATGTGGTCCACGAACTGGGCGGCGAGTTTCTCATGCTGGCTGCCGGGGACACACATAACCACGGCGCCGATCGACTCGAGTTTCTCAAACGACCTAGCCGAATCGCCCTGGGAAGCTGCTTCTACCGCTTGTCGGTACCCAAGCACAAACGCTCGCTCGGCTTCGGTCCTCGCGCGTTCCGGATCTTGGCGCCGGATTTTCGTCAACTCGGCCACGGATAGGCCCGAAAACCGCTCCATCGCTCGCAGCGCGTCCGAGGCTTCGACGGCTCCGTGTTGGCGTGTGTCGCCAGAAAAGATCAACCGACACCCGCAATTTTTCGCAGTGGAAAGAAGCGCCAGCATTTCTTCGCCACCGATCTGGCCGGCCTCGTCTACGATGATGACCTCACCTCGTTGGACTGGCTTGCGCGCTAGAAACTCACTGAGCGTCGTAGCCGATTTCATCCGAGACGCAGCAAGATCAAGTGCCTGTTGTCTCTGGGGCGCGAGCACGTGGACTCCATAGCCAGCTTCTTTGAGTCTCGCGAAAACCTCGCTCAATGTGCGGCTTTTGCCCGTACCTGCCGCGCCTCGGAACAGAGTTACGAAATCGCGGGACCCCATGATTTCGGCGACGACCCGCAGCTGGTCGGCGTCCAAATCAGAACAGCTTTTACTATGTGTGCCGAGCGGCCTGCACTGTCCAATCCCGCTTCGCGCCAGGCGTACAATCTCCTGCTCAACGGCAAGCGTTCGTCTGGTTGTGAGTTTCTCTGGGTTAGCGTTGTCTCTGACATATTCCCGGCACTGGCTTTCTGCCTTCAGTTCCTCAATCTCAAACCGGCCGCCGCGCCCGAACTCCAGCGCGCACCGCCACAACTGATGTTCAAGCACGACCGACCGGCGCTCAAAAAGGTGCGCTTCCGCAAAAGCCAGTGCAGCTCCCGGAGTATTAGCCGTTGAGTTCGCTAAAGTTACTGGATGTGCCCTGAGATTATTTATCGCCTCCACTTCGGCTGGCGTTAATTGTTTGTTCCATAGTTCTCGAAGCTGCGTACTTTCTATGTTCCGTACTTTCCGGGACCGGTTATTTTGCGCCAAAAGTTCACGGACTGCTGCGATGTTGCATTTGGCTTTTTCTGGTTTTTTGTGGAGAAGAAACTGAGTCAATGCGTCGATTTCAGCGTGCCTTTTGGAAAAGCGGTCACAAATGGCTTGGGGGATACCTTGTAAATCAAAATCACCCCGACGACGATTGGAAATGCCGTATCCAAAATTGATCAGTTCGCGTGCCAGCACATGGTAATAGACATTTTCCACGTATTTCTGGGCCCGCAACATTTCGAAGTTTTGTAGCGCTTTCCACCGTTTCTCCACAGGATCGAATGTGGCATTGAAAACAATGCAGTGCGTGTGAAGATGCGGGTCTAGCGCTCGAGAGGTTTCATGAGTAAAGGTGGCTGTCACAAGATTGCCTGTGCGCCGGTCCGAGTTGTTTCCTCCAATCCGCACCCGTGTTCCCGCAAATGGTTCGAGTTCCCCCATGGCCGCTTTAATTTCATTGGTATGAGCTTCGATGATTCTCGCATCGCCACCTACAAATGCAGCGATGGATACCGACTAGGGAGCTGAAATTGTAAAATCGTAAAACACCCTTCGGTTTCCTTTGGACTGGCTTGTGTCATGGGTATTCTCTCGCGATGTATCATTTTTTGTGCGTAGTGTTAGTTGGAGACCTGTTTGTGGGTGCAGGTTTTCGCACAATGCCAGAAAAGCGTCTTCTTGCACGTGACCGGATAATTGAAGTTTTGACGCTCCTTGGCCTATGCAATGCCCGAGTGTGTGAGTGCCTTGGCTATAGTAATCTCCTGTGGAAAGGTGTTCCGCGAAATAGTCACGAGCGTTTTCGAGGCTGTATTGTGTTTTGGGCGATAGCATGTCTCTTGAACTATCGTTTTAGAGAAACTTGCGATTGTTCCATGGGTGGAACGACTAAAAATCTCGCTGGCACGATGTTACACCATGAAGACGAGGAGTAGGAAGGGACGCCCCACCCCTCAAAAGCGTGCGTTTAAAATAAACTAACGCAAATCTGTTTTTTGTGCGGTTTTCGTGCGTTGGAATTGCTGAATGGCTGCGCCTATTCCACGTTTTCACAGGGAAATAATACGATTAAAAAGTAATTAATCATGAACGTACACTCTGATTCCTACTTACGCTCAGCGGTCGCGAGTTTTAAGAAAAGCTCGGGTCCTCAAATGGATACACTGCTCCCGCACCGAGCGGAGATCCTAGAACTGCGCGCAAAAGGGGCAACCTTCGCAAAAATCGGACGCTTGTTGGAGAACATTGGTATTAATGTCTCAAGCGACACACTGCGCCGTTTCTGTA
>CAIWVL010000310.1 GCA_903916085.1 uncultured Spartobacteria bacterium
AACCTACATACGTGTCCATACGATGGAAACCTCATGTCCAACACCGCCTGCTCAGCACACTACTGTCGAGCATCGAACAACACGTCCACATACCTGCCTGTTTCGCCGCGAGTGCAAGCAACAGCCGCAAAACGTGTCACCATCAACATTTTGCAGACACAAGGCAGCGTGAAATGCCGTTCCGCACCCCGTCAGTACGACACGCTCCACGGAGCGCAACTGTGCGTTGGTCATGTTGAGGCCGCCCAGTTTCGCGCTTGCCTCTTCTCTGGATAACCGCCCCCGCATGGCGTCCCGAATCGTGTCGGGCTGCTCGTAAATCTCCTTCAACATGAAGTGCGGAAACTCCCCCTTATCCACGTCCTTTTCCTGGAATTCCACGCTACTAATTTCGTAACCGCTGCGCCCCCCTGGCAAAGTGGTTAGCTCAAATCCGTCGGCAGACACCATGGCGATGTCAAAGTCCTTAAGGTAAACCACTTCGCGCGCATGACTAGCGATAGCGCTCACGTCGCTGGCTAAGAAATGCTCGCCCTTGCCTATACCCAAAACAAGTGGGCTGCCCCGGCGCGCGCCCAGGAGCACCCCAGGCACATCCCGATGCACAATGGCGATTCCGTAGGTGCCCACGACCTCGCGAAGTGCCGCCCGCACCGCTTCCACCATCCGCACCACCGGAGTCTCCCCTCGCGTATCCGCAGCGTCGAAGTGCTTGCCCACCAGGTGTGCGAGCACTTCGGTATCCGTCTGTGAGACAAAAGTATGCCCCTCGCGAACCAAGGCTTCACGCAGGGTGGAATGATTTTCGATGACGCCGTTATGCACCAGCGCAAGCGCCCCCGAACGGTCCAAATGAGGATGCGCATTGGCGTCAGTCACCGCGCCGTGGGTGGCCCAACGCGTGTGGCAAATCCCGTTTTTCCCAAGAACGGGCTGGTCCCGGAGTAATTCGGCCAAATTTGCGATACGGCCGATCCGTTTGCGCAATGCGATTCCTCCGGCGTCCAGCACCGCGATACCGGCGCTATCATAGCCCCTGTATTCTAAGCGACGCAGCCCCTCCAAAAGAATGGGGGCAGCCTCTTGTTTGCCAATGTATCCAACAATTCCGCACATAATTTTGCACAATGTAAAAGGGGTTCGACCCGGCGTAAAAGAACTTCACAGAAAACCCGCTCGGCACTCAGGCTTCTCCTGCTTCATGCTCATTTGATACGCCCCAGACGTAGGTCTCAGGCCACCCTCCCTTCTCTCTCTCAGCCCTTCACGCCACTCCCTTTATGAGTCTTCAGAATTGGACCTCCATCACCGATAAAACGTTGGCTATCATCATGGGCGGAGGCGCCGGTTCGCGCCTGTTCCCGCTGACCAAAGAACGCTCCAAGCCAGCCGTTCCTCTCGCCGGCAAATACCGCATCGTCGACATCGCCGTCAGTAACTGCATTAACAGCGGTCTTCGCGGCATCTTCGTCCTGACCCAATTCAACAGCGTCTCTCTCCACCGCCACATCCACGCCGCTTACAAGTTTGACGACTTCAGTAACGCCTTTGTCGAAATTCTTGCCGCCCAGCAAACTCCCAGTGGCGAACGCTGGTACCAGGGCACCGCTGACGCCGTCCGCCAAAATCTCCGCGATTTCCTCAACTCCAACTACGAGCACTTCATCATCCTCTCGGGTGATCAGCTCTACCGGATGGACTTCCGCGATGTGCTCGCCCGCCACATCGAAAGCGGCTCCGACATCACCATCGCTACCACGCCCGTTTCCCGCGCAGACGCTTCAGGCTTTGGCATCATGCGTACGGACGCCAAACGGCGCATTTCTGAGTTTGTAGAAAAACCCAAAGATCCCGCTGTTCTCGAGGCACTCCGTATCGGACCACAGCTCCTAGAAAAACTGGGGAAACCCGCGGACGCCGAGCTCTACCAAGCTTCCATGGGGATTTACGTTTTTAACCGGAAGGCCATCATCCAGGCGCTGGACAACCCGCACGTCGATTTCGGCAAACACGTCATCCCCGAACAAATCCACAAAGCCAAGGTCTCCGCCTACATTTTCCAAGGCTACTGGGAAGACATCGGCACCATCCGTTCCTTTTTCGACGCGAATCTTGCCCTGGCCCGAACATTGCCGCCCTTCAACTTTTTCGATTCAGGTGCCCCGATCTTCACCCACGCTAGATTCCTCCCAGCGAGTAAAATCAACGCCGCCCATGTGCGCGAAGCCGTGGTCTCCGACGGTTGCGTCATCACCGAGGCCACCATCGAGCGCGCTGTGATCGGCATCCGTAGCGTGATCGAAGTCGGTAGCGTGCTGCGCAACTGCGTGATGATGGGGGCCGATTACTTCGACTCTGAACTTGCCCGCCCAGACGGCGCACCAGCCATCGGCGTCGGACGCAACTGCCACATCCAGAACGCAATCATCGACAAAAATGCCCGTATTGGAGATGGCGTGATTATCAATCCCGCAGGTAAACCGGACACCTTCGATGGAGACAACTACTTCATCCGGGACGGTATCGTGGTGATCCCCAAGGACGCCATTCTGCCCTCGGGAACCGTGATCTAGGTGCGAGCCAACCACCTGCGGCGGACGATGGCGTTCCGCTCCGCCGCAGGCTGCCCTATCCTTAAAAGTGGCACGTGTTCACGTTGTGCGAATGCCTGAGAACGGGCAGACTCTTACCCCCGCCTCATGCTCCACCTCACCGTCCTAGCCAGTGGCAGTTCTGGAAACTGTTCCCTCGTGGAAACCCCAACCACGCGCGTCCTTATAGATGCCGGACTAAGTACGCTTAAAATTACTCAACACCTTGCCGCCATCGGCGTTACTCCAGAACAAATCGACGGCATTCTCCTCACTCACGAGCACTCCGATCACACAGCGGCAATCGACGTTTGGACGCGCCGCTACAAAACTCCGGTGTACGCCAACAGACTCACCGCCGAGGCGCTCCAAGAGAAGGCTAAGGAGGTCGAATGGCGGCTGTTTGCGACGGGGACCGAGTTCGAGCTGGGCACATTGAAAGTGCGAAGCTTTGCAATCCCACACGATGCAGCCGAACCCGTCGGATTCGTCCTGGGACACGGAGAACACTGCGTGGGCTTTCTCACCGATCTTGGCGTTGCCACGCATCTAGTGCTGGAACGCGTGAGCCCCGTTCACACCCTCGTCATCGAAGCCAATCACGACGAAAAACTCCTCCACGACGATACCCGCCGCCCTTGGGCCACCAAACAGCGGATCCTGTCCAAACATGGTCACCTGTCTAACGCGGCAGCCGCCGAGGTCCTTGCCAAAATTGCAGGCGGTAATCTGCGACGCGCCGTACTTGGACACCTTAGCGAAGACTGCAACTCGCCAGAATTAGCGCTGCGCACGGTGCGCGAACGCTTGGCGCTGGACGGCCGGGACGGGCTGGAGTTGTTGTGCGCCTCCCAGCAAGAAACGGCTACTCGTCTGCCGGTGGGTTGAACGAGGCGGAAAGAGCGGATTTAGGGTAAATCACGCAGAAAACGCTGCTACTCGGCATTTGCGGCTTCCTCAGTAGGGGGGATTGCGTGTTTCCCTAGGGGCACAGCCTATGAAAGCCGAGACGCCGGACTATGTGCAGCTGGGCTTTGCCCGGATGGAACGCGACCTTCATTACCTCATCGATTGTTTCGCTGAGGTCCTGACGGAAATGGGGTTGCAAGATTTGGCGGAACATCTGCCCTGGAGAGAAACTCCTCCACCCGAGGGTGATGCTCCACCGCGCATGGGCCTCGCGCTATCCGTTGCCTTCCAACTTCTCAACATGGTTGAGGAAAATGCAGCGGCCCGTACCCGAGCCCTGCGGGAACAGGCCGAGGGCGTGTGCGCCGAACCGGGCGCTTGGGGGGCACACCTCGCAAGACTGCGTGCAGAAGGAATTGAGGGACCGACCCTAGCTGCTGCGCTTCGAAAAGTCCGAGTAGAACCGGTTCTAACTGCCCACCCGACGGAGGCCAAGCGCCTCTCTGTATTGGATCAGCATCGCGTGTTATTCGGTCTTTTAGAGCGCCTGACCGATGGGAATCTGGCTCCTGCCGAAGCCCGCACAGTGCGGGAATCCGTGAAGGCTGCGCTTGAGAGGCTCTGGCGCACGGGTGAAATTTTATTAGAAAAACCCTCTCTCACAGATGAGCGCCGGAACGTGCTCCATTACTTGAGGGACGTATTTCCGTCCGTACTCCCAGCCCTGGACGAGAGGTTAAGTCAGGCTTGGTTAGAGGCTGGGTACGACTTGGCGCTGCTGCGGGAACCAGGCGTGTTGCCCCGGATTCGTCTGGGCACTTGGGTGGGCGGCGACCGAGACGGCCATCCCGGGGTCACAGCTGAGGTCACGGCCGAGACGCTGGAGCGCCTGCGCGTGAACGCTTTGCTGGTACTTCGCCAGCAGTTGACCGCCCTGTCGGAACGCCTCTCCCTCTCGTCCTGGATGCAGACGCCCCCCCTTCTTTTACAGGAAGGCATTGAACGCCACGAGACCGCGCTCGAGGGCGAACTCCCGGGTGTCTCCCGAAAGGACGAACCTTGGCGCTGGTACGTGGAGCTCATGGCCGCACGCCTGCCCTTGGAGCAAATCCCCGGTCAACTCGCGCAACTGCGCCAGAGCCCAGGCTCTTATCGTCATGCAGAAGAACTGCTTGCCGACATTGACCGTCTCATGCGCTCCCTCGTGGAAATTGGCGCACGCCGCCTTGCAGAGTCCGACGTATTACCCGTACGCCGCGCGGGGGAGGTGTTCGGCTTTCATCTTGCCAAACTGGACATCCGCCAGAACTCCGTGTTTCACGGCAAAGCACTTTCCCAACTCCTTGGTGCAGCAGGTGTTTCCGCTGACGACTGGGAAGACTGGTCGGAAAAAGAGCGAGTGCGTTTCCTCGAAAAAGAACTGCGTTCACCCCGCCCGTTTCTGCATCCCTCGGCCTCGGCTGGTCCGGAGGCGGACGCCGTGCTGGGTTGTTACCGGGTACTGGCTGGGCAGATCGCTGAGTTTGGCACGAGTGGCCTTGGCGCCTTGATCGTCAGCATGACACGGCGGCTTTCAGATCTGCTCGTCGTCTACGTTCTGGCGCGCGAAGCCGGGTTGCTCAGGTCCTTTCCTGAAGGCATCGTGTGTTTACTGCCCGTAGTGCCACTGTTTGAGACCATTGAGGATTTGGAAGGTGCACCGGAAATGTTGCGGGTATTTTTGGAGCAACCCGTGACACGAGTAAGCCTCACCTACCATGCGAAAGTGGCGGGCCGTCCGGGTGAACTCATTCAGCAGGTGATGGTTGGATACAGTGATAGCAACAAGGATGGTGGCATCATGGCCAGCCAGTGGGCCTTGCAGCAATCCCAAGATCGTCTCGCGCAGGTGGCTGCTTCCGAGGGTGTTGCGCTTCGTTTCTTCCACGGCCGCGGAGGCACTGTGAGTCGTGGCGCGGGCCCGACGCACCGCTTTTTGGAGGCGTTGCCACATGGCTCGCTTTCAGGTCAGTTACGTCTCACCGAACAGGGCGAGACGATTGCCCAAAAATACGCGAACCCAGCGACTGCCACTTATAATTTAGAAATGCTCCTAGCCGGTGTCACCGCCACCACGGTGCGCCACGGCATTGTAGCGGCGGAGGCTCCAGAGTTTGCGCCCCTCATGCAGAAGCTGGCGACGGAAAGCCGCTTAGCGTACCGGCAATTACTGGATGCAGAAGGCTTTCTGACGTTCTACCGGCAGGCTACGCCGATTGACGCGCTCGAACACAGCCGCATTGGATCGCGCCCCTCACGCCGCACAGGAAAACCGAGCCTCGCAGATTTGCGGGCGATTCCCTGGGTGTTTTCGTGGAGCCAGGCGCGTTACTATGTGCCGGGCTGGTACGGTATGGGGAGCGCACTAGAGGCGTTAAGCGAAGAAGAAAGGTCGCTATTGGCAAAGAACTTACGCACTTGGCCTTTTTGGCGCTATGTATTCACTAACGTGGAATCTTCACTGGCCAGTGCAGACGTCGAACTCATGGGGCTGTACGAAGGCTTGGTCGAGGATACCGCTCTTCGCCAACGTTTAGCCGCGCAGATCCGAGGCGAATGGAACCGCACCAACTCCATGCTCGAGTTACTTCGCGGCAAAGCCGTGGGCCGAAGTCGTCCGCGTATGTTGAAGACGCTCGAGTTGCGCAGCCAAGCGCTTCGAGTATTGCACCACCAGCAGGTCGGACTTTTGCGCGATTGGCGGGGGCGCCTACATGACGGTGACACAGCCGGTGCGGACGCCCTCCTACCGGAACTGCTGCTATCCATTAACGCAATCGCAAGCGGCCTTCGCACAACAGGTTAGACATACAGATCACCCAAAAAAAACGCATTCTGTAAGTAACCGTTCCCGGGACACACCGCCCTATTCAACGCTCAACCTTGCGCCTCTGTGGGCGTCAGGTTGAAGCGAGCTGATACCTTGCGCAGAAGTCCCCGGAGAATCCGGTTCAACAGCCAAATCGCAATGGGGGCGACCAAAAGCCAGCCCACCGACGCCTGAATCAAAAGTTTACCAAATCTCGCAAAAAAGTCTGCCGGCGCAGTCGTAAACTTCGCTACCAGCACGGCGGGCTCGACCGCCAGAGATTCCGCCTGGGTGAGTACCCCGCCGAGTTTTACAAAAGGGATCATCAGTAGAAGCTGCGCAGGGTACATCACGCAGTTCACAAGCTGCAATACCACATGGTTCAGCCGGAACAGGCGGCCAGCGAGAAAACAGAGCCCTGTGGTCAGGCCGAAAATAGGCACCACAGCCAGAGTCGCACCGACGGCCGCCGAGGCAGCCAAACCATCAGGCGTAGCGCCTTGGCGCAGCTCCGCAAGAAGTGGCGTCCAAACCTTGCGAATCAACCATTGGCGAACGTTTTCCATGAGACAAATGCGGCGGACAAACTGATTCCCACCAATCAAGAAACAGGCGCGCAGCCTAACACGCGCCCGCCCGATGTCGGCATCAAAATGCGCGAGCGCGGCATCTCGTCTAGGGCAAAGTTTCCGCAAAGACCCTTCACTACTCTCATTGGAACTCGCGAAGAACCGCCACTTTAGGCGTTACTGGGTTATCGCCTTCGAGTGAAAAAAACCACCCGCAACCTCCCCCCAACTTGCAATGCACTTCACCCACGGAACCACGCGTCGGGATTTCATCCGCCTCAGTGGCGGACTGTTCCTTTCGGGCAGGCTGCCGAAATCAAGCGCAGCAGAGAGCGCGGCTGATCCAGACGTGTGCGTCTATGGGGCCACGGCAAGTGGCATCATGGCGGCCGTGGCCGCCGCTCGCGAGGGCGCTCGCGTACTCGTCGTCGAACCCTCGCGTTGGCTTGGCGGCATGACCGGTGGCGGGCTCATCCACATTGACTGGGGCCGCGAACAATCCGTGGGGGGCACAGCGCGCGGCATCCTCAAGAGCAAGTACAACGACCCCCAGTTTCGCGCCGCCTTCGCTGAACTACTTCAGCAACACGCCATTCCCGTGCTCTTTGAACACCGCGTCTCCGCTGTAGAACGCGAAGGCACAACGATCCGGCGCATCACGCTAGATTACGCCCCGCCGGACGATTTTGGGTGCCCCGCCCCACATCCCACGACGCGTGCTGCACAACGGGTTACCGCCAGCGTCTTTATTGACTGCACGTACGAAGGCGACCTGATGGCCCTTTCCAAGGTGTCCTACACATTCGGGCGCGAGGCGCGAGAGACTTACGGCGAATCCCTAGCCGGCGCGCAGCCCACTAACTTTGTCTACGACATTGACCCTTACGTGAAGCCGGGCGATCCCAAGAGCGGCCTACTGCCCCTGCTTCAGGACATCCAGATGCAGCCCGAAGGCAGCGCCGATAAACTCACCATGGGCTACGGGTTCCGCTGGAAGTTCAGTAAGGAAGAAGGCTGCATCCCAATCACTCCGCCGGCGAACTACGATCCAACCACGTTTGAATTATACCGTCGGGGCTTTCAAAACAATGTGAACATGTTCACGGGGAGGGTGATGAAGCACAAGCTCGGGAGCTTCGGGAGAACCGGCGGCACCATCTACAAACCCGGCACAGGCAACCTCTCACGCGCCCTCTGGGCACCCACGACGTTCGGTAGCAACGCTGACTACCCAGACGGCGATTACGCGACCAAAGCGCGTATCTGGAAGGAGCAACTGGAGTTCGTGCGGGGGCTCACGCATTTCATGCGCACGGATCCAGCGGTTCCCACCAACTGGAAAGACGAGGCATTGGTGACGGGCCTTCAGCCAGGTGTCTTTGACGATACACACGGATTTCCCCACCAACTTTACGTGCGGGAGGCGCGTCGCATGAAAGCCGCTTATGTCCTCACCCAACATGACTTGGCTGGGGAAACGGACCCAGCGGACCCCATAGGACTCGCCTCCTACGGGGTGGACGAGTGGCCCTACGCCACTCACGCCTTGGACGGCAAAGTCGCACTCCAAGGCGGCTATTTTTCCGAGGTGTACCTTAATGACGAGACCTTAGGCATCTACAAGATCCCCTACCGCTCAATCACCCCCAAGGAGGAGGAGTGTACGAACCTGTTCGTGCCCGTGTGTTGTTCGGCAAGTCACATCGCGATGACCTCACTTCGTATGGAGCCGGTGTGGATGATTCTTGGGGAATCCGCCGGCGTTGCAGCTGCGATGGCTGTGGCGCAGAAGCTCCCGGTGCAAAAAATCGACTATAGTCAACTCCGCGTAAAGCTACTCGCGCTCAGCCAGCGGCTAGAACGTCCGGTGTAAAGCGCCGAGGCACTCAACTGCACGCGTTCCTGATCCGCATCGCTTGAGCTCTAATGGCCTCGCGCTTGGGTTCGTCCAGGCGTGTCAGGTTCCTTACTTGCATGGACATGCGTTGGTTCAGCCGCATGGCAGACTCGTGTTGCAGGAGGAAATCCCAGTAAAGAGTCGTGAATGGGCAGGCGGTGGGACCAGTGCTCTCGGCGGGATCGTACCGACACCCAGAGCAGTAGTTACTCATCCGCTGAATGTATTTACCGGTCGCAATGTAAGGTTTGCTGGCCATGAGCCCACCATCGGCGTGCTGAGACATGCCCAGCGTGTTTGGTAGCTCCACCCATTCCACAGCATCGACGTACACCGCCAAATACCATGCGTGTACTTCGCGGGGCTTTACTCCGAACATCAGGGCGTAGAGTCCAGTAACCATGAGTCGTTGAATGTGATGGGCGTAGCCCGTTTTCAGCGTTTGGGTTACGGCATCCCGAAGGCAGACCATGTCGGTCTCCCCTGTCCAGTAGAACGTGGGCAACGGATTCTCTGCTCCGAGCGCGTTTAACTCCACATAGCCAGGCATTTGCCTCCAATAGATCCCCCGCACGTATTCACGCCACCCGAGTATCTGCCGAATGAAGCCTTCCACCCCGGCGAGCGGCGCTCGTCCCTGCTTCCAGGCGTGCTCTGCAGCCGCGATGACTCGCCGAGGGTCGAGCAGTTTGAGATTCATCACAGCGCTGAGACGGGAGTGAAAAAGCCAGGGCTCAGCGGTCCACATGGCGTCCTGCCAATCGCCAAACTCACTGAGGCGATGCGCAATGAAATCTTCCAGAGCCTGCTCCGCGTCCGTGGCGGTGACCGGCCAGTCAAATGCCGCTAGATCTCCGGGGTGATCGGAGAAACGCTCATTCACCATCGCGAGCACGTGCTGTGTAATAGCATCCGGTTCAAACCGACGCGGGGGAAAATGCAGCGGCGGTCCATCTTTACCGAAGCTCTTGCGGTTCTCGCTATCGAAGTTCCAAGCGCCGCCCATCGGCTTGCCCTTTTCCATGAGCACGGAATGGCGCAGCCGCATCTCTCTATAGAAAAACTCCATGCGCAGTTGCTTACGGCCCTCAGCGTGAGCCGCGAACTGAGCGTGGCTGCACAGAAAATGACGATCCTCCCGCATTTCCAAGGCAATTCCCATAGCCGCCGCTGCTTCACTGATTTCCTTGCGAACACTCCATTCGCCAGGCTCCACAATGAGCCACCGTTCAGGTTTCAGAAGGGCTGTAGATTCGGCAAGTGCAGCGGTGAAAGTCTCTGCCAGGCTGGCTTTTAAGGTTTCGTCAAATCCCTGCCACGCTCCGCCCGTGGTCTGTAACTCTCGGTAGAAGACTGTCCACCCCTTAGAAAGTAGCGCCTCACGGTAATGCCGCATGGCGGACAGGAACACAGCGGTCCGAGGTTTACTGCTTTGCACCTTGGTGCTCTCGTAGGCGACTTCTGCCATCCAGATGGCATCAAGATTTGGATCAAAGTCATCCAAGGCGGCAGAGTCGGCATTAAGTTGGTCGCCAAGAATGAGGATGAGGTTTCGCATGAGTACGGGACTTGAGCTGAAGGGCCGCAGGCAGCTAATGTCGAGACCGGTAATTTGAAAGGGGATTTTCTAGCGCTCGAGGCAGCCCAATTTTTATTCCGAACGTCTTTCAATTCTGACATGGACAATGAGCGTCCACCACCTGCGGTCTGTCGGTATCACTTAAAACCATCAACGCACTCCACCGCTCATGAGACCGCGCTATTCACCTGAACAAATCTCCAGCATTATTCGCTATGCTTGGGAGGATCGCACCACCTTTGAAGAAATCAAAGAACGCACTGGTCTCACGGAACGACAAGTCATTGATGTCATGCGCCGTGAGTTGAAACCCTCCAGTTTTCGCCTGTGGCGCAAGCGTGTGGGCGGGCGAATCACAAAACACCGACATTTGCTTGAACGACATCTAAAAGGTCCAGTTCAAGATGAATGAACACCTCACATTCGGCATAAATAAAACAATCCGCCGAAGTGCCGACGTGCTCGTGATCGGGGCAGGCATGGCCGGGCTTTCCGCCGCAGCAACTTTGGAGAAAGCGGGACGCCAAGTTTTAATCGTGGACAAGAGCCCAAACGCAGGAGGACGCATGGCCACGCGGAGGGTGGAGGGGGCCACCTTTGATCATGGAGCGCAGTTCATCACCGCGCGGGATCCTCGCTTTGTTAGGCTACTAGAAAACGCTAGGGCGGCTGGCGCCGCAACCGAATGGTGCCAAGGATTTAACACCGAAGCTGATGGACATCCCCGTTGGAGGGGAGTCGGCGGCATGTCTCCCTTGGCCACGCACTTGGCAGCCGGACGGGAGAGCGTCATGGGAAAGCAAGTCGCAGCGCTGTGCCAGACAGAGGGACACTGGAGCGTCCGCATGACTGACGGAGAGACGTGGTCTGCAACGACGGTCATTCTTACTGCACCTGTGCCCCAGTCCTTGGCGCTTCTGGAGGCTGGGGATGTGCTGATTGAGACTGCGTTGAAAAAGCGGCTCTCCACCATCCGCTATGAACGCTGCCTAGCAGTCATGGCTGTGTTGGACGGTCCCTCGCACATGAAGGCGCCGGGTGGTTTCGCGCCGACTCAGGGACCGATCTCGTGGATTGCGGACAACCAGCTAAAAGGCATCTCCGGCGAGCCGGCAATCACACTGCACGCCACGGATGCGTTCAGTGTAGCGCATTGGGATCGGGACCGGGACGAGACAGCACGCCTGCTTCTGGCTGCCGCAGATGAATGGCTGGGAGCTGGGGTTAAATCCTTTCAGATTCACGGCTGGCGTTACAGTAAACCCGTGCAAACTGAATCACTGCAATGCGTTACCATAAGCAGCGCGCCTGCGTTGGTGCTAGCGGGGGACGCATTCGGTGGCCCGCGCGTGGAAGGCGCCGCGCTTTCAGGATGGGCCGCAGCTGAAGCTGTTTTGACGCAGTCAGCTCGGTAGACTCGCCCCCTTGCGATAGCTCCCAAATCTCACGGCAGCACGCCGTGGGTGCGCAGGGACGCCAATAGCGCCACGCTCAAATGCGCCTCGCCCCACGCGAGCTCGCCAAGCACGGGCACGCGCAGCAATTGCTCCAAGACGCCTCGGTTGGTAACGCTCGCCGGATCGGGCTCAGCCGGTATCGGTTCGTTCAGGACGACTCCTGCACAACGCAACCCGCGCGCAATAATGGCGTCCACGGTAAGCTGGACGTGATTAAGCGCACCCAGACGATTCGCGGCCACCACCACCACCGGAAACCCGAGTTCTACGGCGAAATCGCTCATGCAAACCTGGTCGGTAAGCGGAACACGCCAGCCACCAACTCCTTCCACGACCACAAAGGAATGGCGATTTCGCAACGTTACGAGCGCGTCTTGTGCGGTGGCAACGTCCAGAATCCGGTTTTCAACAAGGCTTGCCGTGTACGGAGCAGCCGGCACACGTAGCCACACTGGATTCACCAACGCCATGTCCGCAGCTTCTCCCGAAGCTGCGTGCAGCAGCTCTGCATCGGTACGATCCCCACAACAAAATGGTTTCATGCCAACGGCATCCACACCGGTTGCCCGCAGGGCACGCAATAACAGGGCGCTGAAGTGCGTCTTGCCCACGCCGGTGTCCGTGCCCGTTATGAAAAGTCCCTTGTGCATGAAGTTTGAAGCAAACTACGCCCCGATCGCGCTTTGAAGAGCCTCGGCAATACGATCGGCGTGGGCGTTAATTTTATCCATGTCAGGCCCCTCGATAAGCAGGCGCACCTTGGGTTCCGTGCCGGAATAACGCAGGAGAACGCGCCCGTTCCCTTCCAGCTCGCGTTCTGCGACGTCCACGAGCTTGCCCACTTCGGGAAGCTCCTTCAGGGGCGGCTTGCGCGTGACACGAAGGTTGCGCTGCGCCTGTGGGTACTTCGAAAGGCAGCGTTTGAGTTCGCTCAACGGCTTACCAGTTTCCACCACAATGCGAAGGACTTGCAGTGCGGCAACAAGCCCGTCGCCCGTCGTCCCGAAGTCGCGGAAAATCATGTGCCCGCTCTGTTCGCCGCCGATGTTGAGGTTTTCACGCACCATCGCCTCAATCACGTAACGATCGCCCACAGCCGTACGCAGCACACGACCGCCGTTGGCGCGCAGGGACTCGTCCAGTCCAAAGTTACTCATCACTGTGGCAACCAATGTGTTGCGGGCAAGCGTCCCACGCCGGATGGCGTCAATGGCCGCGATAGCAAGGATCTCATCCCCATCGACGACCTCGCCATGTTCGTCGCACAGCAGCACACGATCGGCGTCGCCGTCGTGAGAGATACCGACTGTGGCACCGCTCGACTTTACGATGCGGCTGATTTCCTCGGGGTACGTGCTGCCGCACTTGGTGTTGATGTTGCGACCATCGGGCGAGTGATGCGCGAGGGTAAGTCGAGCACCGAGTTCGCGCAGAACACAGGGAGTCGACTTGTAGGCTGCGCCATTGGCGCAATCCACTGCGATGTGCATCCCCTCAAGAGTCATGCCCTTGGGAAAGCTGGCCTTCGCAAACTCCACGTACCGTCCAAGGGCATCGTCAATGCGTTTTGCCCCGCCTATTTCCCCAGCCGTAGGACGAACAGCCTCGATTTCACCGCTAAATACGAGGTGCTCAATGCGCCGTTCCACAGCGTCATCGAGCTTGTAGCCGTCGTGGCGGAAGAACTTGATCCCGTTGTCCTCGTATGGGTTGTGCGAGGCGCTCAGAACAATCCCTGCGTCCGCTCGGAGGGAGCGAGTGATGTAGGCCACACCCGGGGTCGGCAGTGGCCCGATGAATAGCACGTTGGCGCCCAGTGACATAACCCCGGCAGCAAGCGCATTTTCGAGCATGTACCCAGAGATACGCGT
>CAIWVL010000311.1 GCA_903916085.1 uncultured Spartobacteria bacterium
AGCGTAAGCGACACCACCGGTAGGCACGCCATTGAACAGACGCACCCCGGCAGGGGTGCAAGCGCAGGCATCAACGGACCAATCAGGACTGTTGCCCACGGAACCAACCGAAAAAAAGGCTGATTTGAGGTACTGGGCTGTCATAACTCGCCCCTTTGGGGCTTAAGAGATCCGCTTCGCATGCGTCATTTCTCGCCTTACTGCCTACTCAAGCACGCGGGTTCATGCGCGGTTACGCTCCGTGCCGTATTCGAGAGAATTAGTCCATAAATCCAATTGGACTCCCGTTTCTGTTCTTAGAGCGCCTAAAAAAAGGCACCCTCATGCGGAGAACGCGGAGTTTTTATAAAAACTCATTTTGAGGGTTATTCCATCATTTCTCCTCGCTCTCTGCGCCTCCGTGTGACCCCTCTTTTTTGAGCTAATTTAGGTGTTCTTGGGGAATTAAAACAACTGGGAGAACGACTTAGGACAGTTGCTCAAGGCGAGCGATCCACTCGGCGAAATGGGGGCATTTAGCTTTAAGAACAGGAAGGCCAATCGCCGCAGCGGCAGCTGCACCTACACGAACCTTGCTCCGCTCATAGACCGGCAGGTGCCTGATAATTCGTTTACTGGGAGCTGTACTTGCACCTTCGTTGATTTGTTCTGGCGTCAGATGGCGGACCTCGCTTTGAAGTGCCTTAATCCCAGCCTCGGAGCCTGGCAGTCGCCGCTGAAGTGCTCCAAGGTCGCAAAACAGCAAGGCTTCGAATTCGTGTAACTGGATGTAGGGATAAAATCGCTGATCACCTAACTCCATGTGTAGCGCGTTTTCGAGAAAAGACACGCGTTGAGCCGCAGTAAGCAGCTTGTTTGCTTCAGTCCACCCCGAGAACTGCGACGGCAATGCGTAAAAATCGATCATCGTCGTAAACCGAGACTCTGGTTGGGCGTCCCCCTTTAACAGACGCCTTAAGTCGCCACTGATCTTTTCAAAATCCAAGATGCCACCGCGTTTACCCAATTTTCGATTGGTCAATACTACCCGAGGGCGAACCTCGATTTGATACTGTGCCAAGTGAGGCACAAGAATCTGATCCGCAAAGGATTTTTCAGTCTGCCCTTCAACCGTGATGTAGAGTCTGCGCCATTGCATTTAGGGAAGTCCTCCAAAAGTGTTCTTTTCCCAAAGTTGACCTAGTGTGTATTCCTTCAACCACTCGCCCAATGCTTCGGGATTAAGCCGCTCCAAGATAGATTCTCCCTTTTTATGGTTTACAACAATGATTTGTTCTGGAGTTAGCTCATCCACCAATTGCGATGATTGGGTAGAAACGATAATCTGTGCCCGGTTAGCAACCTCGAAAAGAAGACTTGCTAGCAGCTTTATGGCGTAGGGATGAAGTCCAAGTTCGGGCTCGTCGATAATGATCGTAGACGGCGGTTCAGGTTGGAGGAGAAGTGTCGCGAGACAGATGTAACGCAGCGTGCCATCAGAGAGCTGAGACGGGTAGAAAAGAAGATCTGAACAACGGTCTTTCCACAGGAGTTGCGTCTTTCCAGTGCTCACTTCTTTTAGCACAAATTCTCCAAAAAAGGGAGCCACCTGTCGGATGGTTTCGGTGATCTGCGCAAAATGCTCAGGAAATGACTTCTCTAGCCGCATCAGGAATGCAGCCAAATTACAGGCGTTCGAGTGGAGTGTCTCATTATCAACGATGTTCGCAAGTCCCATAACAGGAGCTGATGCTGAGGTGTCGTGGAAATGATAAACTCGCCAATTGCGGATGGTATCAACGACCCATTTCTTGCTCTGCGTATCCGGCTTTTTTACTACTAAGCTTTCAAGGTGACCACCCCCTTGATCATTTTGAGTGGATCCAAAAATAGGCCCGTCGAAGGGGGCCATTTCCTGCGCGTAAAATAAGGATCGATCGTCTGCTGCCCGAAGAGTGAATTTGTATTCATTTCGGCCGAAAGTCAGATGGGCTTTCAGCTCTGAAGTAAATTTCATCCCTCGAAAAAGAAATGCATCTGCTCGGCCGTGGGCACTTATGTAATTTTGTAATCCTTTATTGGGATCAAACATGTGCCCAAGTAACTCAAAAAAGCGAATAAAGTTTGTCTTTCCAGATCCATTCGCGCCAATTAGCACATTTAGCCCTGGCTCTAATTTTAGCCTATGAATTTCTCTTATTGATTTGTAGCCAGATAAGGAAATTTCCTCTAGGGGCAGGCTGGCGATTGGACTCATAATGTTGCGATCTGGATTTCTGCCAATTTAAATGTCTCCGCACACTTAAAGCCGGCTACCGGATTGTGAGTAGGGAATAGCGGGTCAGCGGGCGGTTCAAAGTGCACCACTTTGGACGCTCTCGGGAGTGAGGCAGCGCAATCGGAGCGCGAGCACTTCGACAAACCTTAAGTTGCGTTGCCATTCCTGGTCTGTAAATCGCAAAAACGGGTACTGGTTCTGCTTCCTCAAATCAGGCAAAGTTTGGGATGCGTGGAATGGCGCATCTTCAAAAGTCCCTACTGGGGAGGTCTATCCCGGCTTACTTCCAACACCATGGTGCCGCCGATTAGAGTGCGCTACTCCAACTGAGAGAAATCAAACGCGCCACGACTTAGGCCACGCCGTTGGAACTCCTTTAGGCACCACCGCAAGACCTACCGAAGTGGAAAACCCTTCCGAGTTCTCGCACGGGAGCTATCCGTGTTCGCCAGAAAACGTGCTTGTGAAATTGGGTAGGAGCTAGGAGTGATAATCCTCCAAAGTTCAACGCGCCCCAATCCTTCATCTCCTTTCCCCAAAAAACTTGCACAAAAGGAAATTGAGTAACCCAAGAGTTATCCGTCCACACACTGCAGTCGAGTCGCCCCTGATTATCGTCTCTAAGTCGGCTCTAGCTCTCTTACTCCTAAGCGCAAGCGGGCTGGCCGATCTAAGCATCGATAAGGTGAAGGTGGATGGCGCTCCGCAAGTACACGTTGAAAATCTCGATAAGCCCGAAGCACTTCCAAATGTGATTGAGATCTCCTCTAAAAATGAGATCCAGTTCGAGTTTTCCGAGAAACAACCCCCCGGGCAATCCACAGCTCGACTCCGTTACAAACTGGAGGGGATTGACGAAAAGTGGCGGGACCTGCGCCCGCGGACACCGATGCGCCTCATCCTCCAGTTCTCTGGTAGCGACCGCCGTGGCATCGGGATCACGCCCTTTGAAATCGAGGGCGAAACGGCTGGGTGGCGAGGCAAGATTGAGTGGTCCGATTTTCAGGATTTTCGCGAACAGACTTTTGTTCCCGAAGCCGCCGCGTATCTCAGATTTCAAGTAACCTCGGCCGGATCCGACGCTGGAATCGGTGTGATCGGGATTGATGCCTTGCACTTACAGGTGGAATCTCCCTCGGGTGATTCCAGTCGGGATTACGACTTCGCAGTGCGGGAAAGTCCATCGGTTGCCTCCGATCCAGCCCAGGCTGATCCTGCCAAGAGTGGTGCTGCCAATCCCGCCACGATTCCTGCTGGGCCCCTGAATTGGCGGCGTGAGGGGAGTTGGCTTCCCATGGCGTTACTCGGGGTTCGTCCTGATCCGACTCCTCACAAGGTGCTCGTTCTGGATGATAATCGCTCCACTCACAATGCGGCGTGGGGCCTCGAGCTGGCTGAGCAGATTCCAGTGCTGCCAGGGGAACGCCTTACAATCACCTGGCAAAGCGCACATAGCATTGGCAGCAGCGGTCTCGGGCAAGCGAAGTACACGGGATTGCCTGCTGGCCATTACCGATTTTGGGTAGCCACGGCCAAATCGAATGGCGACCTGCTTAACGAAACAATTTCGGTTCCTGTCACCGTAGTGGCGCCGCTCTATACGCGGTGGCAGTTTTGGTTGCCGCTTGTGGCGCTGGGGGTCGGGGGCGCCTTTTGGGGCGGCTCGTTCTGGAACCGGCACTTGCTCAAAAAGCGTTTCGCCCAAATAGAACGCGAACACGCTTTGGAACGCGAACGGACGCGGATTTCGCGCGACTTGCACGACGACGTGGGGGCTGGATTGACGGAAATCGCCATGCAAAGCAACTGGGTACTGCGTGACATCGAGGCAACCGCAGGACCCGACACACGTCGCCGGATCGAACGCGTTTGCCAATCCGCCGTTGAGCTGACCCGTAGCGTGGATGAAATCGTTTGGGCTGTGAATCCCGCCAATGACACCCTCGATCGCTTTGTAAACTACCTGAAGCAAGCCAGTAAGTTGTTCTTGGATAGTGCCAATCTCCGGGTTCGTTTTGACATTCCCTTGTCCCTGCCACCAATGGAACTCGCCGGCCGGTTGCGGCACTGCCTTTTCCTCGCGGTGCGCGAGGCGCTCAACAACGTGGCTAAACATGCGAACGCTAATTTGGTGCGCATCGAGCTACGCTTAGAGGGCACAAAATTACATCTGATTGTTGAGGATGACGGCCAAGGATTCGATCTTTCTCAACAAAATGCCGACGGTATCCACGAGGGGCTCGACGGAATGCGACGGCGGATGGAGGAGATTGGCGGCTCCTGTCAAATAAGCAGCGCTCCTGGGGACAGCGCACGTGTCGAATTTATCCTCCCGCTTGCCATCGTGCCGGGCGCAGCGCATAACCCCGCTCCTCTTGAGTCCGCATGAACGCACCAGCCAAAATTAAGGTAGCCGTCGTTGAAGATGACGCCCGGTTGAGGCGCGTCCTTGGCGACGTTTTAGCGAGTGCTTCTGATTGTGAATGTATCGCTATGTTTGCCAACGGCATGAAGGCGACAGCAGAACTGCCTGCGCTTCTGCCTGATGTGATTATCATGGACATCAATCTCAAGGACGAGAGCGGTGTGGATTGTGTGCGCCACATTTCGCCGCAGTTGCCGGCTTGTCGCATCCTGATGCTCACGGTTTATCAGGATACGGAGATGATCTTTCAGGCGATGGCTGCCGGAGCGCACGGTTATTTGGTCAAACCAGTCATGCCCGACGAGCTACTCAGGTCGGTTCGGACGATTCGCGAAGGCGGTGTGCCAATGAGTCCCTCGATTGCTCGGAAAATTATCGACGCATTTCTCAATCCGGTGGCCGTTCCGGTCGCAAAGAGCGTTCCCGTGGCAGATACCGAACTTCCACCCCGGGAGAAGCAGGTGTTGGAACACGTGGTGAATGGACTCTCGCAAAAGGAGATCGCCTCTGAATTGGGGATCGGCGTTTCGACGGTGAACACCTACATACAGCGCATTTACGAAAAGCTGCATGTGAGAAGTCGGCGTGGGTTGATCGCTTTGTATAAAGGGGACTCACGTTGAGGGGTGCTCAGGGCGTGTCGTTATTTTAGCGACCAGACAGAACAGGGCGATGGGCGCACAGTGATGCTGCCCTTATGAGACATTCATGCCTGACTCTTCTTTGTTCAGCAGCCTTGTTGCCTTCTGCTTTTGGGGAAGGTGTGGCAGCACCAGCTAAGAACTCTGGAACGCTGACCGAGAAGGCGTCGTCTCCATCTACCGCTCCGAGTACGGTGCCTGTCCCTGCTCCTGTGACTCAATCGGCGTCCTCTGAATTCGCTCCGTTTCCAGATTCCTACATCGAGTATTTCAGCCGCTATCTTGACGATCAGCGACGCGGTTTCATCCCAGGGAAAGATGGCAAACCCCGGCGCTTGGAACCCGATCATCTGATGCAGGCGACCGTTGCCCATAAGCTTTGGAAAAAGACGGGCGATTCAGCCCTCAAAACTGAAGCGCTTGATCATTTTTCCCAAGCAATCGCCGATCCTAAATTCTCCCTCACAAGCTTTGGCGTGCTGAGAAGTTTCGGTCAGTTGGCCGCCGCTTTGACGGAGGAGAGACTCCTCACGGCAGACATGCAGCAGAGTGTTTCCCAAATAGCACGCGCCACTCTCGCGGATTATCTCAAGCAACCGGATGACACGGCACCTTTGAAGGTGCCAGCCAAACCAAAGCCAGACGCCGCCGTCGAGACTCCGGTTTCGCCGTATTACAACATCCGCATGGCGCAGATCGTGGGCTATACCGCGCTGCTAAACTGCCTTAAGGACGAGCCCTTCGAGCTACGGGAGGAGGTTTCCCGCCGGACCACTGCCTATTTCGACCGCCTTTGTCTGATCGGAAATACAGCTGAGGACGCCTCCAACTATGATTCCTTGGGCGCGGTCTTTATGGTCGATCTGGCGCATGAGCTGAACAGGGAAACCGAGTTTAAGTCGCCCGCTTTCCGGCGGTTCTTCGAGCACTTTCGCGACATTGTCAGTCCCTCTGGAATTATTCCCGAATACGGCGACTCGTATTTTGACTATCGGCAAATTTACATCGATCGCCTTTACCTATTGGAGTACGCCGCGCGCTTTTACAATGACGCCTCCTTCGCTGAGGCCTCCCGAAAAATGCGCGCCCGCCCTTGTCTAGTTCACCCCGACGGCCATCAACTGGATCGAGCACCAAGTCTCATCTCTTTTGGGGAGCCTTATCCCGTCGATGAAAATGCCCGACATAACGGATCGCTTTCAACAGTCCTTTTTCAAAATGATCCATTAGACGCCGAGGCAAAACAGCTGAGCACGGTTCCATTCCATCTGATTCTCCGGACGGGAAACGGACCAGGGGATTCGATGATCCTGATGGACCTTTACGCTACCGGCGGCAAGGCTCACATCCATCACGCGCACCGGGAGAAAGGTCCTTCTGTGGGATACTATGAGAGCGCGCAGGTGCCCCTCTTTCATAACATGGGACGCCGTGGCACTGAGTCCGCAAACGATGGAAACATCTGCTGGGCCCTGCCGCCTACCATTCCATTCCCAGGCCATCCGCACACCGACGAGTGGTTCACGATGAGTTTTCCCTCGGAGGCTCTCGCTACTAATGCTTTCGGTAAATCGGTGATTGGTCAGATGGCGATTCGGAACTTTCCAGACAGTAAGGACAATAAAGAATGCACCTCCTTAAAGTTCGATAACCTTCGCCTAGAAGGGCCAGCCGGAACTCAACTCGTTGACGGCTTTGAATCTCCTGAGGAATGGTTTTCCTTCGGTGAAAAGGCGACAGCCACTTCGCACAACTCACCGGACAAGACCGAGGGGCAGGTCGCACAAGAGTTTCCGTGGAACCAAGTCAAAACCAATATCCTCCTCCGGAAGTTTCGGAAGGATTATCAGAACGCGCCTTTTACTCAGGATCAGTACGACACAGTGAAGGTGGATTTGAAGTACTCGGGCACCCTTCCTTACTTCGCGATCCGTGGCCTTTCGGAGCAGGGGGTCGAGGTTGGCAATCGTTATCTGCGCCCCAAGCTGCGGGATGCTGCCGTGGATCAACGTGGTTCCGATGCGATCGGCAATGTGCTCTACGACCGGTACGTTACTCCCGATTCCTCGCTAAATCGGCGACTGCTCCTGACCAAAGAGGGATTTCTGGTAATCCGGGATGAACTCACACCCGGCGCTTCCATGAACGGTTGGAACGCCGGCCAAGTCTGGCAACTCTATACTCTGGGAGCTCAAGGGGAGCACTGGTTCTGCTCGGACGACGACGGTGTCTATCCCGATGTGAGCGCCACCCAAGATGCCAACCCTCAGCGGCGGATGTTCGTCCGTTTCGCCGACACGAATGGCCCCGCCGGTGTCGAAACGGTCCCTCGCAGCATCACGTGGCCGAATCCTAAGGGACTTCCTTCCACATCGTACGTCACCACGTTCAGCGCGCACAAGGTGACTGCCGGACAGCCAGTCGTCTTCGCGATGGTCGTTTTGCCGGTGCTGCCAGAAGTCGATCCAGCCCCCCTCGCCAAGGCTATTACCGTGACCACCGCCCCCAATGGGGCTGTAAAAGCAACGATCGGCTCCGGAACTACTCAGTTGGTTGTGCATCTCGGCAAAAACGACTGGTCCGTTCGGCGCTAATTCAATCTCCTCCCCCTAAACTTTCGTATGCCGATTATGAGATCCCTTAGCCGCATCTTCACCCTGTTCTGCCTGGTTCTGTCTGTCACTCAACCGCGCTGTCTGTTGGCCTCGACAGTCACGGTGGACGGTACAAGTGTGAAGACGATCACCGAGGCGATGGCCACGCTTGATCGCAATGATGGGGATCCCGACATCATTAATGTCACCGTGCACGTTGTCGAGGAACCGGGGACGGTCACTGTCACTGGCAAGGACCCGATCTCGATCCATCTCGATGCCGGAGGCCAGTCAGCCGTAGTCGTTTTTCCGAAAACTATCGAGAAGGCTGGTTTTGTCTTGAAACCTCCGATGCTCGAGACTCCCTGCGCTTATAATATTCAAGGTGGCATTCTAGTGCCACGTTTTGAGGCGGGTCTAAGCAATAACGGTAAGGCCGCAATTAATGTGGAACCCGCAGACGGATCTATCGGATTCACCGCGAATCTGTCTAACATCACCGTAACAGCCGCAGGGGAGGGGAGCGCTCCAATCTCCGCCTCCCAGCTCTTTTCAAAGGATAACACGGGGTGGTTTCACGGAGTCGATTTATCCAATCTCAGGCTTAATAACGTCACCGACGTCGCGGTGAATCTTTCAAACTCCACGCTCACCCAGTTGAACGGATTTTCGCTGAATCTTGGCTACGCTAACGCCAACCTCGGTGGGCTTACGGTAAATGTCACTGATTCCAAATTAGTGCGCAATAACACCGACAATGCGCGTCCCATTGGCACTTGGGCAACTTCAGGGATCGTGGTGAACATGACGCGCACCGAAATGGGCTATTTTAAGGTGCAGCTCATGGAGTCGTTGGTTGGTGATCGTGGCTTCGTGTGGAACATTAATGAAGGCTGTTCGATTCATGACTTTCGCTCCCCGCCGTTCCTGCTTTGGACTGGAAACATCCATCAGAACATTACCGTGAATGTTCGCGGAACAGAGGCCAGTCCTGTGCTGTTTTTTAATAATAAAGACTACTGCTTCGACTTAGGGAACGGACAACCCTGGGCTGGGCGACGTGTTGGTTTTACGCTGAATGTCGCGCATGCCACGTTTTCGGATAACGCGGGAGTGCTCAGGACGAACTGGAAACCGGCTCGTTCCCCCGGACCGATCGTTACAAAATTCACGAACTGCGTCTTTGCTTCCAATGGAAATACGCCTTTTGCTTTCAAGCAGGGGCTATTGGAGACGAGTTTTACTCAAAGCACATTCAATCCCGATCCGGTGATTCCAGGAGTGGATGTTGTTGCGGCTTCTACGGAAAAAGGCACCGGACGCTTAGAAATCAGAGAGTCTCAGGTATCCGCTTTGCCGCCTGCTCCCCGTGAGGTTTCCTCAAAAAACAAGCGCACTAGCTCTCTCCCACCGACACGCAAACGAACTACTAATCTTGTTTCGCGGTCTCCCGAAAATCAGGTGTTTCAGTTTATGACCACGCAGACGTACACCCCGGATGCGGAGCGTTTTAAACCCCAGACAGCCACCGGGTATCTTTGGATCCCTCCCACGTGTACAAAAGTCCGTGGTGTCTTGGTGTTCGGCTATAACGCCCCCGAACATTGGTTGGTGGGCCATCCAGCGATCCGGGAGGTGTGTGAGGAACAAAACTTAGCGATCCTGTTTACGAGTCCGCCGTGTCGTCTGTTTGCCGTATGTCGTGATGGCAAGTACTCCGCTGAGTCCAAAGGAAAGGCGCATGTTGAATTTCTGCAGCAGATTGTGACGGCTCTCGCCCAAGAATCAGGACACGCGGAACTCGCTACTGCGCCGTGGCTGCCCATGGGCGAATCGATGTCTCTGATGATTGTCACTCATGTAACGAACGGGGCACCCGAGCGTTGTATCGCTGGCATCCACATCAAAGACGGCTGTTGGAGCGACATTACCTCTACCAGTGTCCCTATGTTAGAGGCTTGCGGCACGGGGGCCGAATGGGATCACCCCGGGTACGACCTTTTTAACCGTTGGCGTGACATGGCTGTGAATGACCTCGAAGACCACCTTGCGAAAGCAACGGCTGTTCCCGGTTGGCCCGGTACGCTCCTGATTGAGCCGGGAAGTGCGCATTTCACAGTGACGGAGCGGATGTGTCGCTATTTCGCACAGTACATCCGAGCGGCGGTCAAGGCGCGCCTTTCGCCGGATGGGAGTCCCAGCTTGCGGCCCGTTGATTTGAACTCCGGCTACGTCACGCGTCTTTCCGTTCCCGATGGCAAGCCGCTCCCTCCAAAGCCTTATGCGCAGTGTTCTCCCCAAGAGAAAACTTTGCCGTGGTATTTCACCAAAGAACTCGCCCAAGAGGCTTTTGACATGGCGAATGTGAACTGGAACGCAAAGTCCCCTGACCCCGTTTTTACCAATAGTCAAGGAGAGCCCCTGCCGTTCAGCAAGGCTGGAGTGGCGGATCTCAACATCGTTCCAGAGGCGGATGGGATCACCTTTACCCTCTACTCGACCTTCCTAGAGCAGATCCCTCCAAATGCCCTGAGGGGACGCACCCCACTAGGCCACCCTCAAGGCGAGGGCGGAAAACCCGCGATTGAATGGGTTTGTGGCCCCTTTGTGCCGCTAGGGAAAAACCGGTTTCAGCTTCGCCCTGATCGCACTTTGGGAGTCACCGAGAGACATGCAGGAGGTATTTTTAGAGTGATCCATCCGGGAGACTCAGAATTTCGGCTCAGTGTGAATCCGGGGCTATTGAAGCTGCAGAAAAACACGGCTGGTAAACCGCAGAAGATTACGTTTGAGCCGATCGCAGATCAACCTTCAGGCACCCAACAGGTTCCACTGAGCGCGGTGTCAGATTCCGGATTGCCGGTGCAGCTTTATGTCCAGGCCGGACCCGCAGTGATAGAGGGGAACCAGTTGAGAATCACGCAGGTCCCGGTCGGTAAAGGAACTCCGATCTCAATCACGGTCGTCGCTACTCAATTTGGGAATGCTGAATTTCAGAGCGCACAAAACGTCACTCAGGTCTTCCTGCTTGCGCGTTAAACGATGTGACGCTTTCCGATCGGCGCGCAAAAAAAAGGGGAACTACCTCAACGCCCAAGAGGCATTATTTCTTTGTTTAGAATAACCCATTCCTTTCTTTTTATGATGAATTCTCGTTTTTATTACACGGTGCGAGTCTATGTTAGTTTATTGGCTTACGGTTATTTTATTTTAAATGCTGAAGCTGTTTCGCTCGATCAGAATGACATTCAGCAAACTAGCAGCCTTGACGGGCAAACTTTTCTCAAAACCGTTAACATAACTCCGGGATGGCAAGGTGCTATTCTAGCCGAGGATCCAGACATTATGGATCCCACATCTCTCGCCATTGATGAAAAGGGACGCGTTTTTGTCGCGGAAACGCCACGATTCCGTCACGGCGTGGAAGACAATCGTAACCATCGTTACTGGGCTAAAGAAGACATGTCGGTTCAGACGCTGGAGGATCGGCTGCACATTTACCAAAAATACGCGCCTCAACATGAAGGCGGCATGGGCTATTTTACCCAGTTCAGTGAACGCGTCCGTGTGCTGGAGCAAAAGGAGGGCAAATGGATCGGCAAAGTTTTTGCAGACGGTTTCAATGACCCGCTTGACGGAACTGCCGGAGGTGTTTTTGCGTTCAAAGGAGACATTTGGTTTTCCTCAATCCCAAGCGTCTGGCGGCTCCGAGAGACACCGAGCTCCAGAGGTTCCACGGACATCAAAGCGATTCATCGCGGGTTCGGAATCGGTACCAGCATTAGCGGCCATGACCTTAATGGATTTGCGATGGGGATGGATGGACGTCTTTATTTTAGTGTGGGCGATCGTGGTTACAATTTTACCACTCCCGAAGGACTCCATCTTTATTCGCCAGCCTCCGGCGCTGTGTTGCGTATGGAAATGGACGGCTCGCATCTCGAGGTAGTTCATCATGGCTTGCGAAACCCAAAGGAGGTCGCTTTTGACCAATGGGGGAATCTATTCTCTGTCGATAACAATGCCGACATTGGCGACAAGGCGCGAATCATTCAGGTAGTTGAAGGTGGCGAATCCGGCTGGGACAGAGGACACCAGAATCTCTCTACCTTTAGAGACGAATGGGAGCATCCGAAAACAAACTCGAATCTTTGGATTTCTGAAAGCTGGTGGAATACGAATGGAACCGATCGGCCGGCAGCAGTCTTGCCGCCCGCCGACCTGTTTGGTACGGGACCTTCCGGTCTCAGTTATTTTCCCGGAACCGGGTTTTCGCAAAAGTGGAACAACACTTTTATCTTAGCAGATTATTCGGGGCGAGGCGATGTAAACGCTTTTCGCATGAAACCATCGGGTGCGGGCTTTGTGATGGAATCCAATGAAAATGTACTGCGGGGGATTGATACGCCGGACATTGAATTTGGGTATGATGGTCGTCTGTATGTTGTCGACATGAAAAATGGTTTCATGACTAAGAATGATGGTCGCCTCTTAGCGTTCTGGGATCCTGAAGAGAATCGTAAACCTGTTGTTTCAGAGGTTGCAGCTCTTTTTCGTAATGGCATTGAAAAGCTGTCCTCCCAGCGCCTTTCAGAATTATTGGATCACCAAGATAGTCGCGTCCGCCTGCGGGCTGAATGGGAGCTGGCAAGCCGTTCCGACGGCTTCATTCATTTTCAAACAGCTTGTAAATCTGGCGAGACACCCCTGAAACGACTGCATGCCGCCTATGGCCTTGGGATTCTTGCGCGTTTACACGATGATAGGAATGCGATGGCCCAACTGTTTGAATTGGTTGCTGACAAAGATCCGTTCGTCCGCGGGCGTGCAGCGGAAATGATTGGAGAAAACGCCTCGTTAGCGGGAAAACAGCAGGCGTTCCAAGTGATTCTGCCATTACTGAGTGATGCGAACGCTCAGGTTCAAATGCTTGCGGCGATTGCGATCGGCAAAACAGGAGAGGAAAGGGCCCGTGAATCGTTGTTTGAATTATTAAAAAAGAACGCAGATGCCGACGCTTATCTGCGCCTCGGCGCGGTCGTCGGGCTAGCAAAATTGGGTGTATCTGAAAGGCTCATTACGCAAAGCACAAATCCTGATGTAGCAATTCGGCGCGGGGTCCTTTTGGCGCTGCGTCGGTTGCAAAGCAAGGAAGTCACTCGATTCTTAGACGACTCGGAACCCTCGCTTGTTCGGGAGGCGATTCAGGCAATCTTTGACGAACGAATTGTGGAGGGGTATGCCATCCTCGGGCAACGGACCGATCTGCTCGGTAAATTTGGATCTCCTGTAACTAATAGAATCTTGTGTTCTCGGATGTTGAATGGGCAGCAGGCCGATCTTTTGTCATTGCTTGCTGTAGCCGGGGATTTTCAGCAAAACGCAGCAGTGCGTCTTCAAGCACTTTGGTATGTGCGGCACTGGGAAAAGACTCTCGGTATAAACCCAGTGTCGGGCATGTTTGATCCGGCGTTTAACGCTAGCAAACGACAGGTAGACGCAAAGGCGCGCCCTGTTTTGATTGCACAATTAAAGGCATTAGCGGATGAAAATAATCCAGAACTTCTGAGCGAAGTATTATTGACTCTTGAAGAATTCAAAATCGAACTACCGCAAACAACGCAGAGATCCATTTTTTTAAACCTTAAAAACCCTGTGTCCGCACGGATTCAAACATTGGAGAAACTTGGGCCGCATCCAGAGTTACTCCAAGCCGCTTTGGAAGATCCGATTCTAGAAATCCGGATGCGCGGGCTGGAGTGGCTCGCTGCCAGCGATGAAGCTGCAGCCTTGGAGCGCATTGAGCGCGGTATCCAAAGTGCAAGTATTCGAGAAAAACAATTACTGGTTGCTGTATTGGGCCGGCTTCAGTCGGCTACGAGCGCTCAAAAATTGAATGGTTACCTCGCAAACTTACAGAAACTACCATGTGAAATTCAGGCGGATGTCTTGTCGAGTGCCGCACTCCGAAAGGAGTGTGGAGACTCCCTTGCGGCTGCTCAAGTGGCGCTGAAGTCTGATGTGGACTCGGTAGCCGAATTCCGACCGGCTTTGTCTGGCGGAAACCCTGAAATCGGACGAAATCTGTTCTACAATTCAGCAGCGGCGATGTGCTCCAGGTGTCATTCTGCAGAACCAAGGGTAGCAGGCGGGGTAGCTGGTCCGAATCTCGGCGGGGTACAAAAAAAGGGCGACGACTATCTCCTGCGAGCCGTGGTGGACCCAAGTGCGGACTTTGCCCCCGGCTATGCTCCGATTGCTGTCACCTTAAAATCCGGAGAAACTGTGGCAGGCGTTTTAATGGACCGAAATCCAAAGGTGACAAAGGTCAAGGTGGCTGATGGCCAGGTTCAAACGCTCGATGCGGAGAACATTGTATCCGCAACGACTCCGGTTTCGCCTATGCCTCCGATGGGTAAGCTCCTGACTCTTATGGAGCTTCGGGATATAGTGGCTTTTTTAAAGACGCTAACGCCAGAAAATCTCGCGACTCTGGAGCTTAAAAAGAAACGGCCGGAAGCGTTGGTCAGAGAGGCCTCTCAGTATTTGGATTTTGTGAGTGGAAAATAATCAGGCTACCCCGGAGAAAGACAGCCAGGACCCTGACTCGTTTTTTGAGGGACGGTCTTGGCTTGTCGTTATTTTAGCGACCAGACAAGCATCGGAATTGGCAGTACCATCACGCACCTTTTATGAAACATTCCTGCCTCGCTCTTCTCTATTCAGCGGCCTTGTTGCCTTCTGCTATTTGTGAAGAAGTGGCCCTAATGCCGAGGTTTGATTACGGAAAAATGTTGGAGGAACATTCACCGGCAAAAAACTATTCGGCTCACGAAATGGTTTCACTGGGGGAAGCTGCCGTTCGACTTTGGCGCAAAACGCAGCAACCCGCCCTCAAACAACAGGCTCTAGCCTACTTTGACGCAGCCCTTGCGATGCCCAACTTCACAGACAAAGGGCTACTCAAAGACTTTCACGTGCTGCAAGGATTTGCTCGACTCACATTTTTATTACACGAGGAAAACCTTCTCGATCCAAAACGCGCTGCTGCGGTGCGCACCCTAGCCGAACCCATCGTAAACGGTTTTGTGAAATCAACCGACTTTGGGGACTACAACATTCGTCTCGCGCAAGTGTTGGGGTACGCCTGCTTTTGGCGGGCCTTGGGGGAACCCAAAGAGTGGGTGCCCGTGAAACAGAAACTCGATGAATACTGGGCGCTCGTTCGTGACACTGGCGACCTAGACGAGGACGCCTCAAATTACGACAGTCTTGGTGCCGTCTTCATGCTGGAGTTAGCTCGCGTGATGGGCTGGGAAAATGATTTGCGCGATTCTCCCAAATTTCGCCGGTTGTTTGAGCGCTTTCGGGATGTGGTTTCGCCTTCTGGCCTGATTGCCGAGGTCGGGGACGCTTACTTTGGTTACACTGGCGTGGCCTGGGACCGAGTCTACCTGCTGGAATACGGGGCTCAACTTTTCAACGACCCGACGATGCTTTGGGCGGCCCAACGGTTGGCTTCGCGTCCAAGCGACAAGGCCGTCAAGAGCGACGTCTGGTTCCGGAGTTTGGGGCAAATCAATCTTCCTGAATCGCCTCTTAAGGCAGTCGCGCCTGCGAGCTCTCCGTCTCTGGTCACCTATCGGTTACGCCGTGGCACGCCCGGTGAGCTCGTAGACAAACTCATCCTTCGCTCGGGGCGTGAACCCGGCGATGCCATGGTTTTGCTCGATCTCTATGCGCATGGCTCGCATGCGCACAAAGAAAAAGGCCCGTCCATCGCTTATTACGAAGTCGGACAAGTCCCCCTCTTTCATAACCTAGGTAGGCACGGCGTGCGCTCGGCGATCACGGGAAACTTACCTTGGGCGCTGCCGGCTGAACAACGCTTTCCGGGCTCATGGAATCAAGCCAACCAGTGGTTCACTATGACGATCCCCGTGGAGTATCTGACTCAAGAGGGGGGCAGTTACCGACTCACGCCCTGTTTTTCCCTGCGCAACTTTCAAGACTCGCGTAGTGGTCACAAAGATTTGCTCATCGACAATCTCCGTCTCGAAGGACCCGCAGGGACCCGGCTAGTCGATGACTTTGACGAAGTGAAAGGCTGGCAACCGAGTTTCCTGAAACTCAGTGCCGTTACGCCCGATACCACCGATAAAACACAGGGGGAGGCCTCCCTTCGGATGCCTTGGAAAGGCGTCACAAGTAACGAGTTTCGGCGCACCTTTCCGCATCCCTACGATGCGCCTTTCACAAGTGCGGAGTACACGGCGCTCAAATTGGATGTGAAGTACACGGGAACCCGGCCGTACATGCACATTCGTGGCATCGGCGAACAGGTAGATTTGGGAGATCAGTTGCTCGTGACGAGGATCGCGGCCGCGCGGACTGAACAGCACGGGCGTGATGCTCTGGGGCAGGTGACCTATTCCAGTTACATCAACTCGGATACAACGTTGGTGCGCCGGATTGTTTTAACGGCCGAGGGCGTGCTCGTCGTCCAAGACGAATTACGGCCTGGCGCTTCCATGAAAGGCTGGAACGCAGGCGATTTATGGCAGCTCTACGCTCTTAAGACCAAAGGGACAAACTGGTTTTGTGCGGAGGACGACGGTACTTATGCCACGTCGAATGGAACCGTGCCACCGCTTCGAATGCTCGTGCGGTTCGCCTCCGACAGAGGCGCCACCTGTGATGCGGAGGAAGTCTTACGTTCCTATCACTGTCCCACGCCGAATGAGCGGAAACCGGAGCGTTTCTTTACGAGTTACACGGTCCGACCGATTACTCCGGGGCAGGTTGAGCGATTTAACTTCGTGGTGTTGCCACACGCACCTTCAGCAGCGCCTGGCCCCTTGGCTGAGGCGATCCATTTCCAACAAACGGCCGACGGCACCAGTGTCACCACCGTGCCTGTCGAAGGCGGAAAAACGGTGGAAGTGCGGATCTCGGACAAGAACTGGGAGGTGAAGCGCTGACTCGCAGCCTGCGTCAGGCTGTGTTAGTTTGAATTGGGTATCGTAAAATAGTTTCTGTTAAACCTTGGTTCTTTGGGATCATAAAGATACCAAATCTTGATGCTTCAGCCGGGCGAAATCCTCAATGGCTATCGCCTTATACGCCCAATCGGTGCCGGCGGATTTGGCGAAGTATGGCTTTGTCAGTCTGTTCCGTTGGGCGAGCTTCGCGCCTTGAAGTTTATCCACGCGACCAATGCGGGGCAGCTTCAAAAGGAGTTTGCTGCGGTGTGTCGGTTTCAGTCGGCTGCCGAGCAACTGCAGTCACCGGCAATTATATCAGTCCAACCGCCAATCCTTCACGCCGCTGGAATGGCCTATGTCATGCCGCTGGCGGATGGTTTTGGAGCAGGGGAAGCGAGTGATCCCCAGTGGCGGCCACTCACGCTTTCCGCTCGGCTTGAATTGCGCCGGGCAGAGCCGCTTTGGTTCCCCAGCGAGGACCTTTGCGGATGGCTGATTACCATTCTGGACGCGCTTCAACTTTTATCAAATGCCGGGCTCGTGCATCGCGATGTAAAGCCTGATAACATTCTGTTTTTTAACGGCACTCCTTGTCTCGCTGACATGGGTCTTTTAGGCGCAGACTCTGCGCAACTCACACGCAGAGGCACTCCAGGATATTTGGCCCCGAGTTGGTTTTTAGAGAGTGCCGGTCACCCCGACATGTACGGCGTAGCCACCACCTTCTACACCATGTTGACTGGGAATTCCCCAGATAAAATGGGGCGCGCCGCTTACCGCTGGCCACCGCAAGGCGAAGCAACGCTTTCTCCTGAGGAACGAATCGAATGGCTACGGCTCCATCGCATCATCCGTCGCGCCGTGGACGATCGTCCTGCTGAGCGATTTATCGATTTCAGCGCATTTGCCCGCAGCCTGAAGCAGAGCGGAGAAGATCCCCCACAAGATTATGATGCTGCCGAACCCTTGGTCGGAGCGCCAATGCACCATCTTCCAATGGATTTGGTACAGAATACGGTGCGCAGGAAACGGCTTACGCGGAGGGCCGCTCTTCTTTCCTTGCCCTTGCTTGCGCTGGGCGGGTACGCGGTACACAAGAAAGTACAATCCGAGGAAGTTACAAAAGACGCCCAAAGTGCTGCTAGCGGTCTTGGCAGTGAGATCCCTTGGATTTCTGTTTCGATGGTTCTCGCTTCTCTAACCAACTGCGGGTTCAAACAAATCGTTAACGAGCCAGGGTTGATGTTATTTTCAAAAACAATGACAGCAGAGGACATCCCGCAAGGCGTTTCAGTCGCGTTGCACTACGATCCTGCAAGTAATGCTGTTTGGACCTATCGGTGTCTGAGTATTTCAAACAACGAGACGTTAAAATTTAATAACAAAGCTTTTCGAGAAGGAATCGCGTCTATTTGTGCCATTTTTGTTTCAGATAAAGAGTGGGATGAAATCCGTGAATTTATTTACAGACCTAAGAACGCGATGAAAGAAGTCCAGTTTAAATCCGAAACGATGTTATTTCGGGACGCGCATTTATCCGCTGACTGTGAGTTATTCTTTGAATCGAACGATTCTTCCACTTTACAGCACGCTTTCGCTGTTTCTTCCAGGGCGTAAGCGTCACTCTGCACTCGCGCAGCCTGAAAAGCAGTCCGTATTCAACTCCCAAGGTTATCTTATGAGCCAGACCACGATTCACCCAAAAGTCTCCATCGGTCATGTGCATCTCAAGGTCGCCGACCTTGAGCGCGCGCTCGGCTTTTATTGCGGGGTGTTGGGCTTTGAAGTAAC
>CAIWVL010000312.1 GCA_903916085.1 uncultured Spartobacteria bacterium
ATCCTCAAGTGACCCGAGAAATGCACTAGTAAAGCTGGGAGAAAAATTTAACTCTGATCCGAACCAAAAAATTGGAGAAAAAAATAAGGCAATCGATGCCATTAACAGTATTTTACACTTTTCTTTAGCGGGGCCAATAGACAATGCGGAGGCCCTCCAGAAGAAACAAGATGACATGACCGAAGCTCAATGGGAAAAGTGGAAAATCGATTCACAGAAATACCTACTCGAGGAATTTGATGGTCTAAATCCAAAGCAAATCATCATTCTCTTAGAGAATCGAATTGAAGGCAGCGCCGAAAAATTAGAATTGTACTTCGCGAGTAGGTACAAAGACTTTTTAAACAAATGATGCTTCCGACGCTTTAACTTTAATTAATTAAATCGAATCCATGCCTCCTCCTTATCGTAATCCACATTGGAAAACATTCACTCACATCCCACACGTTCCGGCTGGGTCAGTTGGGTACGTCCCTGCAACGTGGGCGATTCACCGTGGACTTACACATGTTCCCGCGGGCACCATTCCCCTGCCTGCCCACCAACTCGACCGCGCGGGCGTTCGTGCAATCTGTCGGAATCCCGCCAACCCGGTTTTATTTGGTTACATCTGCGCCATGGCGTGGGGAGTTCAAGGCGCTGGCCCCGGCGGTCCCAGGCATGTGGCTGCGGCTTGGGGATCAAGAGCATTACTAGTTCCTAAATTAAACACTCTTCGAGCGGGAGGGCTAACTCGTAGCCAGGCCTATAATTTGTTCATTGGAGCAAGAGCCGTTCCGGGCCTCGGACCTGCATATGTGACAAAGCTTCTATACTTTTTCATGCCCACTCCCGACTGCTACATCATGGATCAACATACCGCAAAATCGGTCAATCTTCTGACTGGAAACTGGGTTGTCCGCATGGCCGGAAATGCCGTGTCTAATCAAAACGGCACAGGCAACTATCAAGCCTACTGCGAAGAAGTTGATCGCATATCAGCCTTGGTAGGAACTACCGGTGAAAATGTTGAAGAAATGATGATGTCTAAAGGCGGCCATTATCCGTGGCCGTGGCGAGCACATACCAGAGCTAACTGGCCACTACATGCTCCAGTTGCACGCTATAACAGCGCTTCCATACACGCTATCTATCCCCACATACCGCTTAGCACATTTTGAGATTTTCCGCCCCCACGAAAGACTCGTTAATTTGACAACAAACATTGTCCCCGCACCGTTATCTGACACAAGCAACTAAACTACACTAACACCTTATTAACTACAACTTAAAACCATTTCATATGCCCACACCAATTCAACACTTTAACGCAATTATCACCCGCATGAATCTACGGCCTTTGCTACTAACTGCCATAGCAGTTACACTGTCGGGCTGCGATAACGAAGCCGAAAAGGAGTTTATAAACTACCGCAACAACGAAATGGTTCCGGTAGATAAGAGGAGGGTCGAGTTGATCAAAAACGTAAACACAGCGATTCATAATCCGAATGGTGAGTCCTGCGAACTTTTGAGAAATGAAACCATTCCCGAGCTGAACAAGTTAAGGATAAAAGTTAATTCTTTAAACCTAAAAACAAAAGAAGCTGGTGAATTTAATGATAAATTCTCGACAGTTATCGCCAAATACCTAAAAGCCTACCAATACCAAGCTTTACGGTGCGAGTCGGACGCTGATCCCGAAATCGAAATAAAGGTAACAGCTGCGCTAGCTGAAGCCGAACAGGATTTAAATTTATTTCTAATGGAAGACAAACGACTTTTAAAGAAATATGGGTATGCTCAGAAATAAAAAGAGGAACCATCCTTTCCCAAGATAAGGAAAGCGACATCAATGTAATTGATGCTTTGTTGTGGTTCCCAATTTTTGCTAATCGAGAATGTGGTGCGGTGAAAACCGCACCCTAGGGATTGGCTTTTTTTCTCATACCAAAGGAGTGGGCGGCAATAGCCCGGGGTGGAGCGCAGCGAAACCCCGGGACAGACCGAAACAATGACTCGCCCCAACTGAGCCGTCCGGAGGCATCGCCTCTTAGATCATTGCGGTTGGCACAAACGTGCCCCCGGTCGGGGCGCGTTGCGTTTTGGTGCCTTCGCGGGGTTACGCGAAACGCGAAGCGCTTCACCCCCGGGCGATCATCGTCCATGCCGTTGGCATGGCTTGGCAGTCACGGCGGCAACCTTCTCATTCCGACCCCAAAATGGCCAGACCCAAGGCACCCCGGCAGGGACGCCAGTAGCGTTTGATGGCGAACACAGCCGGGTGTCTGTGTCGTTACCATTCTACGCCACTGAAACATTCTCGTCCGCTTACTCATTGCACTCGGGACAGTTGTAGCGTTGCCGGGACGCTCGACTCGTCCACGACTCCACCTCACAACAATCCCTGACGATTTGCCTCCTGCCAAATGAAGGGTGACTTCATTTTCAAGTAGTCAGGAGGCAAACTATGCTCGAGGTATTCTTGATACAGACGAGTCCGCATTTCTCTGCACTGCGGATCATCAAGCCCGAGCCTCTTAATCGTTTGGTAAATCGAGCGTATATCGGCGGCTGGTAAATCGGGATTTGGGTAAATGCGCCCTGTGCAGAGTTCCAAACGGAAGCACTCTGGCTCAATGCTAAAGGGATCCAATACATCGCTATACTCGCGCTTACGGCTGTTCATAGTCGAACAGGCAAGGCGGTAGTTATCCCATTCATACGCCAAGCCCGCATTAGCAGATTTTGCAATAAAGTGATCCACGCTGCCGCCTCCCATGATTCGCTCAAAAAAGACACCAAGATATGCGCACACACCTCCGTATTTTTGGTGTAAATCACTCAAACAATCGCGCCAGTAAGGCTCAATTTTGGCATTCGCTGGCAGGGGTTCATTCAAGGGAAATCCCCGCTTGTTGAGATGGGCCAATCCTTTTCTTCGCACTAATCTATCAAAACTAGTGGGTTCAGGCTGACGCAAAACAGGAATCATTTGAGCCACCCCTGCTTTTCGCCAACATAACGCCAGCGGATCCAGAACGAATCGGTGTCGCCTAGTAATCCGCGCAACTTGAAATCCAGTTCTTGCGCGCGAGCGTGGTCGATAACTTTCTCAGAGAGAATTTCGGCCGCTTGCTGTAGCGCCAATTCTGCTTCCAAGGAGCGAGCGCTCCCCAGATCGAAAGCCTCGCTCACTAACCAACGAGAAACATCTCCCAAACGTACAAACGGCCGTTTCTTGAACTCAACGGTGGACGGATGAGTGCTTTGGACATCAACCAGATCAAGGTCAAACCAGGCATCCATGGCATCATCAAAACGCGGTTCAACCGAGGCCATCACCAAAGGAGAGTGCGTCACAGCAAGCACCTGCACCTCAGCACCGGCGATCAACGACTGCGTCACATTCAAGAGGGCCGGGATGATTCGACGTTGCCATTTGGGATGAAGATGAGACTCGACCTCATCAATCAAAAAAACGACCTGATTGGTGGTGGGTTCAGAGAGCAATTTGGCGGCCTTCTGATGTTCTTCCCAGCACCACACGAGAAAATAAGCGAATGAAATGATGCGGCGTATACCGGAAGAAACATGCGCCACGGCCACTTCTTTTCCATAGGGCATCTTGAGAGTCGGCATGTCTCGGACATCATCCAGACTGATCCTAGTTAGTTCACCGGGCGAAAGCTTTTCCTGTGAAGCGGGAGACAGTACATCCAGCACAGAACACAAGTGCTTGAAGGCGGTACCATTTTCCTTCTGCCAACTCGCCCAATCCCGGATTAAACCGTTGCACAGCCAGTTGGACTCGGCGCCTGGCAGGCCATCCCACACCTCTGTAGGGCTGAAAACGTAGGAAGATGGCCGATCCTGAACATCCACCCCGTCCTGAGTGCGCCAGTAGTTACGCGCTGGATCCCATACAGCAAAACCGCCGTCCGCCATGGCGTAGAAAACGAGCCCCGGGTTTGCAGGACGGCCCTGCTGACCTGTCCACGCCTCATCCCGGCGCGCGTAACGACTCACATAATCAACCGGTTTAGATTTGCCCGTGAAAGAGAACTCTATTTTCGCTTCACCATTGCCACGCGGCAGCGCTTTCTTGCCTGAAGCGAGCTTCGTATTGACCTCGGCTGGCCACTTTCGAGTCATGGCCCACCAAGCGATATCCATCAAAAAGCTCTTCCCCAAGCCGTTATCACCAGTGATCAGATTCAGGCGCTTACCAAACTCGAGTTCGGTATCTGCCGGACCGATGTTGGTTAACTTGAGGTGTTTCAGCATGGGTAATTTCTGTTCTTAACGCGGGAATGCTACTGTCACCACACATTTTGCACCTGAACACGACCTGATGGCGCCGGACAGCGCCCACCCCGATCCCGTCTACCCGTTCTTGTCCGCCGTAATCGCCACCACCACGGGCGCCACATGGTTGTCGGCGCTTTCCAACTTCAGACTGCGGATCACGCCCCGCTTCTTCAATTCCAACGTAATTACCCGCAACTGGCCACGGCTCACGAGCCCCACCGCCTCCTGAGATCCCGGTACCTGGGCCCGACCGTTGTAATCGGCAAAATGCTCACCGTCGCGCAACACGAACGCCTCGGTGCCCCCATCTTCAAAAAGCGCTGTCACAGTCAGTACAGGCTCGCCCTTGCGCCTCCCTGCCCAGCCGCCGACGCCGCTCAATAAGTGCAGTCGAGCCGCCTCACTACGCACCGGCACTTCCACAGACTGCGGATACCCCTTCGAAACCGCGTCGGGAACCGCTCCCCCCTTCAGCACCACCACATTCGACGCAGTGGTGGAACGCGCCGGATCCACCGCTTCAAACGGAATCCCCAAGGCCGTCAGGGTGCCAAATTTCTCGAAATGGATCGTGTCGCCCTTTTTCTCCAAACTAAGGAACAGCCCGTTGCGCGTGTCCGCTGTAAAGGCGCGGGAGAGGTTTAGGAAGCGGAACCGGCCTCCTGTGGAGTTCAGGTACGCCATCAAATCACGCAGACTCTCCGCCCCCAACGCCTCGAAGCCCTCGGGCATCAGCGAGCGCTTGGTATTTTCACGGGTGGCGATCTGGTCTTTTTGGATTTCCACCACCCCAGCTAGGCTTCGCAACTGAATTGACGTGGAATTTTCCTGCGCAATGACGCCCATCAGCGTTTCACCGTTCTTTTTAACAAGGTTCCACGCGTAGAAACTTGGATCCACCTCGCGATTAGGATCCACCACGGCGACAAGCAGATCGGCAGCACTGTGGGCCCCCATACCGTCCAGCGCCGGGCCCACATCGTTGCCAACGCCCCCGAGCTTGTGACACGTCGCACACACCGTAGTGAAAAGTTGATGCCCTTTTTCTACGTTGCCTCCTGCCATTTCCACCTGCGGGGTCAGCTCGGCAAGCAGCTTGTCTTTCTCTGCGAAGGCTGGACGCCCCAGTTCATCGAGAAGTTTGCCCGCCGCCAGCGCCACCGCCTTGTTAGGATGGCTCCGCAACCGGGCCACGTTTCCCGGCCCGAGATTTTCCAGTTTTACTTTCCCATCCCGTAATGCCTCTAGGAAAACTCGAGTCCATTCTGGGCGCTTCAGCAGTTGATTAAAGGCGGCATCCACCTCGACGCCATCAAAGCGCGGGAAAGCGCGCACCAAAAGTTGAGCACACTCCGAGTTGCTAAATCCGCCAATCGCATTCACCAAGCGCACATGCAACGCCTCCCCTGCCCCCTCGGCGAGAACAGCCTCCAACGCCTCAATCACTTCCGTGCTTGCGCCCAAGGCCGCCAGCAGACTTTCAGCAGCCCGTCCACGCTCATCCAGGGAGGTCTCCTTATTTTTGAGGCGCGCCAACTGCAACGCTTTCCCCGCAGCCAACGCGTCTTTCAGTACGCCAGCCTTGTCCCAGCTCGCGACCAAAGGCAGCACACTCGCGGCAGTCAGCGGCTCACTCAGCAAGGACTTCAGCGCACTCAAAGTCGCAGCATCCGGGGTGGAAACCACCTGTCCCGAGCGGGCCAAGGCCTCTAACACCACCGCCCGAAGCGGCTCCATCCCGGGCTTCACGCCCACGCAAGCGGCAAGAAACACAGGCGCTCGCCTTTCAAAGTCATCTCTTAGCGCCGCAGGCAGCAACGCTTCGATAAACACCTCCGCTCCGCTGGGTGCCGTTCCCGCAAGAGAGTCTTTGACAAATTCCACCGCATTAGAGTTTGCAGCGGCCACCAGTGCAGAGCGCGTCCACGCATCTGTCGCAGCAACAAACTGAGTCACGAGCGCCGCGCGTTTCACGGGATTTTCCAGACCCGACAAGGCCGCTTCGTACACGCCAACCGCCCGACTTCCAGTGGCAGGTGCCAGCGAGGCTAGCGTTTCAGGCGAAGCCCCCGACTCGCGCAACAACCGGAACGCATTGAATTTCGTGTGGGCGTTCGGGGAACTCTTCACCACTGCGACCAGCGCCTGGGCGTCCTTAGTGGAAAGATCGGGCACTTCCACTTTGGCAGCCTGCTTGTGCTGGAGACGCCAAATCCGAGCAAAATAATGGTCACGATCAGGACGTACCGCCGCGTTGGCAGGACCATGGATCGGGCCGCGAGTGTCGTTGTGGATGACAGCCTGGTTGTAGAAATCCACAACGTACAGCGCCCCATCTGGTCCCACACGTGTCTCGACTGGCCTGAACCACAGGTCGTTACTGCGGATAAACTCCGTCTCGGCGCGCCCCTCTTCCTTCTGCGCCTTGTAACTTACGCCCTCGGGCGAAACGAAAAAGTGGCTGACGATGTTGATGGTGGGTTCGGTAGTAAAATAACTGTAGTTCCAGCGCGCCGGCCAGGCACCGCCCTCGTAGATGGCGCAGCCCGCCGCAGCGGTATAAAAGCCGACCTGATCAATTTGCACGTAGGCCTGTTCCTGCCATTTCATCAAGGGAAACGTGGGCTGGCCTTTCACAAGCACGTTGTAGCTGTTGGTACCTGGCAAGCGGCCCTTGGAAAGAATCTGTTCAGGCAAGGCCACATGCATGAGCACTTCCCCACAAGTCGGTTGGGTGAAGAAACACTGACCATCCCATGTCATGTTGAGCCCCCAAGTGTTGCTGTTTTTCGAGGAGTACTGCTCGAAAGCCGAGCCGTCGGGCTTGAAGCGAATCACGCCGGCACTGTACCCGCCGAAGTCCTTGGAGCCATCGCCATTAGTCACGCTCGGACTCGTGCTGTAACCATTTGTGGCGTAAATCCAGCCATCAGCCCCCCAGCGCATGTTGTTGATAACAGCGTGGGTATCGCGGGCACCGAGGCCGGTGTACAGCTTGGTGCGTTTATCACAAACGCCCTTGCCCTGAGTATCTTCCAAAAGCCAGATGTCGGGTGCGGCGCAAGCGATCACCCCGTTTTTGTGAAACACAAAGCTGGTGACGAGCTCCAACTTGTCAGCAAACACGTGCTTCTTGTCCATGACACCATCGCCATTGGTGTCTTCGAGCCAGCAAATGCGATCCTGCGGTTCGCGCTCAAAATTACCGGGATACAGAGAGCCAGCGTCCTTCCAGGGCTCCGTTGTCTGAGTGCGGCGGCCATTGGGATACTCAGGGGATTCACAAACCCACATACGCCCCTTGGCGTCCCAGTCGACATTGAGCACTTTGTTCACCAAAGGCTCGGACGCCACGAGACTCAGCTCAAACTCAGGATGCACTTCAAGCCGGGCTGCCGCCTCAGAAGGACGCACTGGGCCGCCTTCGACATAGCGCAGGTTGTCGCCCAGTTCGCTGGGAAGGCAGAGTTCATCCACGTTCCCGCGTTTTCCTGCCCAGGCGATCCCCCGCAAGAGCACGGCCCGGAAGTTGGGACGGGCAAAGTTGACGTAATTATGGCCGGGAATGCAGACGAAGGCCCGGTAGCTATCGCGCTCATAAGTCCAGAGCTGGGGTTGGATGTCATAAACAGACACCTTTTTGCCACCACCGGTGAGTTCCGCAGCACGTTTGTTGGCGCCCTCGTCCCGACCGACTGGCTTGGGCGTATAAGCGCCCGCGAGAACGCGCACCTCCGGTTTGACGTCCATGTCGTAATAGATCTCGTCGTCCATCTCGAAGTTGGAGCAGTCCTTGGTGATGGGATTGGCCCGGTCGGTGAAATACAGGTTCATCGGCCCCTCTTTCCAGCGGGTCACAGATTTGCGCCAGGAGCCGCCGATGAGTTCTTTGTAAAAATCAGTCCTCTCTGGAGTGCTCGCCACGTTCCCTGCGTGAATGACAACCACGCCACCTCCGCGCTTGGTAAAACTCTCTACGCGCTCGCGTTGTTCGGGGGTAAAGTCGCCGCCGCCATCGCGATGGATGACAAGCACATCAGTCTGATCGAGCTGCTCTTGGGTGGGAAAGTCGTCACCGCCGGTGGCCTGTGCGCCGCGTGCGTTTAGGAGCGGTACCCAATCCCGCAGGAAAGAGGGATGATCGTGTGCGCCCGGTCCGTGGGTTTTGGGGCCGGAACGGATAAAGATCCGCAGCGGCGCAGCGACAGCGCTGGAGCACCAGAGCAAGCAGGCGAGAAAGAGTAAGGCGAAGGGACGGCGCATGGGGAGAAAGGGCTGTGAAAAACACTACCCCAGAGACCGCGCAATCAAAGGGGGTTTCAGGCAGAGAAAAGCCACCACGGGATACGCGATTCGGGCATTCAAATGACGGCAGCGAGTAAATTTTGCTTGCAGCGCGGGGAAAATGGATACAAATTGTTGCCGTGAGAATTGGAACGGAGCCTTTTCTCCTTGAGCAGAAGCGGGCTTTTCCTCAGGCGGATTCATGGCTCGATAGATTTCGCGCCACGGTAAGGCACGCCCTTTGGCAAAATTTTGTCGAGCTCCGCAAAAGTTACCCGCATGCAGATTTGGTCAAGGTTTCAAGCGGCCGGATCGTGATCGTATTTAATGTTGCAGGAAACAAGTACCGGTTCATTACGGCCATCCATTTCGATAGGCAGATTTTATACGCCCTTCAATTTATGACCCACGCAGATTACTCCAAAAACCATTGGAAGGACGAGTTATGAACATTTTAAGTTCAGATAACCTTCGCTTTGCAGAGTTGCCGTTGAATTACCAGGAGCTCTGCCGCATTTACTTGCCTCGCCCCATTCACGATGAAATTGAGTACAGAAATACTCTGAAAATCGCTCGTGTATTTGCCGGGTTCGAGGAGCAAATGACTTCAGATCAGACTGATTACTTTGATTTGCTCACCTCCATTCTTGAACACTGGGAAGCGAGTCGTGCGAGTTGGCGGGCGCTATCGCCTTTGGAGATCCTTAAAGGACTCCTCGAAGATCACGGCATGAATGGAGCAGATCTTTCAAGGCTGCTAGATTCGTCACGTCAACTCGGTCCTATGATTTTACGGGGAGATCGTTCCATTACGGCAGATCACGCCCGGAAGCTAGGAACGCACTTTGGTCTCCCTGCAGGGGCCTTCATTGGATAAGGAGACGTGTCCATGCCGCCTAGAGGAGAAAAGCCACCACGGGAGACGCGATTCGGGCATCTGGGGAAGCAAGATTTAGCCGAAGATTTCACAGAGCACCCACTGGCACCAAAATGAATGCGGCTAGCGCTGTGCGCGCTACGCGAGATGCACTGGCCGTGCGTGGCCAGAATGCATGAGCCGTTTCGCTCAGCCAGTCACTCGACATGCCACGCCCGTTGCCTTTTCAAGCAAGATGCTGATCTCCGCGGGTGAAATACAGGGAATGTAGCTCACCGATGCCGAGAACTCGGCGTAGGGAAGACGCTCCAAGTAATTCCGCAGTTCAGGGTGGTGACTTCGCACGAATGCCACGGTCCGGAAGTTCAAGTGGGTGCGACCGTCTGCGCCCTCGCGTCTGAGAGAAGCGGCATGCTGGTTGTCCAGAATCTCGCCGCAAGAGGAACCGTGCGTTCTTATGCAAAAATCGTACCCATCGCCCTGCTGCACGCGCCGCCAAGGAACGAACTCTAGCCACGGATGGCGTAAGTGCCTACGCGGGAGCCTGGGCTTGGGCGAGCGAGACCAGAGTTGGAACTTCGTGGAGAGTCGCCCCCGTTCGTTTACGCCACCAGCAAGCGTGTAGTAAGATATTTTCGGTGCCTCCCACTCTTCGACGAGGCTGAAGTGGGCTGAAAGCCGGTCAGAAATTGCCACCTTGTTGAACGAGGAGGGAACCAAGAAAGCGATATGCTGGGTGCCGAGATCGGCGCAGCGATTAAAAAATTGTACGGCGAGAGAACAAGCGCGGCCATAAGGCGGGTTGGAAATCGCGATGGCGTTTTGAGGAAGATCCAGCCGATTACCCAGGAAGTCGCCTTGCCGCACCAAAGGATGTCTGGGAGCGATGTCCACAGAAACGATTCGCTCTGGGGCGACGCCGAGGTTGATCAAGGCTTCCACGAAGGAACCCTCACCACCGCAGGGTTCAAAGTAGCAATGATTAGTTCCAAAGCGCGAGACCACGTGCTGAGCAAGGTCAAGCGCCACACTAGGGATGGTGTAGTAGGCTTCTTGGGAGTTTTTCCTGCGGTTTCCGCGCATGCGGCCGCTATTCTACACACTCATGACAAAGAAGCACCTAACTTGTGCTCATCGCATATCGCAACCACCCAATGCACAGACTGCCTCAGGCAAAGCGAGTTGCCAACTTTTCTACCCGACGCACAACCGGTAGCCCACGCCCGGCTCGTTAATAATCAGCTCGGGATTGGAAGAGTCACGCTCCACCTTTTTACGCAAATGGCTGAAGTACACTCGGAGATAGTCCCGGTGCTCCTCGGACTTCGGCCCCCATACTTCGCGCAAAATCTGGCGATGCGTCAACACTCTCCCTGCATGGCGGATCAGGAGCATAAGCAGGCTCCACTCCGTAGCTGTAAGTTTCATCTCCACGCCGTCGCGATGAACAGTGCGAGCGACCATGTCCACCACGAGGCCGCCCTGAGTGAACACGGCACTTTCCTCCCGAGGCTGGGCGCGGCGCTGGGCCGCCCTGAGGCGCGCGAGGAGCTCTACCGTGCTGAACGGCTTGGTCACATAGTCATCCGCACCGCTATCCAGCGCCGCGACCTTGTCTACTTCAGCGTCCTGGACAGACAAGATAACCACAGGCGTGCGACTCCACTCGCGCAAACGCTGTAACACAGTGAGACCGTTTATGTCCGGGAGCCCGAGATCCAGGAGAATGACATCCGGGCGAAGCAGAGCAACGGCTTGGAGTCCGAGATTGCCGTTCTCGGCTTCGCGCACCGCATAACCCGCCCCCTCCAGAGCCACCGTGAGCAGACGTCTTATCTGAATTTCGTCGTCAATAATGAGTGCAACAGGCTTCATTCTGGTATTTTAGGTTCGCCGCCGATGGGCAGGCTCAAAGTGAAAAGCGCGCCCCCACCCGGACCATTGCGGCCCATGAGGGTTCCCCCTTGGATCTCGGCAAACTGTCGAGCAATGGACAACCCCAAGCCGACACCGCCAGCCGGAGCGCCGGGCAGTCGGAAGAATTTAGTGAACACTTTTTCCTCCATCCCAATGGGTAGGCCATGCCCGAAGTCCCGAATTTCAAAGCACACAAAGCCTTCGTGGAGAGTGACGGCAAAGGTGGGCGTTTGCGCAGATGCTCCATGGGTAAGGGCATTTTCTAAAAGCGTCACCAAAGCTTGCGTACTTAAGCCGGGATCCACCCGGATCAAGGGGAGGCTGAGAGCGGGCGCCAAGGCGATACGCGCTCCGACGGCTGCAACAGCGCAAGCTTCGCGAGCGAGCTCGACCGGGTCGCACCATTCGGGCACGGGCTTGACCATGCCTGACTCAATCCGCGTCGCGCTCAGCAGATGCTCCACCGCCCGACTGAGGCGATCATTCGCTTTCCGCACTTCCTCGTACTCAACCTTGGGCTGTTCCAGGGCAGCGCGAATGGCGGCAATCGGCGTCTTGAGTTCGTGGGAGACGCTATCAAACAGAGTCTTCTGTAGGCGTTCAGATTCGGCCAGCACCTGGGCCCGGCGCTGGGCGTGCGCAAGTCTCTGGACTTCAGCGACAATAGCAAGTTGAGAGGCGAAGGCATCCAAAAGTTCGCGCTGGGCGGGTTCAAGCACAACATCCGCTCCCATGCGGATCGCAAGGACCCCTTCTACCCAGTCAGCGACGACTAGGGGTAAATACAACCCTTCAGCCTCAGGGACAGCGTCGGTGCCCCGGCCTGCGGGACGTTTTTTCTGGAAAGCCCAAGCAGCAACCCCCTCTTCCAGCGGTTTGGGCACCCAATCTCCAGCCTGATGCGCGGTCCCCTCAAACTGACCGGACTCATCGCGAAGGTAGGCAGCGGCGTCCAGGTCGAAGATCCGTTTGATCTGGGCGAGGACTTCGCGCACGGCCTCATCGCGAGTGGTCGTGGCCGCGAGTTTTCTAGTGAGTTGATACAAGGCGGTGGCGCGTAACTCCAGGCGATGCTCCAAAAGCTCCCGCTCGCGTAGCCGGGTCGTCAGGTGGCCCACGACCATGGCGACGACAAAAAACATCGCAAACATCATCATGTCCTGGGGGGCCCTGATGAAAAACGTAAACTTGGGAGGTATGAACAACCAGTTCCACACCAGAGCGTTGATCGCCGCAAGCAGGAGCGTCGGCCCGCGTCGAAGCGTCGCTCCAGCAACCGTGACCGTCAGCAGGTAAATGAGCGCCACGGACCAGTACCCGACAAAAGGTTCCAGAAGCAGGCTTGCCAGCGTGGCCCCCAGCGAGATCCCGAGCGAAACGGCGTAGTGCCGAAACCAACCGGGGCGCTTTTTCACCGGAGGCAGGGTGACTTCATCATTGCCCGCCTCCGTGCAAACCAACTGTAGGTCGATCCCTCCGCTGTGGCGGATTAGCCAGGCCACCGGAGAACGGTGCCGCAAGAGCCAAAGCCACGGAATGCCGGCGGGTTTTCCCAGCACGATTTGCGTGACCCGATGTTCCCGAGCCACACGCAACAGCGCCTCACCCACATGCGTGCCGCTCGTAAGAACCACCTCCCCCCCCAGTTGCCGCGCAAACGCTAGATTAACCGCAAGCAACCGCTCCTCCTTGGACCCCAGTTTGTGGGAAGTTTCCACCGCCACAGCCACCCAGGGAGCGTCCAGACCCGCCGCGTACCGACGCGTCCACCGAATCAACTCGGCAGCGCGCGGCCCTGCACTCACGCCCACCAAAAAACGGTCCCCGCTCCGACTTGCGCCAAGCTGACTCGCCGGTTGCAAATCCCGGATCCGGCGATCGACATGTTCTGCGGTGAGGCGCAACACCATTTCACGCAATGCCGCCAAGTTGCCCTCGCGAAAGAAGTTATCGCTCGCAACGCCGGCCCTGTCGCCGCGATACACCTTACCCTCCTTGAGCCGTTGCCGGAGTTTTTCAGGCGTTAAATCCACGAGCTCAATCTCGTCCGCAATGTCTAAAAGCGAGTCCGGCACGGTTTCCCGCACCGCCACGCCAGTAAACTGCCGCACAGCGTCGATACGGCTTTCCACATGTTGAACGTTTAGGGTGGTAAACACGTCAACGCCCGCGTCCAGCAACTCGAGCACGTCCTGGTACCGCTTGGGATGCCGGGAGCCAGGCGCATTTGTGTGCGCAAGTTCATCCACAAGCGCAATCTGAGGGTGCCAAAGCAGGATCCCGTCCAGATCCATTTCAGAGAGTTCTACGCCCCGATGCAGCAGCTTGGCAGCGGGCACCACGGGCATCCCGTTCAGGAGCGCCTGGGTCTCCGAACGGCCATGCGTTTCCACCACGCCCACCACTACCTCCACACCCTCGCTCAGCTTACGCTGGGCGGCCTCCAGCATCGCGTACGTCTTCCCCACCCCCGGGCACATCCCAAAGAAAATACGCAACCGACCGCGCCTCGCCTTCTCCTCCTCCGAGTGGATGGCAGCGAGAATTGCGTCTGGATTGGGGCGAGGATCGTCTTCCACAGAGTTACCTTGGCACCTCAGGCTGCGCATTTAGAGTCAAAATGCGCAGCCCAAGGAACCAAGGCTCAGTTTTTGAGCAAAGCGGCTACACGCGAACGGGCAATACGAAGAAGGGTAAGCCGTGTTGAAAAAAGGCGCGTTGCAGTCCGAAAACGGCGAAATTGTGAAGAATCCGGGTGAAATAATTCTCGTCGGTGAAAACGATTTGGCCGCCAAAGAACATAACATTTGGAAAGCGCTCTTCCAACTTGTCTCCAAGGTGCTGGGCGGTGGCGACGATTTCCGTGCCAATCTCATAGATCGCCTCCGCGTGAATGCCATGAGCGTTCATGTAGTCGGTGTAACGCTGCGTTTCGCGAGCGACCGTAGATTGGAGATGCCCGAGTTCATCGGCCCCCTTGAAGTTACCTGCATCCACGACGCCGATTTCCGCGAAGATAAAATTCTTAAAAACACCGGGGAACATGCGTTGAACGGCCAAGGTGGTATGGATACCAAGGCCGTTGAAGCCATTCACAAAAATCACCGCAGTCTTCGCCTGAGGATCGCAAGGCGGAATCGTAATCTGCGAAGTTTCAATCGCCGAATCGAATACCTCCACAAGAACATCCAGCCGCTGGAGCTGTTCGCGCGTCTGGTTGTAGTGCCTCTTAATCGCAAACGCCAAAGCAATGAGACTGCCAGTCACAAAAATGGTCACCCAACCGCCCTCATTAAATTTAATAACGCTCAGGGCTATCAAAATCGTTACGGTGAGCAAGAAACCGACAAAATTAATGGCCAATTTACGTCTCCATTTTGGATCAGAATGCTCTCTGCTCCAATGAACAACCATTCCAAGTTGAGAAAGGGAGAAAGTCACAAATACATTAATGGAATACAAAACAACGAGCCAGGCCACCGACCCATCGGAAACCCAGATCAAAATGAAGGCAGCGACCCCCATCAGGATGATTCCGTTTTGCGCCACAAACCGGTCACTCAAAGTGGCGAACCGCGCGGGAAACCAGCGATCCACAGCCATGTTGGCCAAGACACGCGGACCGTCCAAGAACCCCGTCTGGGCTGCGATGAACAGCAAGGCTGCCGCTGAGAACATGGAAACCCAGATGAAACTTTGGGAAACCGAGGCAGGCCAAGACTCAGTCATCTGAGCAAAAAGGACGGCGTTCATGGTAGAACCGTCCTTGGGAAGCGTCTTGTAGAGTTGGTACATGAGCAGCAGTCCACCCACCATAAATCCAAGGGAAACTCCCATGTAAATCATGGTGCGACGAGCGGTCGCAACACGCGGTTCGCGCAGAATCGGCAAGCCGTTACTGACCGCCTCGATTCCAGTGTAACTGCCCGCCCCGAGGCTGTACGCCGTGAGCAACAATCCTGCCATTTTCCACCATCCCAGCTCGGCATGCGCCGCTGATACATCGTGCACTGTTGCTGCGGCAATCTCAGGCAAAACGCTCGCGTGAGTGCTCAGACCGTAAAAAATCGCGAAGGTGTGCGTCGCCAGGAACACAAAGAAAATAGGTGCCCACACAATGACTGACTCTTTCGCCCCCCGCAGGTTCATTATGATTAAAACTACAGCGGCGACCAAAGCGGTTGTGAGCTTGTAGGGCAACCAGTGCTCGGGAAGCACTGAAAACAGGGCATCTGCCCCGGCCGCTATGGAGAGCGCAATCGTGAGCACGTAATCCACGAGGAGCGCGCTCCCGCTGACGACGCCCGCCGCTGGAGAGAGAAGCTTGCTTGCGACCAGATAGCCACCACCGCCGCTTGGGAAAAGTTCAATGATCTGAGAGTAACTCACGCAGATGATCCCAATGGTCAAAACGCAGGCCAGGGCGACAAACATCGCCAAAGCTGGGTGCGATATGAGGGCTTTCATCGTTTCCTCGGGACCGTAGCAAGAGGAAGAAAGACCATCCGCCCCTAGACCAACCCACGCCAAGATTGCGGCAAGAGAGAGTTTGTGGAAAATCGAGTGATCGTTGATGTCACGCGCTTTTCCTATAAATATGGTTTTGAGCCAGTTGGATTTAGGTTCGTTTTTCATCTCATTTCAATAGCCCCTTGCCGAGGCCTTTACTTACACCGCGCCAAGTTGCGACAAGCGCTAGGCCCTTGAGGCCGCCGCGTTGACCGCCGGAGGGTGAGGAGGGGCACCCGCAGCTGACCGCTAGACTTAATTCTCTAGCCTTGGGCAGGAATCGCGTCTCGGGCAGTTAATGAGTGGACGCAAAGTGTTAAAAAAACGTTAACATCTCGCGAGGATCCTACACCCAACGCCTTCGAGCCTTCTTCGCGCGGCACCGGAAAAACAACACCTCCGCGCCCTTTACGAAAAAGATAACGCCCCCGGCGCAAAGTTTCGTTAGTGTGGAGGGATGTTAAACATCACCCGCCTCTTTTTCTTTGTGTTCGCCGCCCTCACCGCTGCTGGAGGCGTCATGGGATTTGTAAAAGCCAATAGCAAAGCCTCCCTGATTGCCGGGGTCATCTCGGGACTGCTTCTGGCCGCCTCGGGCTGGCTGATGCCGACCCGTGCCACAGCGGGTTGCGTCATGGGGTTGGTGGTCTCACTACTGTTGCTGGGCCGCTTTCTGCCCGCCTACCTCAAGAAAGGTGCCATGATGCCCGCCGTTCCAATGATCATCCTGAGCGTTGCTGGAATCGCGCTTACAATCACCGGGTTGATTCGCCGCTAAACCACTTACGGACGCCTCCATGCGCTTCCCATC
>CAIWVL010000313.1 GCA_903916085.1 uncultured Spartobacteria bacterium
AGGAAGAGGAAACTCCCCTTAGGACGCCCTTCCTTGCTCAAGCCGAGTTCGGACCTTTGCAGCGCGGCAGTGAGCAGGGAGACCACAGGCTCCTGCCCTCGAATCCGCTCCCTAAGAAATGCGTCCAGATTGATCAGGCGAGTGATTTTGCAGCGGGGAGACAGGTCGTCAGTTTGCACAAAGTTACAATCGTTTTAATAAATCGCATTTTGATCCACCAATGGAACAAAAGTATCTCCACCACAAACGATTATGAGGATGTATGAACTTCTCCTCTCTATCGGGATCTATTGAGTTTTCTCCCGCACTCGCTCAAGTAACGGGGCTCTCCGACGGCGTCGGTAAAGCGATGGGCATTGTCATGCTCATTGGCTTCATCTTTGGGACGATTTGCGTGGTTGGGGGCGGATTCGCTATCCGGCGCGGCGACACCGACGCTGGAAAACTCTCCATCATTGGCGGACTCATCATCGCCGGTGCGCCAGCAATTATCCGCGCGCTGTTCACGGCGTTCGGGCTCGGCGGCTCCGCAGTCGACATCACCTGGTTCTAATGAACTCCAGGGCGATTCGGCTCACCGACACCAACAGCTCCAACGATTCCTCAGGCCGCACCTGGGGACTCGATGGCAGTCTCTTCTGGGTGATCATCGGAGGCGCAGCGGCCTCCGTTGCCATTGTGCTGTTTTTGTTCAGCGCAATGCACTGCGACTTCTTCCCCTCCTTGGCTGCGGCCTCGATCCCGAGCGTTCTTGGCGTCGCCTATGTGCTCGGATTCCGACAGGGGAAACCACCCGGATACGACGTCGATCTCCTAGACACGCTTCTGCACGGAAGAGGCTTCGGCCCCGATCTTCAAACCCGCGACACATTCGCGCCCTAAAACAATGTGGCCTCTAAATCTTATCACCGAACAAGCGCCCAATGGTCACTTTGTCCGCGATCTACTCGTGTTTGGCGGGCTTAATCGAGGCGGCTACGTCTCCAAAGGATTCACCTTTGAAGCTCCTGATTTTAGCAACGCTTCAACGGGCGAGCTAAACGCCTTTCAGGATCAAATCGCTATTCTGTTGGCCGGACTCGGCGAAAGCCAGCGGCTCCAAATCCAGTGGTACTGCGATTCGGATTACCAACGGGAACTCCTTCGCTACCGCGAAGAAACCCGCCGCGCGAGTAATCTCTGGTCGCGCCGGTGCCGCAATGAACGCTTTGTCCGTTTTTGGCGGGCGATGATTGACCGCAAGCTCCGGCGTCAGAAGCTCGCAATTTACGTATCGCGTCGCATCAAAACGGGTCCCGACTTTGACGCCTCGGCCGCCAATCTTAAAGCGCACTACACCCATTTGCTGGACCAGATCGAGCGCGAGTTTGCGCAGGTTCACGAGCTGCTGGTTGCCACGTTTGCAGGTCAGGGCGCCAACATAACGCCTATGCGGGACGCCGATCATTACCGGCATCTGTCCTCCTTCCTGAATCCCTCTTTCGCGGAGAACTTCAACCTAGATCCGACCGAGTCGTTCAATCCGGACCTGAGTATTCACGAGAATTGCTGGCACTCGGAGGCCACGGCGCAGACCGACTTCGGCTTCTGGATGGACGGCTTTTACCACTCGGTTCTGGTTCTCACCCGCTGGCCCAAGACCACCTTTCCCGGAATCATCCACCGGCTCACCAACCTTCGGCTCCTCGACTACACCGTAACGGTGAACGTAGAGCCGCTCCCGGTGTCCTCCGAGATTTCAAAGGAGGAGCAAGCACACGAACGCATCGCCGGAGACTTCGCAAGCGAGGGAAAGCTTTCACTCAAAACGGCCCTCCAGAAGAAGGAACGCAAAATCGAGGCGCTTTCCCAAGGACATACCCTGCCCTTCAAGGTGCTTTTTAGCGTGCGGGTTTGGGACAAAACCAAGGAAGGGCTCTTGGCAAAGACCATGGCGATCAAAAGCGCCATCCATTCGATGAATGGCGCGCAGTACTTCGAAAGCAGCCTGCCCGCTACGACCAAAAAGCTCTTTTTCCAAACTTGGCCCGGCTGGGTCTGGGGACGCTACGCCCACAGAAAGCTCTACGCGGAACACCAGTATCTCGCCGACATGCTGCCCTTCAGCTCCACGTTTACAGGGCATCTCGTAAACGCCGAGGCTTTATACGATGGCGGCGCGGGTAATCTGGTGGGCATAAAAACGTTTGCCGGAGACCCCGGCAACCAGTCACCGCAACACGCCGTGCTTCTGGGAATGAGCGGTGCGGGAAAATCCGTCACTGTGTGCGATCTGCTTTCTCAGACGGAACCGTACTACGACTACACAGTCATCATCGAGGAAGGCCTTTCGTACGGCATTTACACGAAGACGGTCGAGCCGGGTGCCGAGCCCATTGTGCTGCAACCGGACGGAAACCTTACCCTCAATTACCTAGACACAAGCGGCCTTCCCCTCACCTCGCTGCATCTTTCCACCGCGACGGCCTTAGTATCCCGGATGTCGGGTATCAGCGCGGATGAGGAAAAACAGCTTCTCCAACAGGCGCGCATCAGCCGTGCGCTCAATCAGCTTTATGACGACGCGTTTCAGGACTGGGCCCGCGCCCGTCCCGAGCTCGCACTCCAAGCCGCCCGCCTCGCCTGCACGCTCGGCCACTACCGCAAGGAACGGATGTCGCCCGGGGCCACTGCGCTCGAGACCTTTGTGGACTTTCGCGACTGGCGCAGGGCAAACCCGGATGCGGGCAACGCTTTTTTAAGCCGCGCGCCTGAAACCGAGGTGCTGCGGTTTGCAAAAAGCGCCGACACAGCTCGCGAAGTCCGCAACGTGGCCTTCTCGATGTTCGAACGGAACCAGTTTCCGACCCATCGCATGCTCCAAGAGTTGCTCCTCTTGGAAGGCACCGGCCTCGAGCGCGAACACAACGCGCAGTTGGCCATGCTGCTTCTCCCCTGGTGCCGTGGCGGGAATTACGGCGCGTTATTTGACGGTGAAACCAACCTATCGCTCACCGGCAAAATCGCCCACTTCGAACTGGGCTATATCCCAGACTCTGCACGCGAGCTGAAGGCCGCCGCCGGTTTTCTAATCACCAACTACACGCGCCAGCACATCCTGTCGCTTCCACGCGCCCTTCGGAAACGGAACATCTACGAAGAAGTGGCTCGTTTTCTCGAGTTCCCAGAGGGTGAACGAATCGTCCGGGAAAGCTACGCACAGATGAGGAAGTTCAACACCTGGAACATTTCCATCGTGCAGCAGTACGCACGTTTCAAGGAAAGCCGTATTCGGTCCGCCGTTTTTGGCAACAGCCGCCAGTTCTTTTTCATGCGGCAAAACGACCGGACCGACGTGGAGGACATCGCCAAGGACATTGCGCTCCCGGAAATCACCAAGCAGACAATCATGTCCTACCCTCTACCGGATCAGCAAATCGGCGAGAAGTTTGCGCCCTTTACTTATTACCACCTCGATGGCCAGCGCCCCTTGTGCGGGACCGTCCACAACGTCGCTTCGGCCGAGATGCTCTATTGCAGCAGCACGAGCGGCGAGCACTTCGAGAAACGGGCCAAGGCTCTGTCCCAATACACCGAT
>CAIWVL010000314.1 GCA_903916085.1 uncultured Spartobacteria bacterium
AGCCGGATTTGAGGCTGTAAACATTGATCTGATGTTTTCCATTCCGGGCCAAAGCGCAGCGCAATGGGAAGCGGATCTTCGTACCACCCTCGCTCTGGAACCCACTCACATTTCCGCCTACTGCCTCACGTACGAGGAGGACACAGAGTACTTCCGCAAACTCACTCAAGGCCAGTTCAAGCAAGACGAAGCGCACGACGCCCACCTCTTTGAACTCACCATGGATCGCCTCGGAGCCGGCGGCTACAGGCAATACGAAATCTCTAACCACGCCCGGCCCGGCTTTGAATCCCGCCACAATCTAGCAGGCTGGCAGGGCCGCGAATACCTAGGGCTGGGACCGAGCGCTTTTTCAACACTCCACAACGAACGTCTCCAAAACATCTGCGACACCGCAGAATACGTACGGCGCGTTCAGAAGGGCGAAAGCACAACGGCCTCACGCGAAACCCTGAGTGACCACACACTCCTTAAAGAAAAAGTAGCCTTCGGCCTGCGCATGGAGACTGGTGTAGAGACCTCGCTCTTGGCCTCGTGGCCTGCAGAAACCGAGCATCTACAGCAAATCGGGTTGCTTGAAAAAAAAGGGGCCCGCTTTTGCCTCACACGCCGCGGACGCATGTTGGCGGATGCTGTGGGTGAGACGTTTATGTGAGCGGGCGAAGGCGGGCGGTGTGGTGGCGTGGGCTCATTCTGGGAGTGAGTGAGGGTCAAGGGGACTCAAGGAAAGAACAAAAAGCATGGGTTGCATGGCGCACTCCCATCGCCTCCCATCGCCTCCCAGCCGCTCTTACCGAGCCGCCAAGCGCCGAAACATCACGCCACCGAAGGTCAAAAACAAGAGATTGGGGAGCCACACCAGCAGCTCTGGGTGCATTTCCGGACGCCCCTTGACCCAGCCCGTCATGATGATGAGAAAGAAATAGGCAAAAGCCAGAAGCAGGCTCAGCAAAAAGCCCGCCGCAGTCTCCCGGCGCTGAGCCGTCACGGCCAAAGGAACCGCCATCAATCCCAAGGCCAACGAGGCTAGCGAAAGCGAAAACCGCTTGCTCAATTCCATCCGCGTCTCGGAAAGCTCCGCGACTGAAAGCGGCAGGCTGTCCGCCTCAGAAGCCCGCCCGTTGCGCAAAATGTCCCGCAATTCGACAAGAGTCAAACTACTCAGAGGACGCCGTTTCTGGTTACGATCATACAGGTCTTGCAGAGAGATCGGCAGGGTCGTCTTCTGCATCGTAATCCCCTGCCGGATGCGCGAAAAACTCTGGGGGGCCACGGCATCGCGCTGTTCATACCGGGCATCAAACAAATCTAGTAGGAGGCGATGATTAGGAGCATCCGTATGGATACGGCCACGGCGGGCGAAGATTACTTTTTGAGGTTCGGAATCGCGCCCTAGCTCATACACGAGAAGGTTGTGAAGTTCCTCCCCATCATTGCGTTCGATGTAAATCTTCAAACCCGGAAAAGCGTCGATCACCCGATCGCTATCAAACATAGAAAGCGGGCGGTGCATGGCCAGTTCGTAGAGGGCCAGTTTGAAGCGGGCTTGCGCCTTGGGAGCGACTTCGATGTTGATCCACAAGCAGGCACTTACACAAAGGGCGGCGAGGGCGAACACGGAAAGACACACCCGGGTGATGCTCACCCCGCTTGAGCGCAGAGCTGTCAGCTCATGCTCTGCTGACATTCGTCCAAACACGAGGAGCACCGCAGTTAAAAACCCCCAGGGCAGTGTGAAGATTAACGAGAACGGGATGATGTACGCGACAAACGTCAGCAAAAACTCGTACGGCGCATTCTTATTGATCAGCAGGTCAAATATCTGCCGAAACACGTTTCCCAACACCAACACAACACTCAACACCGACACCGCAATGAAGGTGGTCAGGCTCAGTTGGCGAAAAACGTAACGGTCGAGGATCTTCATTCCGGCCAAAAACCAAGAGCAAAGGAGCGAACGCCCCCGGTTCTGGAGACGTTCAACGGAGCGGCGGTAACCGACTATTTAGCCGACTATTTAGCCGACTATTTAGCCGACCATCTAGCGATTACTTAGCGATCACTTCAGGAAAGCGGAGCGGCAATGCGCCGCCCCCAATTACAGGTAAATCTCCATCCCCTCGCGGGCAGCGTCAATGCGCAGTGAGAACCCTTTTTCCACGGCGTAAGCGCGCGCATCTCGCACCATCCTGTTGATGTCAGCATCCGAGCGCATAGGATCGTGGTGGAAGAGCACGAGATGCTCCACACCTGCGGCACCGGCGACTTCCACAACGTCTTCCATCGCAGAGTGCCCCCAGCCAATTTTCGTCTGGTACTCGGCCCGCGTGTACTGAGCATCGTGAACGAGGATGCGCACGCCGTGAAGCGTGTCGATCATGCGCTGCATGAGGTGATCCGCCGTTTCCCTCGGCAAATGCGTGGCTTGGCCCTCGTGGTTAATTTCGTTATCCGAGACATAGGCTACTGAACCTACACTGGTTTCAAAACGGAACCCAGCGCACCGACCTGGATGGTTGGTGAAAAAGGCGATTGCCTTTACCGGACCAATCTCAAAGTGGTCGTCCACCTCATGCACGTCCGGATGCGATGGCATGTCGTCCATCGAAACGGGGAAATAGGTAGGCTCCATCTGCATCGCCAAGATGTCGGCGAGATGGTGACGGACTGCCGAATAACCAAACACATGCAGTTTGTTCGTCGGAATGTAAGCTGGGACAAAAAATGGCAGTCCCTGAATGTGATCCCAGTGCGTGTGGCTAATGAGAAGCGACATTTCTAAGGGCTGCTTGGTGGCGGCGGCTCGCCCCATCAAGTTCATTCCCAGCGGACGAATCCCGCTCCCTGCATCAATGATGATGATTTGGCCGTCTGCTGAGAGCTCCACGCAGGAGGTGTTGCCCCCGTAAAAGGCCGTGTCTGGACCGGGGGAAGGGATGCTTCCACGGACACCCCAGAAACGCACGACAGCTGGACTAGATTTTTTTTCTTCAGCATCAGCCACTTCCAGTTCCGCCGCCAGTCCCTCTGCATGACTCAGATCAGGTGCCATGACCAAGGGAATGGTCAACTTGCTGCCGCCAGACTTGAGCCACTCTGACACTTCCTCGCCGTGAATGGAGGCTGCGTCCACCATGATCGCCTGTACGTGCTCTGCATCGGGCCAATCGCCAGCGCTCAGTTCAGCCACAGCAGCCACCTGCCAACCCCGGGCGAGAAGCGTACCTTCCATGACTGTGCGCCAGTGAGCGTCTTTCGATACAATAATTGCGTTTTTCATCCCTTAAAAAATGTATGCCTGAGCGGGCGCGTAGAGAGCCCTCGTAAAAAACCGTAGATTCTAGCAGGTTTCGCCCGGTGACAAGCCCGCTTGCACTTGTCGGCAAATCTTGACGCTAAATCGCCCCACCAGCATCGCTTTTTCTCCAGCGGCCGCGCCTGTCGGCTTTTACCCGATGCACGCTTCCCTCATTCTGACGAGCCTGATGAAAACAGTCCCCCTACTCCTTCTGCTGGCCACGGCGCCCCTCTCCATGGCTCAGGCCCCGACCCAAAAAATGCCGCCCCTCGGCATCGAGATTCCAACTCAGGATCGAGACGCGCTCGCAGCCGAACTAGCCAGCCTCCAAGCAAGTATTAGCGCCATTAAACGCGCAGGCACGCTTTCCTCCGCACTCGCCGCTCGACTTCCAGACGTTGAGATTTTCCCGTTAGCCGTACACCGCGCGCTCGACTGGAATGAGTTTTACGATTTCAAACAAATCGCTGCCGCTAAAGCGCTTCTAAAAGAGGGCCGAGATCGACTCGACGCCCTCCGCTCAGGCGATGCTCCCTGGACCCGCGCCAAGGGACTCGTCGTACGCGGCTTTCGTTCGCGCATCGACGAGTCCGTGCAACCCTATGGCATTGTGGTTCCAGAGGAGGCCGCGCCCAAACGCCTGGATGTTTGGTTGCACGGTCGGGGCGATAAACTCACTGAACTCTCCTTTTTAACCGAGCGCATGAAGAGCAAAGGCGAGTTCACGCCTCCCGGCACCCTTGTGTTGCATCCCTACGGACGCTTCTGCAACGGTTTCAAGTTCGCGGGTGAAACCGATGTCATGGAGGCCTTGGACGACGCCCTCGCCCAGTACGGGGCGGATCCGGCGAAAGTCGCTATGCGCGGTTTTTCCATGGGAGGCGCCGGCTGCTGGCATCTCGCTGCGCATTACACCTCCAAATGGGCCGTCGCCAATCCCGGTGCTGGGTTTGTAGAAACTGCAGAATACGCCAAAGTGTTTGCTCCCGGCAAACCGGTGCCACAGTGGTGGGAACAGGTGTTGTGGCGTCTATACGATGTGCCTGGGTACGTGGCCAACTTGGCCAACCGCCCCGTCGTGGCGTACTCGGGAGAGATCGACCCCCAAAAGCGAGCGGCAGACATCATGGTTGCCGCCGCTGCCGAGCAAGGCATCACCTTGACCCATCTCATTGGCCCCGGCACCGCTCACAAATATCAGCCCGACACCAAATTAGAAGTTGCCGCTAAGGTCGATGCAGCTGCGTTTGCGGGCTCACCCACCGCTCCGGAGGAGGTGCGCCTGACCACTTATACCCTGCGCTACCACCGCATGGATTGGGTGGAAATCACAGCCCTGCGTGCGCACTGGGAGGAATCCAGCGTTGTGGCAAAGCACAGTGGCCCGGGCGTGCTGGTGCTTCAAACGAAGGGCGTCACAGGTCTTTCCCTAGTGCCGCCGGCAGCTTGGACACCTCAGGAAACTTGGAACATTCAGTGCGACGGACAAGCCCTCACGGCGAGCGCCGCAAAGGGTGCCATCGAGCTTTCTAAAACCGGCGACCGTTGGGAGCTCAAATCGGGCGAGGCCAAGGTGCCCCTCCAAAAGCAGCACGGCTTGCAAGGACCGATCGACGATGCGTTTCAGGAGGCTTTTGTGTTCGTTCAGCCCACCGGCACCCCCATGCACCCAGCAGCCGACTCTTGGGCCAAAGCGGAAATGGAGCGAGCTCTGGAACAATGGAAACGTGTCTTTCGAGGAGAAATCCGCGTGATCGCCGACACTGAGCTGACCCCAGAGTTGATGGCCAACCACCACATTGTGTTGTGGGGCGATCCGGGCTCTAACCAAGTACTCGCCAAACTGCTCGCACCGAAAGCCGGACAAACTCCTCTACCCTTACGCTGGGACGCCAAGGAAATGCAACTGGGCAAAGGCACTTACCCCGCAGCGACTCACGCCCCAGTATTGATTTTCCCGAACCCGCTCGCCCCCAAACACTATGTGGTGCTTAACAGCAGCTTCACGTTCCGCCAAGGCAGCGACACGACCAACGCCCTCCAGACTCCCAAACTGCCTGACTGGGCGGTCGTCGACCTCACCACGCCGCCCAACAACCTAGCGCCCGGAGCGATCCCCGACGCAGGCTTTTTTGGAGAATACTGGCAGGTGCAGTAAGCCACGGGATTCCTGGGGAGGGAACGGGAGGTGGTGGAAGAACAACAGAGACTCGCCGCAGGGCGTCCTCTCTTTACCCCCATTCCCTCCCATTCCCCGCGCTTTTGTACTACGCTTTCCCGCTAGCTCCCGCCACACTACCCCGTACCACCCATGACCCGATACGACTACGTAGTCATCGGCAGCGGCATTGCCGGACTGTCTTTTGCTCTCAAGGCAGCCGAACACGGCGAGGTCGCCCTGATTACCAAAGCCAATAAGTCCGAGTCCAATACCACCTACGCTCAAGGCGGTATCGCTTGTGTCACCAGCGCCGAGGACTCCTTTGAACTCCACGTTCACGACACCCTCGATGCAGGCGCCGGACTCTGCGACGAAGCCGTCACTCGCACCATCATTTCAGAAGGCCCCGCCCGCGTGCGCGAACTCATCGAACTAGGCGTCCAGTTCGATTCCCGCGAATCCCTGGGCGAACCCGAAAACGGCGGCTCCACCGAACTCGATCTCACCAAAGAAGGCGGCCACTCCAAACGCCGCATCCTGCACTCCCGCGACGTCACCGGCCGTGAAATCGAGCGGGCCCTTATCGCTGCCGTTGAGGGACATCCGCGCATTCACATTCTTGAACACCACATGGCCGTGGATCTGATCACCCTGAGCAAACTCGGTTTTGCCAGCGAAGATCGCGTCCTAGGAGTGTACGTCCTCAACGAGGCCAGCGGCGAGGTGCGCACCCTGCGCAGCGAACGCGTCATCTTGGCCACCGGCGGTTGCGGCAAAGTCTACCTCTACACGACCAATCCTGCCATCGCAACCGGAGACGGTCTCGCCATGGCTTGGCGGGCAGGCGCTCGAATCGCCAACATGGAATTTATTCAATTCCATCCCACCTGCCTTTACCACCCTGACGCCGGTTCCTTCCTCATCTCTGAAGCCGTCCGGGGCGAAGGCGCCTGGCTCGTAGACAAAAAAGGCCGCCGCTTCATGCACCGCTACGATCCCCGGGGCGAACTTGCTCCGCGCGACATCGTTGCCCGCGCCATCGACGCCGAAATGAAGCGCACCGGTGCTCGTTGCATGTATCTGGACATCACCCATAAGCCGGCCGAGTTTGTGCTGGATCACTTTCCAAACATTGCCAGCACCTGCCTCCAATACGGCATCGACATCACCAAACAAAAAATTCCGGTCGTTCCAGCGGCACACTATCAATCCGGCGGCGTCCAAACGGATGTCGATGGCGCGACAAGTTTGCGCGGCCTCTACGCCATTGGCGAAGTTGCCTGCACCGGCCTTCACGGTGCGAACCGCCTCGCCAGCAATTCCCTGCTCGAGGCGGTCGCCATGGCGCACCGCTGCCACGCAACAATCCTCCGCACACGCTGCCCTGATGACGCCAATTCCCGCACCCACTTTACGCTGCCCGAGTGGACCAGCGGCGAGGCCCAAGACCTAGACGAACTCGTGGTGGTCTACCATAACTGGGACGAAATTCGCCGTCTGATGTGGGATTACGTGGGCATCGTTCGCACCACCAAACGCTTACAGCGCGCCGCCACTCGTCTCCGCAACCTCGAAAGGGAAATCCAGGAGTTCTACTGGAACTTCAAGGTCAACACAGACCTCCTCGAACTTCGCAACCTCTGTACTGTCGCCGCGCTCATCGTAGACTCCGCTCTGTTGCGACAGGAAAGTCGCGGGCTGCACTACACCCTCGATTACCCCGAGCCTCGTCCCGAGCTCTGCCGTCCCACGGTTTTACGCAGGTAAAAAACAAAAGGGGAAAAGGAAAAGCCCACCTCATTTCAACAGTATCCACTCCGATGCTACCCAAGGAACTCACCCACCTCAAAGACACTCAGAACGAGCCTGATCACCGCCAAATCCCCATCGACCGCGTAGGCGTCAAAAACCTCCGTTTCCCGATGCGGATTCTCGACAAGGCGCAAGTCGAACAGCACACCATCGCGTCCATCGCGTTGACCGTAGATTTGCCAGAGCATTTCAAGGGCACGCACATGAGCCGCTTCGTCGAGGCGCTCAACGCCTGCGGCACCGAACTCCACATCGACAAAGTACGCGAACTGCTCGAAATGCTCGCCGAACGCTTGCACGCCGATTGCGCCCACGTGGATTTTGCGTTCCCCTTCTTTGTTGAAAAATCAGCGCCCGTGACTGGCAAGAGGGGACTGCTCGACTACAACATCCGCTTCAACGCCACCCTTGAACGTGGCGTGTTCGACTTCATTGCCACCGTCATTGTCCCCGTCGCGACTCTGTGCCCCTGCTCCAAGTCCATCAGCGAACGCGGTGCACACAACCAACGAGGCGAGGTTACCTTCGCCGTGCGTTCCAACCCACCAGTCTGGATCGAGGACCTTATCCAGCTCGTCGAACAATCCGCATCGTGTGAGCTCTATAGTGTGCTCAAACGTCCCGACGAAAAAGCAGTCACCGAACGCGCCTACGACAACCCCGTCTTTGTGGAAGATCTCGTTCGAAACATCGCCGTGCGCGCCAACCGGGAAGAGTCCATCCTCTGGTACAAAGTTGAGGCGGAAAACTTTGAGTCCATCCACAACCACAACGCTTACGCTCTCATCGAACACACGAAAGTGCTCGCGCCCGGCCAATAGTTGCGTTTTTCCGCCCCGAAGGCCGCCCAGAAAACGCACCCCGCCCCGCCTCCAGTACTCATAATGGTGCGTGCCCTTGCCATCATCGCCGGTCATGGCGTCTAGCCGCGCGCCATGGTCCGTGGATTGCAGGCTGCCGGCGTCCGCGGGTTCGTGGTCGCTGCGCCTTCCAAAACGAGACGGATCCTGTTCTGGCCGCTCTCTTAGACCCAATAAAGTGGATGCGTTTTGAGCGTGTCTCAGCGTCATTGGGATCTAGCCGCTCAGACGCTTCTCCTCAAACGCGAAGCCCTGTGTGCACAGGTCGCCGCCCACAAGATCACGATCTACGGAATCGAGCCGTGGCGCGCTGAGGAATACACAGCTCCACTCGCCCTCTTCGAAGGATGAGCTGTTGCAGGGCTGGGGCCGTTCCGATGGTTGTAAGTCGACACGCGCTCGTACACCTCCTGCGCTAGGTCCCGGTTGCGGTTTTGGCTCTTTTTTCGGGCGCCGTCGGGCGCGAATTTTTCGTGCCGTACGCCATCCCCGCGCATTGAGTGACGTTTTTTCAGGATCGACTACACAATGGTTGGTCTCAAATAGAAAAACCTAGCGGCACCGTAGCGTCAAATAACGCGGCACCCCAGCATAGAGCTGGTCATCAGGTACGTGACAAGAAACGGGAGCGAACGAAATTGGCAGTTTAGTTACCGAGGATATTCCGGCTCCTGCACAAGAGGATGATGTTTCGCAGCTGACGAGCCGAGGCTGCCCGGAAAGCATCTGTACATTTCCAAGTATTGAGCGTAATGCTAGAAGCAGCTGCCGTTCCAGAAAATTCTACCCAAAATCTCCGGCTATTCCTATAATCAAACAGTCTATAGAAAGCACATGCTAAACGGCTCAACAGTTCTAATTACGGGCGGAACAGGTTCCTTTGGGAACACATTCGTCCCCATGACACTCAGTAAGTATAATCCCAAAAAACTCATTATTTTCTCTCGGGACGAAATGAAGCAATGGGACATGGCCAAGAAATTCAGCCAAGACGAGCGAGTACGCTTTTTTATAGGTGATGTCCGTGATAAAGATCGTTTATATCGAGCTTTGGATGGCGTTGATTTTGTGGTGCATGCTGCTGCAACAAAAATCGTACCTACTGCGGAGTATAATCCGTTTGAGTGTGTAAAGACAAACGTCATCGGAGCCATGAACCTTATCGATGCTTGTATAGACAAGGGAGTTAAGCGAGTCGTCGCATTGTCCACTGACAAGGCTAGTAGCCCGATTAATCTGTACGGCGCAACCAAACTCGCTTCCGACAAGCTATTTGTTGCAGGAAATTCATACTCCGGTAGCCATCAGACACGGTTTTCTGTTGTACGCTACGGAAATGTCATGGGCTCCCGAGGGTCGGTGATCCCCTTCTTCATGTCGATTAGAAATCAGGGCGTATTGCCGATCACTGACGAACGAATGACAAGATTCATGATTTCACTCGAGGAGGGTGTTGAATTGGTCTGGCATGCGTTTGATGATATGGAAGGCGGCGAGGTATATGTGAAGAAAATACCCTCCATGAAGGTTGTGGAATTGGCTAAAGTTGTTGCTCCTGACGCTCATCTGGAAATTGTCGGGATACGACCCGGTGAAAAGTTACACGAGCAAATGATTAGCGCTGAGGACGCCTCGAATACCTACGAATACCCAGAGCACTTTAAAATTTTGCCCACGATCAATAACTGGTCGACCTGTAGTAACCGCATTAAGGACGGGACAAAAGTTGCCGAAAACTTTGTGTACTCAAGTGACCTAAACGATCAGTGGATGACGCCGGCAGAACTGCAGTTGTGGATCGACTCCAACCAATCCAAAATCGGAGCTTTTTAAAAATGCTTCCTTACGGTCGCCAGGACATCACTCAGTCAGACATTGATGCTGCCGTTGAAGTATTAAAGTCTGATTACTTAACTCAGGGGCCGATGGTCCCTCGGTTTGAGGAACTTGTGTCGCAGCATGTCGGTGCAAAGCATGCTCTGGCAGTTAATAGTGCGACTTCAGCGCTGCATGTCGCGTGTCTCGCGTTGGATTTGGGTCCAGGAGACTGGCTGTGGACATCGCCTGTTACTTTTGTGGCCTCCGCGAACTGCGGATTGTACTGCGGCGCTCAGGTGGATTTTGTCGACATAGATCCCAGAACCTACAACATTTCCATTTCTGCTCTGCAGCAAAAGCTACAAAAGGCGGCGCTTGAGGGGAAACTGCCCAAGGTACTTGTGGCAGTCCACTTGTGTGGTCAACCATGTGACATGGTTGCTATAGACTCTCTCGCGAAATTGTACAGCTTTAAGGTTATCGAAGATGCTTCTCACGCCATCGGCGGAAAATTTCTGAATGAGTTTATAGGAAACTGCCGTTACAGCGACATTACCGTTTTCAGTTTCCACCCGGTTAAAATCATTACAACGGCAGAGGGCGGCATGGCGCTGACCAATTGTAATGAATTAGCAGCTAGAATAGCGTTGTTGAGGAGCCATGGGATTACGCGTGATTCCGCCCAGATGACTCATGCACCTGATGGTCCGTGGTATTATCAGCAGATTGACCTCGGTTTCAATTACCGGATGACCGATCTTCAGGCGGCTTTAGGGGTGAGTCAAATGGCGCGACTTGATAGTTATGTTGCGCGTCGACATTTCCTAGCGAACCGATATGACGCATTGCTGTCTGGTTTTCCACTCAAGACACCATGGCGGCACCCAGATGGTTATTCAGGAATGCATTTGTATGTGATTCGTTTGGAACTCGATCGAATCAGGGTGTCTCACCGTAGTGTCGTAGATGGTTTGCGCGAACGCAACATTGGCGTTAATGTACACTACATTCCTGTGCACACCCAACCGTTCTACCAACGTAAGGGCTTTAGTGTCGGTGATTTTCCAGAGGCGGAGGCGTATTATGCTGAGGCAATTAGCCTACCAATGTTCCAAACGATGAGCGAGGCGCAGCAGGACGAAGTGGTAGACGCATTTCGCTATGTATTGAAAGCATGAAGATTGGGCTCGGTACAGTCCAATTTGGCTTGGCCTACGGCATAGCAAATACTGTAGGTCGAGTTACATTATCGGAGGGTGTGCAGATTCTTGCGGCGGCGAGAGACGCCAACATTGACACACTCGACACGGCGATCGGTTATGGAAAAAGCGAGTCATTTCTTGGCCAGCTTGGTGTCACTAACTACAAAATCGTAAGCAAGTTACCAGAAATCCCTGAAAGCTGCTCAAACGTATCCGATTGGGTTAACGACAACGTCCGAGCTGCCGTGAGTCGATTGGGAGTTCAGAAACTGCATGGATTTCTCTTACACAGACCGAGCCAGTTGTTAGGGCGAATAGGCAGCCGCTTGTACGGAGCTCTAGAGGCACTCAAAGCAGAGGGGATTGTTGAGAAAATCGGGATTTCTATCTATGATCCGAACGAACTTGACCTGCTCCTCTCTCGCTGGCGTTTCGATCTCGTCCAAGCGCCGGTAAACATCCTAGACCGTAGTTTAGTTGATTCAGGGTGGGCTGCGCGCCTCAAGAAGGCAGGAGTGGAAGTACACGGTCGTTCAGCGTTTTTACAGGGACTCCTCATCATGGACTCCGCGCAACTTCCTGAGAAGTTCCAACGATGGGACAACATCTGGCAGGAGTGGAAGAGGTGGCTCATACAAGAGGACTTAACACCCGTACAGGCCTGTTTGCGTTACTGCCTTTCTTTAGAAAATGTAGACCGCGTCATCGTCGGCGTTGATACTGCAGCCCAGTTAAAAGAAATCCTTGAAGCTGCAAACGGTGAACTCAGTAGCTTGCCGAATTTTCCTTTATTGCAGGACCATCGAATAACCAACCCGTCAAGGTGGAACGAATTATGAAAGTCGTCGCGATTATACAGGCCCGGATGGGATCAACTCGTTTCCCGAACAAAGTCATGAAGCCCATTTGCGGCGTGCCTATGATCGAGATTTTGCTTGGACGCTTAGCGCGCTCGACTGAAGTCGATCAGATTGTTGTGGCGACCTCCACGGATCAAAGAAACGCCCCATTAGCCGCGCATGTGCGGGCTCTCGGGTACGAGTGCGTCGAAGGTAGTGAAATGGATGTATTGGATCGTTACCTAGTAGCGGCGACGCAATGTAAGGCCGATTTAGTTGTTCGAATCACTGGCGATTGCCCCTTGATTGACCCAGTCCTTGTAGATGAAGCCATTCGCAAGTTCAACCTCGCCGATGTAGATTACCTAAGCAATACATCGCCGGCAACTTTTCCGGACGGTCTGGATACTGAGGTGTTCAGCATTAATGCGCTAGAGAGAGCCGCTAAAGAGACCAACGTTGCTTTCGATCGCGAACATGTGACGCCCTACCTACGACGCCCTGGCAGCTTCGTCCAAGCATCCATTGTTCATACCGAGAACCTCTCGGACCTGAGATGGACAGTGGATGATCCAGCTGATTTTGCGGTGGTTACCAATGTGTTTGAGCATTTCAAACCAGATATTCATTTCTCGTGGCAGGATGTTTTGAACTATCAAGCAAGTCATCCAGAGGCGTTCCTCGCGAACCAAAACATTACTCGCAACGCAGGAGCGAAAATGGGAACGGGGCAAAAACTTTGGAGCCGTGCGAAGCGAATCATTCCCGGCGGTAACATGCTTTTGTCGAAGCGGTCGGAGATGTTTTTGCCCGATCAATGGCCGGCGTACTTTAGTCGAGCGAAAGGTTGCCGAGTCTGGGATTTGGACGGCAATGAATTCATTGACATGTCCATCATGGGCATAGGAACCAACATTTTAGGCTACGGCAACGAGGAGGTCGATTCGGCCGTACACCAAACAATACATGCCGGCAACATGTCCACCCTTAACTGTCCTGAGGAGGTGTATTTAGCCGAGAAACTAGTCGAGATCCATCCGTGGGCTGACATGGTTCGTCTCGCTCGGTCGGGCGGTGAGGCGAATGCGATCGCCATTCGCATAGCTCGTGCAGCGTCAGGTCGGGACAATGTGGCCGTTTGTGGTTATCACGGTTGGCATGATTGGTATCTTTCCGCTAATTTAGGGGATACTGCAAATCTTGCTGGTCATCTTCTTCCTGGCTTGGATCCAAGTGGAGTGCCTCAGAACCTTAAAGGAACGACATTTCCGTTCAATTATAATAACTATCAAGAGTTAGAGGATCTGGTGACTGCGCACAACATTGGCACCATAAAAATGGAGGTGATGCGTAATAAGGGACCTGAAAACAATTTCCTGCAAAGAGTCCGCAAGCTCGCTACGGATCGTGGTATAGTACTTATTTTCGATGAATGTACATCAGGCTTTCGTCAGACTTTTGGCGGTCTGCACAAAATGTATGGTGTTGAGCCTGACATGGCCATGTTTGGCAAAGCTTTGGGCAACGGCTATGCGATTACTGCGGTCATTGGGCGCCGTAATGTCATGGAGGCAGCCCAGTCTACATTTATTAGCAGCACATTTTGGACTGAGCGAATTGGCCCGACGGCCGCATTGAAGACCCTCGAAGTTATGGAACGCACTCAATCTTGGGTCAGCGTCACTAACACAGGCTTGGAAATCCGCGACCGCTGGCAGAAGTTAGCGGATAAGTACGAACTGCAAATCGATCACTGGGGCTTACCTGCGCTGACCGGATATACGTTTAAAAGCGCTAACGCACTGGCCTATAAAACACTGATCACGCAAGAGATGCTGGCCAAGGGCTATCTTGCCGGCACATCCGTTTATGTATCGGTAGGGCATAATGACGAGGTTGTACATGGCTATTTTAAGGCGTTGGAGCCCATCTTCGCCAACATCAAGGAGTGTGAAACTGGTCGGGATATTTTGAGTCTTTTGAAGGGCCCAGTTTGCCACGGTGGCTTCAAGCGACTCAATTGATCCTTACACAGATTGGTAACGATTACCCGCTGAGTCGACGCATCCTCTCAAATTGGAACCGACCATTGGATGCGCGGCCGTACTCTTACGGGTGTGCAGCGTAGCCGTAGTGAGAGTCTTGTTTTTATTCGCTGTCAGCAAATTGGACGCCCAGTTGATTTTACTACACAACACAACGATTGCCCCCTGCTGGGCTCACAGTTAATTGAAAGAACCTAAGCCCGAGCTATTTTCACTCACTAACAAAAGCTGGAGATGATGTTTGCCGGTCTCCTGATGGCAACCTTTATCGCCATTTGCATTTGAGCCCGTTGAGCAAAAGCCTTATTGAGTGCAGTTGGTGGAGTATTAAGGTAATCGCCCGACTCGGACCGAGGGACAACGCAGCCTTATCTTTGGAGTCGCTCGCCGCCTTCCACCATATCCCAAGCTAATGGAGTGCCACGCTCGACGCGCGCGCATGCGTTAGCACGTAACACCTGCTCGAAGTAACGTGGATGCATGCCATGGGCTGGCCGGATGACGCGGATGTTTTCTGAGGTGAAAGCCTCACCTGCAGCAATGTCCTTTACGGCAAATATCGAGCGACGAAAGACACGACTATTCTGCTCTTTCTGAGATACCTTATAGCTGACTCGGCCCATTGCCTTTTCCGCGGTACGGATTGCGTCTACCATCTCGCGAAATTCGTGTGGTTCCATACTAAAAGCGGAGTCAGGCCCTGGAGTGGTGCGGGAGAGAGTGAAGTGCTTTTCCACCACGCAAGCTCCCAGCGCGACGGCTGCCACGGCGACAGTGCTGCCAAGGGTATGATCGCTAAGACCGACATGGGTTTCGAAACGGGCAGCCATGTCCTGGATGGTGCGCAGGTTCATCTCGTCAGCAGTGGCAGGGTATGCGCTCGTGCACTTCAGTAGGATGACAGGGCCGCTGGGTGCGTTACGCAGGGTGGCGAGCGCCTCGCTGATTTCATCTAGCGTGGACATGCCGGTTGACATGATTATAGGCTTCCCAGTCGCGGCGATTCTGCGCAGCAGAGGAATATCCACCAACTCGAAGGATGCTATCTTGTGAGCAGGCACATCCAGATCCTCAAGGAATTTCACAGCGCTTGAATCGAAGGGAGTGGAGAAGAAATCCATACCAAGACCGTTGCTGATCTCCTTGAGCTTCGGGTGCCATTCCCAAGGCAAATGAGCCTCTTGGTAAAGATCGTGCAGGGTCCGACCGTCCCACAGGGTGCCTCCACCGATGAGGAAGGGCGGTTTGTCACTGGCGATCGTCATGGTATCCGCCGTGTAGGTCTGCACTTTCACAGCATCCGCGCCTGATTCTTTCATGGCATGGATGATCTGCACAGTAAGGTCGAGGTCGTGGCCGTGGTTCGCCGAAAGCTCCGCTATTATGTAAGTTGGCTGTCCTGGTCCTACCGAGCGGTTGCCGATTTTGATGTCCATTAGCGAATCTCTCTAACTAGTTCAAAAGCCTCCGCTGCGTGAACACCGACGGCGCTGCCCCAACGGAGCGCAATGGCACGCAGAGCCTCAGGCGAGCGCGGATGAGGAAATGCGCGCGTCTCACTCTCGTACACCTGCATGGCAGTGATTTTCTTTTCCAGCGTACCGGCTATGTCAAAAAATAAGCATGGGTGAAAGTGGGGCGCAAAGCTTTGAAAGGCCCATTCCGTGGACGAGGCCACTTCGTAGGCATAGACGCGCTGCACACTCCTTCCGGCCATCGGGCGCGTCGCGGTCAAAGTTGCGCGGTAGGTGATCACGTGGTCCGCATTCAGGTCTCCACCGTGCTGCGTGAATACCGTCGTTGGCTGAAGGCTATCAATCTCACGCTCAATGGCCTGAGTGATGTCTAGAATCGGCACCGTATCCATTTTCTGATCGGGGAAACCCAGCACCCTGACACTGGCCGCCCCTAAAATTTTACCTGCGTGTTCTGCACGGTCATGGTGCAACCTGAGAGCTGCATCGCCCATGGCGGCATCGAAGTCAGATCTCGATGTCAGTCCGTTGGCAAGAATCACTATGTGCACTTGCGCGCCCTCCGCAGTCAGTCGAGCGATCGTACCGCCGCAGCCGAGCACTTCATCGTCAGGATGGGCGGCGATCACTAGAACTGTTTTCATGGTCTGAGAGAGGATGGATGCCGAGCGAACCTGACTCTGGCTACAAGGCTTTCTTCATAGAGTTCCGCGCAACTGAACTCAAGACGGAAGCCACCATGCTCGATGAAGGCTTGTGGATACCCCTCGGCATCTAACATTCGAATAAAGTCATACATTGCTTCAAGGTCCTGCAAATCGACCGGGATAGCGCTTTGCTCCGGGCGGCGGCGCTTGAAGACAACGGGTTCTCCCGATTGTGCCACTGCCACGGGCTCTTCACGCGCGATCTCTGCGATGATCTCGGCCGAGAGCTGGTCGGCGCGTCGATAAATCTCCTGCGCAGTGCCGTCGAGGCCGAGTGGGCGTTTGGCATAAACCGGTCCGGCATCCATCTCGTGAACCATTCGCAGAGCGGTCAGCATAGTGTCACGGTGGCCGCGCTGGATGAGATTTTGCAACGGTGAGCCGCCTCGACCGTACGGAACATCAGTCATGTGAAGACAGACGCACTCGTGGCGGTCCAGCCACTCATCCGGCACTCGCTTGGACCAGTGCAGAAAGAAAATATAGCGAGGTTTGTCCGGGCGCTGAAGCAAAGCAACCAACTCTTGGTTCGTGGCCGCAAATGCCCAATTTCCCGGAAGATGAGCTAGTTGCGCGTCAAAAACGGCTCTATTCCAGGTGCGGCTACCCGCGACGATATAGTTTTTTTTAGAAGAACTCATGGCGGCGAACATGATAGCCGATTGCTGAATGGCCGTGGACGCTTTCTTCGCCTTGGCAGTGAAAGCCCGCCCGCTCAAATGCACGCCTAGAGGCGAGGTTCTCAGCCTTGACCCAAGCCCGAACGGTTTGCCAGCGCGCACCGTCAAACAAGGACGCCACGGCCAATCGAAGTAGACGCGCCGCATAACCTCGGCCTCGCTGATCTGGAGCAACGCTAACATCGACTGTCGCCGTCGCTTCTGGACCTTCAAAACGGACTTGTCCGACAGGCGAACCGACTCCATCCAGCCCAATAAAAATTAGGCAGTCCTCGTTCGCCAGCTGGCTTATGAACCATTCTTGGTGGGTGCTCCATGGCACGGGCTCCGTTGAAAATGAAGATACCCTCACGGCTGGGTCATTCACCCATTCCCATAGAAGTCGTGCATCCCCGGGCAGCGCACGGCGTAGTGTCAGTGGATGCGCGAGCATTGCATCCATGACTCGCCCCGCGCCGCAACCGTCCACCAACAACCGTGCGGCCTCCGACATGCGGCATCGCCGCGGCTGATCATCTAGAAGAGCCCGCAGACACTCTTGTGTGCCATCCGTTGGAAAGTCCTCGTGCCATCCAAGGCAAGCTGCCAGTTCCAGTTCCTGAAGGCGTGCGGCAACACCACGTTGGTTTTCTGCAGCTATGATCAATAGCATGGGCAATCCAAGGCATGCTAACTCCCAACAAGTGCTTCCTGCCGCAGTAACAGCAACATGAGCCCGGCTCATCAACTCTGGAAGGTTCGGCGGATTGCACAGAATCTGGACCTCATGATGCATTGGGATTTCGGCACGCAGAGATGCCACATGTGGGTTGGCCGATCCAACGATCACCTTCAAGACAAGGCGACGGTCGGTCACGCCTGCCAGCAAGCGTAAGACCCGCAAACTTATATTATCTGGATCGCCGCCGCCG
>CAIWVL010000315.1 GCA_903916085.1 uncultured Spartobacteria bacterium
CCCGCCCCGCCTCCCGCCTCCCGCCTCCCGCCTCCCGCCTCCCGCCGCACGCTAGGGCCGATTAAAGAAGAAACAGGAAAAGAGATTGCTCGTTTTTAACAGGAGGAGATCGGGGGAGCAGAGGAGTAGAAATTTTTTGTGGCTCCCCCCGGGAGGGACTTTACAGCATTCGTCATTCTGACTTGTCCGGCCGACGACTATCGCCAATCGGATAAACCTTTGGATCCATGGGGGGACAGGCGCGTTAGCTACAGGAGTTTCTTTCGAGGCGTGTGACGATGTGCCATTCTATTCGGTTCATCCGAAGCTTGTGGTGATCTAGGGTAATACCGGACTCGGAGGGCGCTTTTTAAGGGGGACAGCACGACTGTTAGGGTTGAGTGAGTTGACTAGACGCGTTCCCTGCGTGCAATCTAGTGCATGGAAGCGCCCTTGCCTGTTGTAGGTATCATTATGGGCAGTGTCTCGGATTGGGAAACGATGCGACACGCTGCCGAGACACTCGAAAGTTTTGGCATTGCGCACGAGCGCCGCGTGGTCTCGGCTCATCGGACTCCTGAACTAATGAGCGAGTACGCACGGGAAGCGGCTGCCCGGGGTTTACAGGTGATTATCGCTGGAGCAGGCGGCGCGGCGCATCTACCTGGGATGGTAGCAGCGCATACGCGATTGCCTGTGTTTGGTGTGCCGGTTGAAAGTAAGGTTTTGCGCGGGGTGGATTCGCTTTTATCCATTGTCCAAATGCCAGCCGGCATTCCCGTGGGAACGCTCGCGATCGGTCAAGCGGGGGCACGTAATGCGGCGCTACTGGCGGCTTCTGTTCTGGCGTTGCACGACTTGCCGGTTCGTGAGCGGCTCGAGGCATTTCGTGCGATGCAAACCGCACAGGTTCTTGAGGCTGAACTTCCGCAATCTGTGCTATGAGCGGACCGTCTGTTTTCTTACCCGGCAGTACTATTGGGGTGATGGGGAGCGGGCAGCTGGGGCGGATGTTTGCCATCGCCGCCCGCCGGATGGGTTACCGTGTTCACACTTTTAGTCCTGAACGCGACACCCCTACTGGCCAGGTGGCAGATGTGGAAATTTGCGCGAGCTATGAGGATGAAGGCGCAGTCCGAGCCTTTGCCAAAGGGGTGGATGTGCTCACCTTTGAGTTTGAAAACGTCCCTGTGCAGTCCGTGGAATGGGCTGCCGAACAGTGTGTGGTCCGGCCTTCTGGGAGGGTGTTGCATGTTTGCCAGCATCGGTTGCGTGAAAAGGAGTTTTTGCAAGCCTCGGGTCTGCCACTGCCGGCGTTTGCGCCAGTGACTAGCGAGGCGCATCTGCGGGCGGCTGTGGAGCGTCTTGGCATTCCTTCGGTGCTAAAGACAGCTGCCTTCGGGTACGACGGCAAGGGTCAGCGCAAGATTACTGCCGAGTCGGATTTAGCGGAGGTATGGTCGAGTTTTGCCGGACAGGCTGCTGTTTTGGAGGCTTGGGTGCCATTTGAACGCGAAGTTTCCGTGCTCGTCGCGCGTGGCGTGGATGGCTCGACGGCGACTTATCCGGTTTGCGAAAACTCTCACGCCAACCATGTTCTTGACCTGACGCTTGTGCCCGCTCGGATCAGTGAGTTTGCTGCACGGGAGGCCTGCGCTCTGGCCGTACAAGCGGCTGTGGCGCTCGACCTGACAGGGCTGCTTGCCGTGGAAATGTTCTTGCTCCCCGGCGACCGACTCCTTGTCAACGAACTCGCGCCTCGTCCTCACAATTCCGGCCACTTTTCCTTCGACGCCTCGGTGACGAGTCAGTTTGAACAGCAACTGCGGGCGGTGTGTGGGTTGCCTTTGGGCTCGACGGAGCTGCTCCGTCCGACGGCTATGGCAAATTTACTGGGCGACGTATGGGGGGATGGCGAGCCCGACTGGGCAGCGGCCGCAGCTTTGCCTGAAGTAAAGATTCATCTGTATGGAAAGGCGGCACCACGGCCGGGGCGCAAGATGGGTCATTTAGTGGCGCTCGGGGCCACCTTGGAGAAGGCGCAGGAACAGGTGCAGGAAGCTCGCCGTCGTCTGAGGCGGCAACCCTGATTCGGGCGGGAAAACGTCTGAAGATTGCCCCATTCTTCCTTTGTCATGGAAACGCGTATCTACTCTTGTCTTGGCCCGATCGCACTCCCGGCGGCGGTGGAGGCGGCATGTCGAATACTCGAGGAGGGGGGGATCGTAGCGCTTCCAGCTGAGACGGTTTACGGCCTCGCCGGGGACGCACTAAAGGCGAGCGCTGCCGCTCGCATTTTCGAGGCGAAGGAGCGTCCCTTTTTTGACCCGCTTATTTGCCATCTGCCCGACCTTTCTTGGTTGGACAAGTTCACGCAAATTCCATCGGAAGCGCGCCCCTTGGTGGACCGTTTGGTGGCGGCTTTCTGGCCGGGGCCGCTGACTTTGGTGCTGCCGAAGCGGGTTTGCGTCCCGGATTTAGTGAGCTCCGGGCTCTCGACGGTGGCGGTGCGCTGGAGTGCACATCCCATGTTTCAGGCGGTGCTGAGTCGGTTTGGGCGACCGTTGGCGGCGCCCAGTGCAAACCGGTTTGGGCGGATAAGTCCGACCTGTGCTGAACACGTTTTTTCCGAACTCAATGGCCGCATTCCGCTCATTCTGGACGCGGGAGCTACGACGCACGGGGTGGAATCGACGATTGTGGCGCTGGGGGAGGAAGGCTTGCGTATTTTACGAAGCGGGCCGATCACCCGTGAGCAATTGGAGACCTTTGCGCCGGTGGAAGCCGTCCTTAAGGACAGGGAGTTGCCTGAGGCACCGGGACAGTTGAAAAGCCATTACGCGCCGAGGACGGAAATGCGTTTGGTGGCATTGGGCGCGGCCGTGCCGGATGGAAGACGCACTGGGTTGCTGGCATGGAATGAGGCGCGACCCGGATTTGGCGCGGTGGAGGTTCTGAGTCGGACTGGCGATGTGGTGGAGGCTGCAGCGCGTTTGTTTGCCGCGATGCGCCGTTTGGATGCTTCTGGGGTGGAGGTGATTTATGCTGAACGCGTGCCGACCGGGGGACTTGGGGCGGCCATTAACGACCGTTTAGAACGGGCCTCAGCGCGATGAGCATCACACGTGCTTTCTCTGGGGTTGAAGAGTGACCCGTGGTTCTGCATCCTTAACACTTCACATGGAGCATCCCTTTCATTTATCCGCCTCTCAACTGCGCCGATCCTACCGAATCGGACGGCGCACGGTGGACGTACTCAAGGGGATAGATCTCGACATTAGCCATGGGGAGTCCGTTTTTCTCGTGGGTGCCTCTGGAGCTGGTAAAACGACTTTGATGTATACGCTAGCAGGGCTGGAGAAGCCTGAAGCGGGAACGGTGACTTTTGAGGGCGAAGTTCTGTATTCTAAGGGAGACAAGGCAGAGTGCCGACGCCGCAATCAGCGTATCGGCTTTGTGTTCCAAGGGTATTTCCTCCTCCCGGAACTGACTGCACTTGAGAACGTTCTGCTTCCTGCGATTATCGGTGCCAATCGGGCGGCCAGCGTTCAAGAAAGAGCCGAGGAAGTCCTCGAACGGGTGGGCCTTGCAGACCGTATGCAGCATCTCCCTGCGGAACTCTCCGGAGGCGAACAGCAGCGTGTTGCCATTGCCCGTGCGCTTATCAATGATCCTACGCTGCTTTTTGCCGATGAACCCACCGGCAATCTTGATTCCCGCACTGGGGCGACGATTATTGAGTTGCTCCTGACGTTGGTACGTGAAAAACGTCGAACTCTGGTTGTAGTCACG
>CAIWVL010000316.1 GCA_903916085.1 uncultured Spartobacteria bacterium
CTGGCCGAGGCTTATCGCGTTGCCCTACAAGGCGTACTGACCTCACGGAATTTTATCTACCTCGTTGAGGGCGACCCAGTAGCCCGTGAACAGCTCACGGACTGTGAACTCGCCTCGCGGATCTCGTATTTCCTGTGGAGTTCGATGCCCGACGACGGCCTCTTCACCGCAGCCAAAGGCGGGAATCTCAAGGGCGAAGGCCTGAAAAAAGAAGTGGATCGGCTTCTCTCGGACCAGAAAATCAACCGCTTTGTCGACGATTTCGCCCGGCAGTGGCTGCAACTCCACCGCGTGGGGATGTTCCCGCCAGACAAGAAACTCTACCCAAAGTACGACTCGTGGCTGGAGGCAAGTATGCGCACGGAAGTCGTCGAGTATTTCCGCGAGATGTTCGCGAAGAACCTGCCCGTGGACAGCTTCATTGATTCCGACTGGACCATGGCCAACACTAGGCTCTGCGATTTCTACGGTTTACCCGAACCAAAATCCGACGGCTTCCAGCGCGTAGCCCTCAAACCTGAAGACCATCGCGGAGGTCTACTCTCGACAGGCGCGGTGCTTGGGCTGACGTCCGATGGCACACGCCACCGCCCGGTGCACCGCGGCGTCTGGCTGAGCGAGGCAATTCTCGGTAAGACACCGCCGCCGCCGCCCGCGAACGTACCTGCGATCGAACCCAGCACGGCGCAAAACCCCAAGGCCACGTTGCGCGAAAAATTGGCGGCACACGCCCAAAATGCAAGTTGTGCCGCTTGCCACTCGAAAATCGACCCCCTCGGCCTAGCTTGGGATAATTATGACGCCATCGGGCAGTGGCGTACCCATGAAAAAATCGCGGCCGGCCTGGGCGCTGACCCCTTGATCAATCCCGCAGGGGCAATGCCTGATGGCCGCGCCTTCAAAGACGCCAACGACTTCAAACAACGCCTGCTTGAGGATCGTGACACCATTGCGCGGGCATTCATCGAGCACCTTTGCACGTACGCACTGCGCCGAGTCCTCACTTATGACGACCGAGATGACCTCAATGCCATCGTCGCCGAAGCGAAGAGGAATCAGTATCAAATCAGTGACATCATTCGCGCCGTGGCTCTCTCCGACCTGATGCGCAAACGCTAAACACGGAAACACCTCACAAATAAAACCATGGCTAACTACTTGTCCCAATCTTGGCTCCTCGACCGTCGCCATGCCCTGCGTGCGATGGGCTCGATGATCGCCCTGCCCTTTCTAGAATGCATGCTGCCGTTGAGAGCGGCGGAGACTGAAACCGCCCCGCCCCGGCGTAGCGCCTTCATCTACCTTGCCAACGGCGTCCATTCGCTCAATTACCAGATCACCCAGCCCGGCGCGGATTACGAGTTCTCCCGCTCCCTCAAGCCTCTCGAAAAACATCGCCAGGTCATCACGCCGATCAGCGGTCTGCATCACCCAGGAAACCTCAGTCATCACCACAATTGCATCAGCACCTGGCTGACCGGCGGAAAGCTCGGCCCCACAGATCGCAACACGATCTCCGTGGACCAAAAGATGGCGGAAGTCACCGCGCAGCTGACCCGGGTCAGTTCGTTGGAAATTGCGATCACGCAGGATTCGCTCGCATGGACGGCCGACGGCGTCCGTCTCCCCGCAATGCGACGTTGCAGTGAGATCTTCGCATCCCTGTTTGAGGAGCCGAAGAACGGCAAGACAGCCCAGCGGCGGGAATTACGCCGTAAAAGCAGCGTGCTTGACGCGAACCTTGAGGAAGTGCGGCAACTTGAGAAAAAGATGGGCGCGGAGGACAAAGGACGTATGGAGCAGTATCTCACCTCGGTGCGCGAGGCGGAGATCCGCACCAAGCGGGCCGATGTGTGGCTAGACACTCCCCTGCCCGTCATCTCCGACGCCGACCGCCAACGGACGAGCCGCGATGTCGCAGCCACTAAGGCGGGTGACTACTTCCGCACCGTCTATGACCTCATGGTGCTCGCCTTCCAAACGGACGTCACGCGCGTGGCCACTTTCAGCCTAGGCGGCGAGGGCGATGCTTTCGCCATTCCTGAAATCGGTATCACAGAGTCGCGCCATCAACTCAGCCATCACGGCGGGGATCCGGGCTACATGGAAAAGCTCACGATGTACGATACCTTCGCCATCGAGCAGTTCGGGTACTTCCTGAGCAGACTCGCGGAAACCAAGGATCTCGGCGGGAAGCCACTGCTTGGCTCGACGATGGCACTCTTTGGCAGCGGCATGTCCTACGGCCACAGTCACGGCAACGCCAACCTCCCGCTAGTGCTCGCTGGCGGTTCGGACCTCGGCCTCAAACACGGCCGCCACCTCGACTTTAACCAGGGGCACTTCGAGGGCTACAAACTCGACACTCCCGGGGAACACTACCGGCTCTGCAGCCGTCCTGCGAACTCAGACGCACACATGAGCAACCTACTGCTCCTCATGGCTCAGCGCATGGGCGTGGAAATCGACCAGTTCGGTGACAGCAACAAAGTCGTTTCGCTATGACGCGCCTCCTCCACCCGCGCTGGATTGCTGCCCTGTGCCTCGGCCTTTCCTCGCTCACAAACGCCGCTCAAGCCGCAGACGCACCGTTCCGACCCGAAGCGGGAAAATTTCCACCTCTGGAGCTGGCGCATTCCTACCGAGGTGAACTCATCTTCGTGGATCACGCAAATCGCCGCGGTAGCATCCGAGTGGAAGGCGTCGGAATGTTTCGCAGGAATGATCCGAACCCCTTCGCGATGCTGCCCTACGGCATGGTCCGCTATCATGGCGCACCGGCGGACCTCAGGGACGTCCAGCTTGGCACTATCATGCGCGTCCGGGCTTTTCTTCCACCGGATCCGAAGCTCTCCGCCGTGCCCGTGCTGCCGGTGGACAATAAGGACCGGGACGCGAATCACTATCGAGGCATAGGCGTGGTCCCGGCTGAGAACCACGCCATTCTCCTAGAGGACGAGCCCAGCTACTGTCTGCGCGAGGGCAAAGTGTGGAAACTTAAAGAAGTAGACCTTCAGAAGGAGCAAGGGCTGCTCGTTGTCAAGCTCGAACCGAAGCAAGGTACAGACGAGAAAGCTAGCGAACAAAAGGTCACTTTCGACTCCGCCACCCGGTTCTGGCGTGGTCGCGAATGCTTGGGACTGGCCGACTTAATCGCCGAGGGCACTTGGCCTGCCGAGGGGAAAAAAGCCCTCGACGGCCAAGCCGTTTTGCTTGGGCTGATTTGGAAG
>CAIWVL010000317.1 GCA_903916085.1 uncultured Spartobacteria bacterium
CGTATTGCGTCACGGATCTGGAATTGGAAAGCTCGGTTCAAGCAATTGCGGCGGCGATAAAAGCCTGTTGCACTCGAAGCTGAGTTGGTCCCTTTTGGACGAAAATTGTCGCGTGCAGCTCGAACTCCTTTAGAACTCGCTGTTATGGACCGTTGGACCGCACTCAAAGCACCCGCTCACGCTGCACTTTCTCAGCGTAATTATGCTGCAGGCTCACTTCTGGAACGGCTCCATTCTTGCGGCGTCACAGTCGCCGAACTTCTCGCGGCAGACCGCCAAAGCCTCGCCCATGGTTGGATTCCAGGTGTGGACCTGGTGCCTCGCCGAGTGTTCCGCCAGCGGCATCGTGGCTTCTTTGGCGAATTTGTGCGGGACGGGCAGGGAGTGACCGGCAATCTAGGGCTTTGGCCGCGGCAGTGGGCGTCAGCCACCATGTTCCACGGCACCGCAAAAGGGTTTCACATCCATCCGCCATTTATTCCGCAAGGGCACGAGCCAGGCGCCTGGTTTCAGCATCTCTTTGGGCCCTCTCCTGCGCCGGTTAGTGAGCGCCCTTATGACAAGGAGCAGTGGGACGTCATGTTTTTTGTCCGAGGCAATGTGGAGATGCTTCTAGTCGACGAACGTGCAGGGCTGGAGCGTAGGGTGATGCGGTTCTTTATTGAGGGCGACGATAGCGGCGGTTCTGTGCATGCAGGGGTCGTGATTCCGCCAGGGGTCGCTCATGCTTTGCGGGTGGAGGGGTCTGCAGACGTCATCATGGTTTACGGAACGACTACCGTGTTTGATCCCGGTGCCGAAGGTCGTATCGCCGATGCCGTAGAGCAGTGCCACCTGCCTGCTGAATGGCAGGCGTATCTAGACGGAAGTTCACACGCTTGAACTTCAATTCTGCTCACTCCACATGCCCATTTACGAATACGAACCCTGCGCTGGGGATTGTCGGATCTGCAAAAAGGGCTTCACTTTGAACCGCCCTCTCAGTGCACCGCCGCTCGAAAAATGTCCGCTGTGCCGACAACCTGTGCGCAAGCTCCTCAGCTCCTTCTCCACGCCGAACATCATTAAGCCGCTCTCCGTCTCACAGGCTAAAAACGCCGGGTTCGCTATTTTCAAAAAAGTGGGTCAGGGCGAGTATGAGCGGCAGTAAGCCTCGTTCCAAAATTTCGATGAGTCCCGTTGAACACCCTTTGACGCCGAAAATCCGGACGGAAGTGCAGGTCATGTTTTTTGACACGGATTGCGCGGCAGTTGTACACAACATCGCCTATCTACGCTTTATTGAAACGGCTCGCACTAATCTTGGTGAGCAACTTGGGCTCGGCCTTGCTGACATGGTGAAAACGAGTCTCTTCCCAGTTGTTGCCCGTACGGAGATCGACTACAAAAAGCCCGCCCTGCTCGGAGACCGCCTTGTTATCGATGGCTGGTTGGATTCCCTAGACAGAAGCCGCTTCTGGTGCGGTTTTGAAGCCCGGCGCGCCTCCGATGACGCGCTCATCGTGACTTCCCGCCAGATGTTGGCTCTTGTACAAATGCCGGCTGGTCGTCCCGTGCGCTTGCCCGCAAACTGGCGGACCCGATATGCTCACCTTGTGCGCGCTTTTGCCGCTTGAGGTCAGCCGTTAGGCATTCAACAGAAGGGCGGACTTTCCAGTCCGCCTGCCTGGGCAAGACGCGGGTTGGAAAGCCCGCGCTCCGTTCAAAAACTGCGAACCCGAGCGGCGGAGGGAGTGTATTCCTTTATTGCCGTTTTTAGGTTTATCAAAACAGAGGGTGGCAAGCTTTGGGCAAAAAAAGGGCGGCGGAATGAAGTATTCCGCCGCCTTGAACAACGCCGCCGGAGGATGGGTTTAGCAGGCTTTTTCGCCGGTTTCTTCAGTGCGGATACGGACGGCTTCGTGCACCTCAGACACGAACACCTTCCCGTCCCCGATTTTTCCAGTTTTCGCAGCCTTCACAATCGCAGCGACTGCGGAATCAATCAGGGCATCGCCCAAGACGACTTCCACTTTGATTTTGGGCAGAAAATCTACGGTGTACTCGCTGCCCCGGTAGATTTCGGTGTGTCCCTTCTGGCGGCCGAAACCTTTGACTTCGGTGACGGTCATCCCTTCAACGCCGATTTCGGCGAGGGCGTCTTTAACTTCCTCTAATTTGAAGGGCTTGATGATTGCTTCGATTTTTTTCATGGGAATTGTGTGATCTAACTGAGGGTTTGGTCGGGGCGGTTCCTGCTACCGCCTCGTGCTGGGGAGTTGTTTTGTTTACTGAACCGGCGGTGAAGTACGGTCGGACAGGTGGTAGTCGGGGTACGCTTCCACGCCCATTTCTGGCCTGTCGAGGCCATCGAGTTCGTCTTGCCGACTGCTGCGCAGGGGAAAGAGGAGGTTGGATACCTTGAACCAAATGAACCCGCTGATTCCTACGAACAGCATGTTTGTGATCACTGCGATGAACGCAGCAGTGAGTTGGCCCCGGTCATTGTAGTTGGCCCCGAAAGCCGTTCCGAAAATGCCTGTCACACCCTGATCCATCCATCCCGCAGTCGTGAGTTCCGCATACTTGCGAAGCGCCTCGGTCGTGCCGTCATTGAGGACCGTCTGAATCGCCCCCTCCTTGAACAGCGTATGAACTCCGCCCCAGCCTGCTCCGTAAGAGCCGTTTGCGAAGATACCCACGCAAAGCGTTCCAAAAATACCGCACACTCCGTGCACTGAGATGGCACCGACGGGATCGTCGATCTTAACGACTTGATCCAAAAAGTTGACGGAAAGTACAACGAGCACCCCGGAAATCAGGCCGATGAGTACGGCGGCAAGCGAGCTCACGAAGGCACAAGAGGCGGTGATTGCGACTAGTCCCGCGAGCAGGCCATTGCAGATCATGGTGGGATCAGGTTTTCTCGCAGTCAGGTAAAGCCAGAGCGTCGTGCCAAGTGCGCCGCCAGCGGAGGCGAGCATCGTGTTAACCGCAATGATGGCGGCATGATTGTCGGTTCCTGCCAGAGTGGATCCGGCGTTGAAGCCAAACCACCCAAAGGCCAGGATGAAGCTGCCAAGCAACACATACGGTACGTTGTGCCCGCGCATGGCCCGGGGTTTTCTGTCGGAACCGTATTTGCCCAGACGCGGTCCAAGAGTTGCGCTGCCTACAAGAGCCAGGATCCCTCCGGTGAGATGGACCACTGAAGAGCCTGCAAAATCGACGTGACCGTGCCCCAACCCGAAGTTGACTCCGAGCTGTGCCAGCCAGCCCCCGCCCCACACCCAGTTGCCGTAAATCGGGTAACACAGAGCGCCCACCCACCCGCCGTACAGCATGAAATTTTTGAAACTCCAGCGTTCCGCCATTGCGCCCGTTGGAATGGTGGCTGCCGTGTCCATGAACACCATTTGAAAGAGAAAGAGGGCGAAAACTGAGCTATCCAAAAAGTCGTTATTGAGAAAAAAGCCCTTGGTTCCGAGCAGGCCGAAGGATTTTCCAAAGAGCTCTACAGAGAACTCCCCGTTCAGCAACTGAAGACCTTGCCCGAAGGGCGGCTGCCAACCGATGGCGACTGGGCCGTTGAAATAGCCGCCGAACATGAAAGCGAATCCACAAACCCAGAAGCCGAGCATTCCAAGCGGGTAAACGAGAAAAGTCGTCGCCATCACGTGCGCGGCATGTTTGGCACGGCACAATCCGGTCTCCACCAAAGCAAACCCAGCTTGCATGAACATCACAAGGAAACCCGTTACGAGCACCCAAACCATGTTGATGGACACTTTGTTGTGCGCCACATTGTTGACGAGTTCCTCCATGGAAACCGCGTCTTGCCCGTCAGGGTTGACGGACCTCGCGTCCGCAGGCACGGGCCATTGAAGGTCCAGCTTCGTTCCTCCATTGAGCCCCGGAACATACCCCAGGGGATCGGGTAAAGGATCCCGGGGCTTGTCGCCCTCTGGATTAGCGGCCAGTGCCGGCATTACAAGGCCGGGCAAAAGGGCGGGCACCGGATCGGGGGCGGTCGTCGGATGGGCTGGTGCCGTTTCTTGAGCGCCCACCAAACCGCCCAGCCCAGCCAGCCACGCTAGCGCGGCGGCCAGAGGCGCGGCGGTTTTGCGCATCAGGGTTTTCATAGGTTCGGTGGGTGTATGAATGCGGGCGGCTTGGCTGATCGTACCAGGAGGTCAGGGCGGCGGCTTCCAGGCGTTGTTTAAGCAGTGGACGTGCCACGGTCTGGAAACTGTTGATAATGAATTTTTAGAGGCGTTTCAGTGGATTTAAGGGCGGCTGTTGTAGTCGCTTTTTGCGCGTGTTGGCGAAATTTGGCCAATGGGTCGCATGTGGATGAACCGGCTTATCGGGCGTGGGCCGTGCATCGTGGACGACATTTGTTCGACCGAAGGTAGAGTGAGGCTTGAACCAAAAGGTTGATATGGCTTGATTCTTGGGCAACTCGTGAAGCGTCGGCCTTTGGCGAGCCGTCCGAGCGTGTCTTTCAGAGTTTAATCTTGGCACGATCAACGAATGCTGGAGATCCCCCTGATCCGAGGGTTTCCATGGTTCCTGCAAGCAAACCCCAAACAGAAAAAGAGTATAGTATGTTGAAAAACCTCCGACTTGCCGCCCTAGCAGCCGGCTTGTTCGCCGCCTTGGCCGGTGGCGCACCCCGCGTCTGCGCTCAGGAAAGTGCTACCCCAGCCCCTGTCGTTCCCATCACAGCTGCCCCGGCCGCTGAAGCGCCCGCCCTACCTGAGGCCACCTTGGAGATGCGTGTGAATGCTTTGGAGGCGTACCTTCAAAACACGAATCCGGAGGACGCTTTCAAAAGCCTGAAGGTGAAGCAGAAAAATGCGGCGGGCGAAGAAACGGAGGCGCTCCCCACGGGCTTCAAACAGGGCACCCTTGGGGTTGCAGGTCCTGGCCATAATGGCTGGATGATGACCTCAACGGCGCTTGTCTTGTTTATGACATTGCCGGGCTTGGCTCTATTTTACGGCGGTCTTGTGCGTAAAAAGAACGTGCTCAGCGTGCTCGCCCAATGTCTGGGATGCGCTGGAATGGTCACCCTGCTCTGGTGGGCTTTTGGCTATAGCCTTGTTTTTGGAAAGAGCTTCAATAGTCCCTACTTAGGCGGTTCAGAGTATTTCTTCCTCAAGGGCGTCGATTCCGCCCCGAACACAGATTACTCCTACTGGATTTCGCACAACGTGTTCTCGATGTACCAGATGATGTTTGCCATCATCACGCCAGCTCTCATCGTGGGCGCCATCGCTGAACGCATGAAGTTTATGGCGGTAATGACTTTCATCGCCATCTGGATGTTTCTCGTCTACTTCCCCATGGCCCACATGGTTTGGGGCATCACTGGCTTGATGAACGGCGTTTGGAACAAGGATGCCTTGATTCCAGCGATTGATTTTGCCGGCGGCACGGTCGTGCACATGACCTCGGGCTGGAGCGCCCTCGTACTTTGCATCATTCTTGGAAAACGCGCCGGATTTGGTAAGGAGCAGATGGCTCCGCATTCCATGGTGTTGTGTATGGTCGGCACGGGAATGCTTTGGGTGGGTTGGTATGGATTCAATGCAGGGTCCGCTCTCGCGGCGGATGGCATTGCTGCTAACGCATTTACGACAACAACCTTAGCCGCAGCCACCGCTTCCTTCGTGTGGGCGTTGCTTGAGCGCGTGATACGCGGGCACGCCTCCATTCTCGGATTTTGCTCCGGGGCAGTGGCGGGTTTGGTGGTAATCACGCCCGCTTGCGGCTTTGTGGGAACGACGGGTGCAGTGTTAATCGGCGTCGTGGCGGCTGTGGTGCCTTACGTCTTCGTGATGCACCTGAAGTCGAAGTTTGGCTATGACGACGCCTTGGATACCTTTGGTGTGCATGCTGTGGGTGGCACTATTGGCGCGGTTCTTACGGGGATTTTTGCCGACAAGACTGCGAATGCCAATCTGGACACGGCCGTGACTGCGGCTAAGGACGCGGCAGAGCCGGGCAACGGTCTTGCTGCGCTGGTGGGCAATGGCGGGTTGGTGGGCGTGCAGTGCAAGGCCATCGCGCTGACGCTTGTCATCTCCATCGTGGCCACCGTGGTGATCGCCCTCGTGGTGAAGGCGGTGGTGGGTCTGCGGCCGACTCCAGAAGTGGAGGACGCTGGGCTCGACATCAGCGAACACGGGGAAGAGGGCTACCTTTTGTAGGCTGGCGACGTGTTTTTCAGAATGCCTGATTGCCGTGAGCTGTGCGGCAACTTAAGTGTAATGCAATAATATGAAAAAAATTGAAGCTATCATCAAGCCTTTCAAGTTGGAGGAGGTCAAGGATGCCCTAGCCGAGATCGGCGTTGAAGGGATGACCGTCACTGAGGTGAAGGGGTTTGGCCGCCAGAAGGGCCATACTGAGATCTATCGAGGCAGCGAGTACACCGTAGATTTTCTGCCGAAAATCAAGTTGGAGGTTGTGCTCACCGATTCCTTGGTGGAACAGGCGGTAGCCGCCGTGGTGAAAGCTGCCAAGACTGGGAAGATCGGGGACGGCAAGGTGTTTGTGTCGGCGGTGGACGAAGCGGTGCGGATTCGCACTGACGAGACCGGCGACCAGGCGGTGTAATCCGCCCCGGGCTGGGGGGATGGGCACCAAGGGAGGGCACAAGGCTATAGATTCCTTTTGCGCCTCCGTTGGGTCCCATCCGCTTCCCTTAAATCCGATAGTGGTCTTTCCCCCGTTCTTTTTTCTTCTTCCAAGGTGCACCTGTCCCGGAGTGTGCTACATTTACCCAACCAAATGATTGCAGGACACCCATCTGAAGGCCGGGGCCCTTGGTTCGAAGTGGCGGGGCATGCTGTGAGCACGCCTCTGGCGTTGGTGGCGGGTTGCCTCCTTACCATGCTGCTCACCACGGCGGCGCTTGCCTTTAATCACAATTGGGCGGCGATACTCCAGTTTTCGAGCCCTGCGATCTGGCATCGAGGGGAGGTGTGGCGGGCAGTTTCGTACGTGTTATGGAATCCGCCAACGATTTCGCTGGCGCTAGACATGTTGATGTTGTGGTGGTTCGGGCGGGAGTTGGAGGCATTTTTCGGGCGAACTATTTTTTTACGACTGTGTCTGGGTATTGTCCTCGCCCCTGCATTGGCTGGAGTGCTCGCCGGCGTGGTGCTGCCCATGCAATGGGTGGGGTTACCCGGCACTTTTGCCCTGTTCGTAGCGTTCGCCACAATGGCACCGGGAGTGACTTTGCTTTTCGGCGTTTCGGCGAAATGGACTGCCCTCGTATTTTTGAGCCTGCAACTGCTCTCCTACGTGGCTGAGCACGCTTGGGGCCAGTTGATTCATTCGCTCGTGTCGGCTGGGTTTGCCTTTGGTTATGTGCGCTTCCAGCAGGGGCGCTTTGTTTTCCCTCGAATGGGGATGCCACGCATGGGAATGCCCGTTCGAAAGCCGCAGTTTCGCGTGCTTGAGCCCGCTCCGGTCCAGAAGCGCGCCGTAGAAGCGGCGTTCCGCGTTGTGGAACCGAAAGCAGACGCGATAGAACTCATTGATCCTGTGCTTGATAAGATCCAGCGCTTCGGGATTGCCAGTTTGACGGAGGCTGAACGCGCCCAGTTGGAGCGAGCCCGAGAAGTGTTGATTCGCAAGGAGACTTCGCGGTCTCAATGAGCTTTCTGAGCTTGGCCTCCCGGATAACGCGGTGTGTGAGTAACTTAAAAAATGGCGCCTGTAGAGGAACCAGCGGAACCTCGGTCGACTTCGCACACGGCTGCGGCCGATGCTGGGCAGCGCTTTGATCCCGGTTATGTCAACGCGATGTCCCACTTTTACAGAGGGGAGCTCGGGCGGATCATGGCCTGGCGACTGCGTTTGGATGCCACGACAAACTGGGCCATTACGGTCACTTCAACGGTGTTTACCGTCGCCTTTTCCATCCGAGACGTGCCGCACGGCATCTTTTTCTTCAACATTGCTGTGGTCTGGATGTTGCTCTGGATCGAGGCGCGGCGGTACCGGTTTTATGATGCTTTCCGGGCGAGGGTACGACTGCTGGAGGCGCATTTTCTAGTGCCGATGGTCCTCCAAAATACGCGGATTTTACAGGGCGATTGGCAGAAAATGATGTGTGAGGATTTGCTCATGCCTTCCTTTAAAATTACCCGATTTGAAGCTTTGGGCCGTCGTTTGAAGCGCAATTACATCTACCTTTTCATCCTGATTCTTGGGGCTTGGACAACTAAGATTTTCCTGCACGCACCGGTACCAGTGACTTCGTGGAGTACCTTTTTTAATGCCGTTGCGGTCGGACACGGGATGCCGGCCTGGCTTGTCGTCGGGGTGTTCGTAGCCACCTTCGCGGGCGTTATTGGAACAACGCTCTACATCAGCAGGGTATCGCCAGGGGAGTTTTCGGAGTTTGGAATGCGTAACCGCGCCATGTGGCGGATGTGAACATCGCGCAAGAGCGGACGTGCTTTGGACCTCAGAGGCGTTTGTTTACACCCTCCAAATCCTTTTTCTGCGACTGGCTCGCCGCCGCTGCTTGCCTTAAGGTGCCTTCTTATGCCCGGCCACACTCCACCCGACTCCTCCTTGCCTGCTATCGAACAGTTGCGCGCCGTCGTCGCCATGCTCCGCGCCCCGGGCGGCTGTCCTTGGGACCGCGAACAAACCCACCTCAGTTTGCGCGGCGGTTTGCTGGAGGAAGCCTACGAAGTGGTGGCCGCCATTGATGCCTCCGACGATACCAACTTGAGCGAAGAACTCGGTGACCTTCTCTTGCAGGTCGTTTTTCATGCTCAAATCGCCCAAGAAGAGGGCAGGTTCACTTTTGAAGAAGTCGCCCTCGGCATTTCAGAGAAACTCGTGCGCCGCCATCCGCATGTTTTTGGTGCGGAGGATGCTGCGGATTCCGCTGCTGTTTTGGTGCGTTGGGAGGAAATCAAGCGTCAAGAAAAGGGAGCGCAGGTCGAACCTTCGGTGCTGGATGGAATTTCGGAGGGCATGCCATCCTTACAGTATGCCGCTAAGGTGCAGAAAAAGGCTGCCCGCATTGGGTTTGACTGGCAGGAGGCGCGCCCGGTGTTGGATAAAATTCGGGAGGAACTTGAAGAGGTGGAAGCTGCGCTTCAAGAGGGCGGGGCACCTTTGGAAGAGGAACTCGGAGATTTGCTATTTTCCGTGGTGAACCTCACCCGCAAACTTCAGGTGGACGCTGAGGTGGCCCTGAGCGGAGCTACTCGTAAGTTTTCGCGTCGGTTTCGTTCCGTAGAGCGGCTCATGCGGGAACGCGGGGTATCCACGGAGGGCGTGCCGCTTGAGGCTCTCGATGCTTTGTGGGACGAGGTGAAAAGTGCTGAATCTTCCAAGAAGGCGGGCGTATAGGGATCTTTCCTTGCGATGAAGCTGCTTTTCCTGACCCCCGGCACGGGAAGCTACTATTGTGGCGTCTGTATGCGAGACAACGCTCTCGCCAAGCAGCTTTGTGCCACGGGCCACGACGCCGTCCTTCTCCCTCTTTACCTCCCGCTCACCTTGGAGGATTCCGCAGCTTCGCCGGGAGCGCCGGTGCTTTTTGGCGGGCTGAACGTGTATCTTCAGCAGCGCTTTCCTTGGTTTCGTAAGGCGCCGCCTTGGCTGGACCGATGGTTGGATCACCCGGCGCTTCTCAAATGGCTGGGCCGTTTTTCGGGGATGACCCAGGGTGCCGATACCGCTGCGATCACGCTCTCCATGCTTCAGGGAGAGCAGGGCGCGCAGAACCGTGAAATTGACAAGCTCGTTGCCTGGATCTTGCAGGGGGAACGTCCCGATGTGATTTGGCTGTCTACTGGGCTGTTGGCAGGCGTTGCCCGAAGACTCCGTAAGGAAACCGGCGTTCCCGTGTTTTGTTCGCTCCAAGGCGAGGACAGCTTTTTAGACGGTCTGCCGGAACCTTGGCGAACGCGTTCTTGGGAGGAAATGGGACGGCGCATCGGCGAGTTGGACGGAGTCGTGGCACCGAGCCGATTTTTTGGCGAGCTGATGGAGGCTCGGCTTGGATTGAGCGCTGGACGTGTGGAGGTGATTCCCAACGGGATAGCTCTTGAGGGGTATGGTGTTGCTGAAGAGCCGTCCGAGCCTGTTGTGGGATACCTCGCTAGATTTATCCACGGTAAGGGCCTAGGCACTCTAGTAGATGCCTTTATTGAAGTGTGCCGCCGTGGGCGCGTGCCTGGAGCACGGTTGCGTTGCGCAGGTACGATGATCCCGGACGACGCTCCCTACCTGGAGTTGCAAAAGACGAAGCTGCGCGAGGCGGGGTTACTAGATGTTGCCGAATTTCTGCCGAACATCAGCCGGGAGGAGAAAATCCAATTTTTGCAGGGACTCAGTCTGTTGTCTGTCCCAGCGTCATATGGTGAGGCCTTCGGGTTGTATTTGCTGGAAGCGATGGCCTGCGGCGTGCCGGTGGTTCAGCCCAGGACTGCGGCGTTTCCAGAGATTTTGGAGGCGACAGGCGGCGGTTTGCTAGTGGAACCTGCCTCGAATGAGGAGCTTGCTGATGCTTTGGAAAAACTTCTGCTGACTCCCATGCAGCGGCGCGCTCTTGGGGCGGCGGGGAGGGCGTCTGTCGTTCGTGAGTTTTCCATGGCGTGTATGGCGGAACACTTTTTGCGCGTCTCAGAGCGGGGTACGCGCAAAGAAGTTTGACGCTGCTTCTCACCTAGCATTCATGGCGGAATGGGCTTCGCATTTGTACAACAACGCCGGGTCGAGTTTTGTGAAACCGACATGGCTGGTATTGTTCACTTCGCCAATTTTTTTAGGTGGATGGAATCTGCAGAGCACGCTTTTCTGCGCTCATTAGGTTTTAGCGTTCATGTAAATGAGGCGGGGCAATCAAGCGGCTGGCCCAGACTGAAGGTGGGCTGCGACTATGTGAAACCGCTGCGCTTTGAGGATGTTGTGGAGACCGAGCTCTCAGTGCGAGAGGTGCGTTCGCGCTCGGTCCGCTACGGATTTACGTTCCGACTGGCCTCGGCCGGTGTGGTGGTTGCTCACGGCGAGGTGGTCGCCGTCCACGCGGGGGTGAATCCCGCTACGGGGCAGCTCCAAGCCAGTCCGATCCCGGAGCCGCTGCGTGCGCTGCTTTTTGCGAAACTAGAGCCTGGGCAACCTGAGTCGTAGTCGGTCGTGAGCCTGCTACTTCAAGGGCAGAATACGCAGTGCTCGAAAGCCCACGGGATCGTTGTGGCCCGCAAACCCGAAGTAGCCGCTGGTACGGTCCTTGCCGGGATGGGGCGAATTGGCCATGAACTCGGTAACGGTTGCCACGTCGGTGTTCACAATCACCGTGCCATTTAATTCGACCCGGATACGCGAGCCTTCCACGGTCACTTCTTCAAAGTTCCACTCACCCACGGGGCGTTGGTAGCCGCGATGGGCCGCCACCATGCCGTACACTGAGCCGTGGTACTGGCGAGGATCCAGCTTGGTGTATTTGTCTGCGGAATCGTCCAACACCTGTAGCTCGCACATGCCCACATAAGCCGTGTTGCCCTGACCGGGATACCGTATCGCAAACCCATTGTTGCCGCCGGGTGGTAGTAGGATCTCGGAGCGCACCTTGAAATCGGAGAACTCGTCTACAGTGTAGAGAGTGCCGCCCTTGCCGGCTTTGCAGAAGATCGCACCGTCCTTGGCCTCATACTGATCCACGGGGCCTTGCCAGCCTGTGAGGTCTTTTCCGTTGAAGAGCGATTTCCAGCCAGGGCCTTCTCCGTGCTGGGACAAAATTTCATTCGCTTCGGTGCTACCGATTTCCCGAAGGAACACGTTTTTCCAGCGGATCTCACCGCCATGCGTTTGTAATTGGACTGGTCCCGAGCGCGGGATGGGGCGCGGGTTGGCCTTGATCGCAGGATCCTTGGAGTTGCGATCGTAGTAGTTTTCAAGAATGGCGTGGTCGACCGTCATTTTGCCGTTGAGCCACACCGAGACGCGCGAGCCCACCATGACAACACGCAGTTGGTTCCACTCTCCAAATGGCTTGTCTGCAAGCACTAACGGATCTTTTCCGGGCGAACCTGCCGGGTTGTTCCAGAGTCCGCCGGAGCCCTTGGCGCGCCCCAGACCGCGCTCGTCTGGTTCGGTGGGATCCCAGATTTGGACTTGGGGCACGCCGCGCAAATAGACGCCCGAATCAGCTTTGGGAACGGTTTTGTATTCGAGTTGCAACTCGAAGTCGCCAAAGTCTTTGAGGGTGGTCAGATAAGTGCCCTTACCATCGTTTACAAGGTCGTCTCCTTCAACGGTCCAATGGCCGCCGAGGTCTTCAGTCCATTTAGCGATTTTGGCAGATCGCTCTGCCTCGGGCATCTCCAGCAGGGCGCGGTGATCGAAGGTGGTGCCTCCGCGCCAACCGTCCAAATCTTTGCCGTTAAAGAGGGCGGTGAATCCGGCGGGTGGTTGTGGGGCGGCCTGCAGGACGGATGCGGCGAGAAGGAGACAGAGGGCGCTGAGCGTGGAGCGTTTCATGGCGGGACGAGGAGGGAAGAAACCGCTTAGACAAGTTTTGTTTTACCGGGGGACGCCATGGGAGCGACGGGAAGATCCATGTCCATGCGGAGTGCGTCGGGCCAGAGGTTGTCTTGGGATTTGAGCATGTGTTCCCAAGTGACCTCGGCGCCGGTGTAGGCAGCCATGCGGCCCATGATGGCGGCGAGGGTGCTTTGGCACATCCATTCGCCATCGTTGTGGGCTTCGCCACTGCGAATGGAGGCGTACAGCTCTTTGTGTTCCTGCACGTACATCTCGACGTTTGGTCCATCGTACTTCCACGAGTTTTCGCCGGTGATAATCAGGCCGCCTTTGGTGGTAGCGATTCCCTTGTCGCCGGTGATGTAATCGCTGTTGTCGTTGTAGCAGCCGCCGATCTGACGTTGCGCCATGACGCCGCGTACACCGTTGGCCCACTCGTAGTGGACGCTCACATGGTCGAACGTGTTGCTGCCTGGATTGGGAACCTGGCGACCGCCATTGGCGGTGCAACGCAGAGGCGGCACATCCTTCATGGCCCACAACATTTTATCGACGCTATGACAGGCCTGCTCCACGAGACCGTCGCCCGAGAGCCATACAAAGTTCATCCAGTTCCGAAGCTGCCATTCCACATCGCTCATGCCTTGCGGGCGTGTTTCGGGCGCGGGCATGGGTTTAACCGGGCCAGTCAAATAGGTGTGGTAAAGACCACGTACCTCACCGATTGCACCGGAGTGAATTTTGTCGAACAGCGACCGCCGCGTGCTGTAACGCCAGCAGAAGCCGGCCACGACGCTGAGCTTCTTCTGTTTTGCGAGTCGGGCAGAGTCCAGCAGGCTGCGGGCATGGACGGCATCCGTACCCATGGGTTTCTCGCAGAAGATGTGTTTGTTGGCTTCAACTGCGGCCGCGAAGTGCAACGGACGGAAGCCGGGAGGCGCGGCTAGCAGCACCACGTCGATGTCACAGGCCAGCAACTGTTTGTAGGCGTCGAGGCCGACGAATTGGCGATCTTTGGGAACGTCGATGCGGCCGGGGGATCCTGCGTATTTGGCGCTGAGGCCGGAGAGGCTGCTTTCGAGTTTCTCGGGGAACACGTCCGCCATGGCGACGAGTTGAACGCCGGGATCTGCTTCGAGAGCGTTATTCGCTGCGCCTGAACCGCGCCCGCCGCAGCCTACGAGCCCGATGCGGATGCGTTCGGCTTTGTGCTGAGCACGCGCGATGGAGGGAAAGGCGGCGACGCCCGCAGCGAGGGAGGAGGCGAGCAGGAAATCGCGGCGTGAAACGTCGGTTGTGGGGGTATTCATGGGGGGACGGGGAAGCTGGAGCGGATCTGCGCAACTGAAAAAGGCAATCTCTGGAACCTAAACCCGTTGCCAAGGTGGTTTGTTAGCAAATACATGCCGGTAGTATTCTGCGCGCTGTAGTTTTTGTGCGGCTGCCTCGTCCATCAGGACATGAGTTTTAGGATGAAATTGGAGGATGGACGCAGGAACAAGTTGGGCCACAGGGCCTTCGATGGCGGCAGCGAGGGCGTCTGCTTTGCTGGCACCGAAGCCGAGAAGAATGACTTCGCGAGCTTCCATGATGGTGCCGATGCCCATGGTGATTACATGTTGCGGAATCTCTTCCCCGGGGCCAAAGAAGGGCGCGTTATCGGCGCGGGTGCGAGGGGTGAGCGTCTTGATCCGGGTACGGGAGCTGAAAGAAGAGACGGGCTCGTTGAAGCCGATGTGGCCATCGCTCCCAATGCCAAGGAGTTGCAAGTCGATGCCGCCGGCATTGCGAATGGCGGCCTCATAGTCGGCGCAGCAGGCTGGGATGTCCGAGGCGAGTCCGTCGGGCAGGTGGACGCGTTCCGGCCGTACGTTGATGTATCGGAACAAGTGGGTCCACATGAAGTTAAAGTAGGAGGCGGGATGCGCTGGACCCAGACCTAGGTATTCGTCGAGGTTGAAGGTGGTCACCTGGCTAAAGTCGAGGTCCTCTTCGAGGTGCATGCGAATGAGTTCCCGGTACAGCGAAACTGGTGAGCCACCCGTGGCAAGGCCGAGTACGGCCGTGGGTTTTGAGCGCACCAGGGCGGCAATCATCCGAGCGGCAAGAAGACCTGCATCGGCAGCGGTGGGTTGAATGATGACTTCCATGTCTCTTGGTGGGGATCGTGGAAGCAGTTACCGCGCCTGCTCACCTGTGCGGTCGGTGCGTTTCGACGGCATACCTCAATTTCACACGGTGCGTCTTTCCACCGTCAGGACGTCCGCTAAGGTGGGTTTATGGCATACCGATCCACCGCTGAATTTATCGCTGCTTTGGAGAAAGCAGGGGAACTTGTGCGTATCCCGTTTCCTGTGGCAACGGAGTTGGAAATTACGGCGTGGGCGGATCGTGAAATGAAGTCGCCCGGTGGAGGCAAGGCTCTGCTGTTTGAGAAGCCGACGGTCAATGGAGTGGTATCGTCTTTTCCTTTGGCGGTGAACACGATGGGTTCACGCACGCGGATGGCACTTGCGCTTGGCATCGCCGATGTCGACGAACTCATGAACCAGATGCGGCTTATCTTGAAGGCCAAGCCGCCCACCGATTTGCGTTCTGCTTGGAATCTGGCCTTGCAGGGGCTTGGACTTCTTAATGCCAAACCTAACCATGTGCGTACGGGTCCCGCGCAAGAAGTGGTACACCGTTTTGAGATACCGCTCACCCCAGGAGAAGCGGCCGTTAAGTTTCCCACACTTTTAGACCTACCCATCCTTCAGTGCTGGCCTGATGATGGCGGACGCTTCATCACGCTGCCTTGTGTTCACACTCAGGATCCCGACACGGGTGAGCGCAACCTGGGCATGTATCGGATTCAGATTTACGATCCACAAACCACTGGAATGCATTGGCAAGTGCACAAGGTGGGGGCACGGCATGGAAAACGGTATTATGAAAAAGGCGAGCCCATGCCCGTTGCGATCACCATCGGAGGCGATCCTGCGTACGCCTTCGCCGCGACGGCACCCTTACCCGACGGCTTGGACGAATTGTTGTTTGCAGGGTTTATCCGTAAAAAACCGGTGGATCTCGCACCCTGCCTGACCGTTCCCCTCGTAGTTCCCGCGGATGTCGACTTTGTGATAGAGGGCTTTGTGAATCCGGGCGAAATGCGGGACGAGGGACCCTTTGGTGATCACACGGGCTTTTACACGCCAGTGGATCGCTACCCCGTGTTTCATATCACGGCCATTACGCATCGGCGCGATGCTGTGTACCCTTGCACGATTGTGGGAATTCCTCCGATGGAAGACTTTTACATGGGCACTGCCAGCGCCCGGATTTTTCTCCCGGTGTTTCAGATGAACTTTCCAGAGATTGTAGACATTGCGCTCCCTGCGGAGGGCACGTTTCACAACCTAGTGTTTGTCTCTATCCGCAAACAATATCCCTGGCAGGCGTACAAGATCATGCACGGGCTGTGGGGGATGGGGCAGATGATGTTTGCCAAGTACATCGTTGTGGTGGATGCCGACTGCGATGTCCACAACACGAGCGAAGTGTTGTTCCGTATGTGTGCTAATACGGATCCGCAGCGGGACAGTATTGTCACCAAAAACCCGAGCGATGCGCTAGATCACGCGCCGAGTGTGGCGAATTTGGGAACACACATGGGCCTCGATGCCACTCGTAAATTGCCCGGCGAAGGCTACCACCGCACCTGGCCCGAACTCGTGCGCATGCCTGCTGAAGTCGCCGCCCGCGTGGACGCTATGCGCGCGAGGTTGTAGGGAGCTGGGCGCTGATGGGGGGAGTGGGATGCCGCGAGTGCGGTTTGCTCTTTCCCCGATTCCCATGGCCCTCAGGCCCTGAGCGCCTGAGCGCCTGAGCGCCTTCGGCAAACCTTCCACTACACCTTGGGCAGCGTCACACGTTGGCGCTGGTTTTGGTATTTCCCACGGCGCGTCCGGTACGAGGTGCCGCAAGGTTGTCCCTGAAAAAAGAGCATTTGTACGACTCCTTCGTCGGCATAAATGCGGCAATCGGCGGCGCTGGAGTTGGAAAATTCTAGGGTCAGGTGACCTTTCCAGCCGGCCTCGGCGGGCGTTACATTGGCGATGATGCCGCAGCGTGCGTAGGTGCTTTTTCCCACGCAGATCGCAGTCACGTCTGTGGGAAGGTGTAATTCCTCGACGGCCACTCCCAGGCCGTAGCTACGAGCCGGCAAAATAAAATAGGCACCTGAGGCGTCGCGGTGCAAGGGGGTGGACTCCAAGTTTTTGGGATTAAATGCCTTGGGATCGACGACCGTACCAGGGATGTGCCTGAAGATGAGAAATTCCCGTGGCGACAAGCGCAAATCGTACCCATAGCTAGACGGCCCAAAGGAAAGCACCGGTTGCCCGTCTTCGAGTTGTCGCACGAGGGTAGTTTCAAAAGGGTGGATCATTCCTTGCTCAGCAAGGAGGCGAATCTGAAGGTCGTTGAGGATCACTGGTGTGGGGCGCGTTCGGTGAAGTGACTACGGTAGCCGAGGACGGCGATGGGATTTAATGGGAGGGATTGAGATTCAATGGAAGAGCAAAAGGCGCTCCCATGAGCCTTAGCCGCGCCTCAGGCCGCCGCCTGCGCAGAATTGCTCCCAGCCTTTGCGCAACCAAGCCAGCACCGCCCCGGCCAGCCATAGTGCCCACAGGAGCATTGCCAGCCGGTACCACCACAGCGACACCAGGATACACCCCGGTTGGGGCAACTCTTTGCCGCTTCGCGCTTGGTACCAGTCCAACATGGCTGGTGTAGAGCCGTTGCCAGCGATGAACATCTCAGGCCGCCCTAAAAGGCCCTGTGCCACCGCCGCTCCCAAGGTTCCCAACGCTGCGATACTCAGAAAAATTAGGCTGATTTGCAGTGCGTTATACACCCAGGCGCGCACCCCAGCGTAGGGCTCGCGACCGCGGATGGCCAAGCACATCAGCCATCCCACCACGGTCAGCCCAGCGGGAAGCGGTACCTGCGTCAGCCCGATGCACAATAAGGACCATTCCTTCCGGCTTAGAGGCGAAATTCCGATTCCACCCAACGCCCACCCTGCCAGCGCCGAGCACAGAAGTATGGTCCAAAATCGCACTGCCGGTCCTCGCAGGGGGCCATAGGTCCACAGCACCCAGCGGTCCGTTGGAATCTGTAAGGTGGTAGTGACGTTGGCACTCGCTGCGGGCAGGACAACCGCGCCCACACGAGCCACCGATGTCAACGGCTCTGCGCTCCTCCAATCAACCCGAATCGTCTGTGCGCCAGGCTGTAGCGATACGATGAGTCGCCCCGCTTCCATGCGCACAGGTCGTTCTTTCTGATTGATTTGCAGCGAAATGACTTCCGCCTCGGGCGGCATTCGAAGGATAAACTCTTCGCCCAAACTCGAGCGTACCGTCAGCTCTACTTTCGCAGTACGCTGGCGTTGCCCAGGCACGACTTCGTGCCGCACATGGCTCACCGTCACCGTTTCCCCCTGAAGCGCTTCGGCCCGGCTCACTGCTAGTTCAAGGGATTCTCCCGGCCACGGATTCCATTCCGGGACCAGCTTTTGTTCTTGCGCCCGGTACACAGGAGGAGGGCCGCTGAGCCCGACATTCCACACAGGCGAGGCCACCACACGCCATTGTTCCACCCACTTGTCATCCGCCCGACTCGCTATTTTCAGGCGCGCGCTGACCGGCAGCTCGCTGTCCCATGTGAGCGCTTGATCCCGTGCCCCGAGGCGGACGTCTACAAAGCCCTCCGCCAAACTAAAATTCGGCGTCAAAACCCGTTCCCCAGCCAGTAACGGCACGCGCACCGAAACGGCCCTGCCCTCTGGCGAAAGTCGCCGAACAGTCGTTCGTACTTGCCAACTTAGCCCCAGTTCAAGATGGCGCTCTACCACAAGGGCGGCAGCGTACTCTTGCCTTTCATAGCCGGTCGCTACCTTGGTCTTTTCTTTCAAACGTAGAAACACCTGCTGCTCCGGTACGCCGTTCGCTCGCACCCCGCTCACCGTCCATTCCGGCGCGCTAATCTCCACTCGCCTCGGGCGCAACTGGAACGCCCATTCCCACTCCGCCGTTTCCACAAGCATTCCCTCTACCCGCACGCGATGAATCCCCTCGGACAGCACGATCCACAGAAACCCGTCCTCGCGCCTCAGTACGGCCTCTGGTTTGCCATCCACAAGAACTCTTACAGGCGACCAAGCCGCCAGTTTTCCCGGTAAAGGCACCGCCGCAGCCACTGCCAGGTGCACGTCTGCCTCCATCGTGAGCTTCCTGTTCTCTATCACAAGCGAGGCAAACGGGATGTCCGCCGCGTTGGGATAAATCTCTACGCTTGGTTCCAACCTTTGGCGTAAGAGTTGGAGCATCTCTTTGTCAGGAAATCCCACTGTTGCAGATATTTGTGGGGAAATCTCAGCGGAATCCTGCGGGAGCGGAAGCCCAATCGGTTCCACGGCCTGAAGGGGGTGTAAAAGGGCACCCGCCAGCAGCAGCAAGGCGGCAGTTTTCCCCAACCACCGACTGTTCCAGCTGTAAAGGTTTAGCAGCAAGCCACTCAGTGCCAGCAGTAAAACAACGCGCAACACCGTCAGCACTCCCACCATGCCTCTTGATAGCAACACCATGCGTACGTTCTGCCCAACCGTCACAGGACCGTTCCACCCGTAATTGGCTTGCCTCCACGTCCACTCAGGAATGGGCGGTCCGGTTTGAATCCGGGCTTTTATGTCGTAAGCGAGGTTATCGGATGCTGCGTTACCTTTGCGTAGATACCCCTGGAGTTTGTCTGCGGCGGGTTCGTGGAGGCGCAGGCTGGATGCTCCCTTTATTTCCATTTTGCTTTTTGAGTGCGCGACCTCGCCCTGCATCTGCATTTCACCTGGTACGAAAGAGGTATCCGAGCCAAGTCTTGGAGTGGTTTCGAGCTGAGGATGCAATGCCTCCTGCAACTGATTGGCAACAAATGGAATCAAGATCAGAAAAAGACATCCCGCAGCCACCACGCGCAGCACCTTCGCCAAACGTTTCGCCCAGCCTTCGGCTACTGTGCGCAGCAAAGCCACACTGACCAGCAACCCCAGCCAGCTATACCTCGGTGCCTCCGGCTCAAGATACGATAAGACCAGAGCAAAAAACGCCAGGACTCCGGCGCGTCTCCCAAAAATTCGGGAGATGCCCATGGAAAATACCAGGACGACAAACAAGTCCAGAAGGGTCCAGGCCGTGAGCCAGTCGCCCCTGACATAGTCCGCGCCAAACAAGGCCAACAAACGCCAACCCGGCGGCAAGTGGAGCGTCACTTTGACGGCACTGGAGCCGGAACTCCAGCCACTCGCTGGCACGCTGCTCGTGCCTGACAGTCGGCCCGTCGCGTCCAGATCCACGGTTCGCTCGCGAAGCTCAACGCCGGTTGCGCCGGTGACTGGGTTCTTGGTAAGTAAAAGGCCCGATTCGCCACTGCGCACCGCCCCGAGTTGGAGGCGATCCACAACATCCAAACGCCATAGGGTTTGGAGCCGCCCAGTCAGTTGATCGCGGAAAGTGAGGCCGCCCCCAGTTTCATCCAGCCATAGCTGCCTACTAAGCGACAAACCCTCCGTCTGCGGCTGGCCCATACCCCGCATACCCCGCATCCGTTCGGTAAGCTGGAAGGGGGTGGCTGTGATCCACCGGTACACGGGCAGTTCCCGCCATTTGTTCGGGACCGTTGTTTGGGAAACGTCCACCACGGCCAAACCAGAGAGTTCTAGAACTCGGAACTCAGGGTTTGCCTTGAATGCAATAAATTCCTCGGACGCAAGAGGCTTTATGTTCGGAGAAAATCCAATGACTTTAGGGCTTTGGATCAGGAATGCTTCAGCGTGAAGCGTCCATTTTCCGGCCCGCCCCTGGACTTTCACCTTCCCGGCGCTGTCTACGGCCACCGGTAGTGGACCCTCTATCGACGCCAATTGCCAACCCTCAGGAAGCAGCCCGCCCAATTCTATCTCCCGGCTTTTCCCTGAAATCGTCAGCTCCAAATCCGTACGTAACCAAAGCGGAATGCCGTCTTCCAAAACCCGGTAGACTTTGACTTCGACAAACGCGGGTGCCTCGGGATCTGGGGCGCGGTCGTGCTCAAGCCAGAGGAGGCCCTGCGCATCCCAACTCGCATTTTCCACGGCTTTACCGTTTATGCTCAGCGTGAGGAGCCCGATTTCTGGTGGAATTGACAGTGTTCGCGGTGTCCTTTTCCAATGGAATGCGCCCTCGATTTTGTGGCTCCCCACCGCGATTTGCACCGAGGGGCGGCCGGCTTGCTCAAGAACGGGTACGGGCTCCCCGTCCACTCGCACCGTCGAGGGCCATTGGTCCGGGCCGCCTGGCAAGCCCACCCAACTCTGGGCGTAAAGGGCCACTTGAAACGAAAATGTCGCGTCTTCTTTTTGTACGTTTAAATCCAGAGTGGCAGGCCAAATTTTGAGGCGTTTATGCGGGTCTTGATAAGAGCCTGGAACTTTCTCGAGCCCGAAGTCGGGGTTCCAGCGTACCCAGTCGATCCAAGATTTTAGAGGCGCGGGGACGTGGGTAGAATCCAGCGCGGGGGGGCTGGCTTGCAGCGAGAAGGCTGAGAAAATGAGGAGCCAGGCGAGGATGCGGACGCTGAAAACTGCGGGGGGCTTGGCTTTCATGTGGGGGATGAAAATGGAAGTCCCATACAAGAGACAGCCTCTTTTTTACCCTCCGCACATTGCACCTTTGAGCTGCCCGAATCTCTCGCACGCTTCCGTATGGTTTCCGGTAGAAAACGAGCTGACCTTTGCTACCTTTACCGTTCCATGGCGCACTCCGTAGACCTCCAGACGCAACCCTTGACCATAGCCGGCCGAACCTTCCGGTCCCGGCTCATGCTGGGCACGGGCAAATTTTCCTCCAATCAGGCCATGGCCGATGCCTTAGAAGCCAGTGGCACGGAGATTGTCACTGTGGCATTGCGGCGTGCAGATCTCAGTGGAAGTCGCGATCCATTTGCGAACATCCTCGAGTTTATTGATCCTTCCAAATACCTGCTGCTGCCTAATACCTCCGGCGCGATGAATGCGGAGGAAGCTGTGCGCCTGGCTCGTTTGGCGCGTGCAGCCGGCATTTCAGACTGGATCAAATTGGAGATTCACCCGGATCCACGCTTTCTTTTGCCGGACCCCATAGAAACACTCAAAGCTGCTGAGGTTCTTGTGAAAGAAGGATTTACTGTGCTTCCTTACATCAACGCGGATCCAGTCCTGGCAAAGCGCCTTGAGGAAGTCGGTACGGCCACCGTCATGCCACTCGGCTCGCCCATCGGCAGTAACCGCGGCCTGCGCACCCGGGATCAGATCGAAATTATTTTGGAGCAATGCAAAATCCCGGTTGTGGTAGACGCAGGCATCGGCGCTCCGAGCCAAGCTGCGGAGGCGCTCGAAATGGGAGCGGCCGCCGTCTTGGTTAATACCGCCATAGCGATTGCATCTGATCCGGTCCGCATGGCGCGTGCTTTCCGGTTGGCGGTCGGGGCAGGGCGGGCGGCCTTTGAGACGGGCTTGGGCGAAGTGTTCGCAGCCGCTTCACCGACTAGTCCTCTGACAGGCTTTTTGCACCAAGCCTCTTCGTAGAACGTTAGTGACCCGGCAGGAAAACGCGATTTTTTAGCTTTTCACCCTTCATCCTTTCCCATGTCCCTCCTCGAAGTCCGCAATCTGAAGGCCTACTTTCCCGTACGCTCCGGAGTCCTTCGGCGGCATGTCTCGGACATCAAGGCCGTGGATGATGTGAGCTTTTGCGTGGAAGCTGGCACCACTGTGGGTTTGGTGGGGGAAAGCGGTTCCGGCAAGTCCACCATCGGAAAGGCGTTGCTCAAGCTGATCCCAGCCACTGCCGGGCAAGTGCTTTACGAGGGAAACGATATTCTCCCGCTGCCCGAAGCCGCATTCCGGCCTTTGCGCCGGCAAATCCAGATGATTTTTCAGGACCCGTTCGGCTCCCTGAACCCCAGGCATTCTATCGGGCAGATCATCGGCGAGGCGCTTGAAATTCATTTTCCACAGCTCAACCGTTCGCAACGCGACGACCGGGTGGCCGAGCTACTCCGGAAGGTGGGCTTGCAGCCGGAAATGGCGGGGCGTTATTCCCACGAGTTTTCCGGCGGCCAGCGGCAGCGGATTGGGATTGCCCGTGCGCTTGCCGTGGAGCCACGGTTTATTGTGTGCGACGAACCTGTGAGTGCGCTGGACGTGAGCGTGCAGGCGCAAATCGTGAATCTTTTGCAGGATTTGCAAGAACAGTTGGGATTATCTTATTTGTTCATTGCCCATGACTTGGCTGTCGTAGAACACATTAGCAATCATGTGCTGGTGATGTACCGTGGGAAGATCGTGGAATCCGCTCCAGCCGAGCAGATCTACGCGGACCCTCAGCATGAGTACACTCGGAAGCTTTTGGCGGCTGTGCCTCGGTTTGCCTGAGACTTAATCCTGCCCTTTTTCCCGCGCTATGACGCCACTTTTACGTAAATTACTCGGGATGAACTGGCTGTTAGTCGGGCTGACCATCTTGCTCTCCTTGTTTGGCATCGTCGCGGTTTACAGCGCCACCTACTTCCGCACGAGCGAGTACTGGGAAAAGCAGTCCTTGTGGGTCGCAGGTGGGCTGGGCGTATTCTTCGCGGTGAGCCTCATTCATTATCGGTGGGTAAAATGGGCAGCTCTCCCCATGTATGCCATGGGTGTCGTTTTGACCGCTCTCACTTATACCTCCCTGGGACAGGAACATGGCGGGGCGAAGTGCTGGCTTCGTCTCCCCGGTGTCGGCACCTTCCAGCCCTCACAGCTCGCCTTGCTCGCGGGAATCCTAACCGTGGCCCTCTTCTTAAGTCAGTTTGCGAAAATGCACCCGTTCCTCAAACTGCTGGCAGTCGGTGCCATCATCGCGGGGCCGATTCTGCTAACCCTAAAGCAGCCCGACTTCGGCATGACTCTCGTGTGGATTCCCGTGATGCTCGCCACGGCTTTCGCTGCAGGCCTTCCCAAGCGCTATCTTCTCGCCGTACTTTTGTCTGGCATGGCCCTGCTCCCGCTAGTCATCAATTTCGGGCTCAAACCGTATCAACGCCAACGTCTAGTCACTTTCGTTGACCCACAGATCGATCCGCAGGGTGCCAGTTATGCGATCAATCAGGCATTAATCGCGATTGGTTCAGGCGGATTCGCGGGCAAAGGCTTTAAGGCCACGGGCACCCAAGTCGAGCAGGGCTTTATCCCGGGAACCACGGTGCATACCGACTACATTTTTACCGCGATCGGCGAGCAATGGGGCTTTTTGGGCAATGTCATTTTAATTAGCGCATTCTCCGGTCTTCTGTTTGCCTGTCTCTATGCGGCCCATAAATCCGCAGATGATTACGGACTCGTTATCTGTGCGGGATTTGCGACCCAGATTTTCTTCCATGTCTACCAGAACATCGGAATGACGATCGCCATCATGCCTATTACAGGCTTGCCCCTGCCGCTCATCTCTTACGGAGGCACCTTCCTTTTAATGAACATGTTCGCGCTTGGCCTAGTCAACTCCGTGTGGATCCACCGTAGGGAGGTCGTCTAGCGCTTCTCCGGGTCCGTAACGCTACAGCAAACAACTCGCCTCGTGCACCTCAGAGCGGGACACTCAGCACTTGCTCAAATGCTCCGATCCCGCTGCGTTCTCCTCTAAAAGTCAGTCTTTTCACATACGCGCAAAGTGGTGCAACGCATCCGTGTTTTTATCAGCGTTTTCCCAGCGCAAGTATGCCCCAACGGCCCGACTGAGGTAGCGTTTCGCTGAGGCTACCGCCTCCACCAAACAGACACCCTTTCCCAGTTCAGCCGCGATTGCTGCTGAATACGTGCAGCCCGTTCCATGTGTGGAGACGCCATGGACAAACGGTGCCTCAAACCAGTGCTCGCTCCCGTCAGGAAGCAGCAGTAGGTCAGCGGCAGTTTCGCCCTTCAAATGGCCGCCCTTCATCAGAAACGCCACGCCAAATTCCCCCACCAGTCCCAATCCCGCTTCGCGCATTGCTTCCCGCGTGAAAATCTCTCGCCCGACCAGGACAGCTGCCTCATCCAGATTCGGCGTAATGAGCGTTGCCCTAGGAAAAAGCCCCGTTTGATACACCTCCAGCGCCTCCAGCGCCATAAGCCGATGTCCTGACGTCGCCACCATCACCGGATCCACTACAAGCGGGACCTCCGGGTCGCGCACGACCGCAAGCGTCTCCACAACGGCGCGCAAAATTGCCGGGGAATATTGCATCCCAGTTTTGACAGCGCGTACAGGAAAGGCCTCGAAGGAGAGCCGGATTTGCTCCGCCACGATCGCTGGTTCCAGGCCTTGGATCAGGCTCACTTTCCCCGGGACTTCGGCGACGACACAGGTGACCGCAGTCAACCCGTACACCCCAAGCGCACTCATCGTTTTCAGGTCCGCTTGGATACCTGCACCGGCGCTGTTGTCCGATCCGGCGATGCTTAAAACGGGTGGTAGATCCTTCATGGAGTCAATTCTGTAGCAAGCCAAGTTGCGGTACGTTCGGCTGTGGAGCGGCGTACGGCAGCGACTTCTTGGGGAGTCACGGCAGAAGCCTTGTTGCCGAAACTGGAACGCACATAAGTCAGCACATCGGCAGCTTGCTGGTCATCCAATCCCATGGGGGGCATAGGAATCGGGACGGCTTTTCCATACTCCTGGCCCGCTACTTGAATGGGCCCGGCAAGACCGTGCAACAGGATCTTGATGAGTGTCGCCTTGTCGCCTGCGACCCATTCGCTGCCTTCCAGCGGCGGATAAACTCCCGCCAGCCCTTTGCCGCTGGGTTGGTGGCAAGTGAGGCAAAGCGCTTCGTAAATGGCCTGCCCGGGTTGCGTTACTACTGGTGCGGCGGTTGCGATCTGGCGTACGTACTCTGCTTGGGCGGCATCTCCGTGAAAGCCTAGTTTGTGTTCCTCCACCGGCTGCTGCCAAATGGGCTGTAGGCTGCGCACGCTTTGTTTGAGGGCGTAATCAATAAACCGGTCATGCGGCTTGTCTAACGCTTGCACTGCGACTTCTACAGCTTCAGGTTGCTGCACATAGGACGACGCCACGACCGCTTCCAGTCGCACCCGTGGATGTTCGTCCCGAACCGCTTTTGAGAGCAATTCCAGTGTGTCGGGCAGGGCTGTGGCCCAATCTCCAATGACGCGTGCACCGTAGGCGCGCACCCGAGCGTCCTGAGCTGAGAGGAGTCGCTGGAGTAGGGCAGGCCGGGGTGCTTGGTGCGCCTGAAACACGCCGATCACCTCTAAAAGTAGTCGCTCATCGTTTGTCCGGGCCGCAAACGCGTCCGCTGCTGCGACTACTTCCTGCGTTGGGCCGTCAAAGAGTAGCCGCTTTGCCTGCTGCCGCGTCCAGCGTTCCGGAGAATGCAACTGCTCGAGTAACTCCGCAGGTTTCATCGCCGCAAGATCCGGCTGTTTCACCGATTTACGTCCCTTCGCGGTGATGCGCCAGATGCGTCCGTGAGTACGGTCGCGCCGGGGATCGGCGTAGCTGGCCTGATAATGGCCGATCACTGGGTTGAACCAGTCGGCAATGTACATGGCACCGTCCGGGCCAACGCTGACATCCACTGGGCGGAAGGAGGGGTCGGAAGAACGTAACAGTTTGGGTAACTGCTCGCTTTTGAACCCTGCACCGTCGTCAATAAACTTGTGTAGTTCCAGCACGCTGCCGAAGTAGCCGCCAATCAACGCACACCCCTGGATGTCTTCGGGCAGCGCCTGTGTACCAATGATCTCGAGCGCCGTAGTTTTAGGGCTCGTCATGAAAAGGGGACCAACGGGATGGTATTCATCCGGGTCAGTGACGTGCGTCAAGCCGGGGACGCTGTAGTACCCATCGGGACGGTCGCCGCTTTTGTGGAAGATCTGGTTGTAATCATCAAACGCGACGCCCCAACAGTTGTGCCCCGCTTTGCCGCCATTGAAAAAGCCCTGCAACTTTTCAGTGCGCGGGTTAAGTCGCCAGAGTCCTGCTTTTTCTAGGCGCGCCAATCCCCAGGGGGTTTCGACGCGCGAGAAGGCGTGGAGGCCTTGTGTGAACCAAAGCGAGCCATCTGGACCGTGGGAGATGGAGTTGATGAGTTGATGGGTGTCTCCGATGCCGAACCCCGAGAAGAGGACCTTTTTTTCATCCGCCTTGCCTGTGCCACGGGTATCGCGCAGGTGAATGAGTTGGTCGAAGTCGCACACGTACAGGCCACCCGCGCCGGGTTCAAGCCCCTGAACCATGGTAAGGCCCTCGGCGAACTTGTGAGATTTGTCAGCCTTACCTACGCCTTTGGTGTCTTCTAGAACTAAGATGTAATCCGACGGCTTTACCCCTGGAACGGTCTGAGGATAGGTAGACGAACAGGCAACGTACAGACGCCCGTGCTCGTCCCAAGACATCTGCGTGGGTTTGGCAACCCCAAGATCCTCGGACGCAAACAGGTTGATTTCATAACCATCCGCTAGCGTAAAGGTGGCGAGTTCTTGTTCCGCACTGAGAGGTTGCGCCAAGTCGGGCGCAGGTGTCTGCATAACGGCTGGCGTGTCGGCCGCACTCGCTTCGCCACGCGCCAGCGCTTGAATGTGGGCGTCCCACTGGGCGACCAACGGTTTGTGGGCTTCAAAGCTTTCCCGCAGCGAGGGTGCCGTCTGGGAAGGTTTCCCAAACATCTGTGTCACCCGGTCGCCGTACACGAACGACCAGTTTGCAGGCCGCCAGCAGTCTGACCAGAGTCGGTTTTTCTCGATGATGGCGTTTCTTAACGCCTGTTCCTGAGCCACCGGAGTCGCCTCGCCGCCGAGTTGCTTGAGAATAAGCGAGGCGACTTCCTTCAAACCTGTGGCATTGAGATGGAGGCCGTTGTCGGTGAGGGGAGGGGCGTCTTGGGGGCGTTTCGAAAGCGGACTGAAAAGATCGACGTAAACGGCACCCCGGCTCTTCGCAATGTTGCGCACGGCCTCCGCGTAGGCTGCGACATCCGCGTTGCGACGCGTGAGGTCCGGGGCGAAGGGCGAGGCCGAGTGCTCAAAGGGCATGGGCGAAACCAGCACTAAGCGCTGGGTCCGTGCTGCGAACTGGTCCAGCAACTTGTGGTAAGCCGCCGTGAACTGGGGCAGTTTTGCAACCCCATCAAACGCCTCCATCTGACCAAATTGCGCCATGATTACTCGAGCGCCGACCGAATCCAATTGCCCCTCCCATGCGCCGAAGTTCAAATCCCGCCATTGCTCGTAAACCGTGTCTCCCTCCCAAGCCATCGAGCGAAACCGGGGGCGCTTGTCAGAAAACGCCGACGCCATCAGCGCCTCCAGTTCGCCCGACTTCTGGTCGCGCACAAAATTTGTCTGTCCCACGAGGACGATCACCTCGTCCTTGTTCAGCTCGAAACGGCCCTGTGCGAAAGGGGGCGAAACCGCTCCCGTTTCCTCGCCGTCGCCGAAGCGTTGGAGCACCTGTCTTGCGTCCGGCACGAGGGCGTCGGGAAGCTGCTCAATGAGAATGTTTTTAAAATAGACCTCCGCCTTGCAGTTACCATGGATCTGAAGCGCAATCACGCCGGTCATGTCGATGCCAGGCTCGCGCTCGCTGTAATCCACGGTGCGCACGCCGTTGAGGAAAATCTGAATCCGCTGCTCTTCCGCCCGGATTTCGTACACGTTCCAATCGCCTGGCTTCTCGATGCCCTCAACGAGAGCTTTGTCCGGTTTGAGGAGCATTTTCTTGCGGCGTGACTCGTCGTACAGACAGCCCGAATAACCCGCACCGATGTCCGCTTGGTAGCCGCTAATTTCGTTGGGCGGGTTGGTGATGCGCGTGCTTCGAAACTGGACGCC
>CAIWVL010000318.1 GCA_903916085.1 uncultured Spartobacteria bacterium
GATCCAAAGTTATTCGCACTACGTGATGTGGCGGAACGGTTTGCAAATTCGCGGCAGCCTTTGGTGCCGGAGCGTATCTTTATGGGAGGCGACTCTGGAAAGCAGCCGGGCGGCTTGATGCAGATGCTTTTAGCCCTCATGGTTGCCGAGAAAAGCGGGATGGAGATTACAGCCCCAACAGCTCCCTCCACCCCTACCCCCGACAAGCCCGCTTCCGTCCCAACTCCAAGCGATGCTCCCAGCGCTTGACTCGCCCCCGCTCCCAGCATCCTCTTGGCGTCTCTATGAAATGGTTCCCCATCCTCCCAGTCCTCTCGGTCGCCTTCGCGCTCACGGCTCATGCGGCAGCCCCGATTCCCGCTGAAGTTCGCACCAACGGCTTTGCCCTCGGCACGCAGTCTTACACGTTCCGACTGTTCACCTTTGAAGAAGCCTGCGCCAAAACGGCCTCAGCTGGTCTGCACACCACAGAACTCTTTCCCAGCCAAAAGCTTTCAGCTGCACTCCCCAATGAAAAGACAGGCCCGGGCATTTCTCCTGAAGGCATGACGGCCCTCAAGGACATCCTCAAGAAGAACAACGTACAGGCCGTTGCCATGGGTGTCATCGGGATTCCCAAAGATGAAGAAGGTGCCCGTAAAGTGTTCGCGTTCGCCAAGGAACTGGGAATTGGAGTCATCAACACGGAAAGCACGGATGCGATCGACACCATTGAGAAAATGGTGAAGGAGTTCGACATCAAGGTCGGCTACCACAACCATCCCCAGAAGCCTAATGACGAGAGCTACAAGGTCTGGGATCCAAACTACATCCTTGCACTCACCAAAGGCCGAGATGCCCGTATTGGCTCCTGCGCCGACCTCGGGCACTGGACGAACTCCGGCTTAGCCGCCGCTGATTGCTTGCGTCTGCTCAAGGGCCGCGTCGTGTCGAGCCACATTAAGGACATTGCCAACGGAAGCCGCGCCGTGACTCGTCCCGGCACGGGCCGTGCCAACCTTGCCGAGGCGCTCAAGGCGCTGCGCGAAGTAGGTTTTGATGGCCCGATCTCCATCGAGCACGAAATCAACTGGGAAAACAATCTGGAGGATGTCGTTTCCTACGTGGACTTTGTAAAGTCTCAGGGCAAGTAGTCCTGAGGAAAAAGACTCGGAGCGCGAGCGGTTGCTTTCAAAGAATGTAGGGCAGGCGTACCGCCGACCACCTCATCACAAGAAGCGGGCAAAATGCCTGCTCCACTCCTCTATGCGCCTGCCCACCCCTCTACTTCTCCTGCTTTTCACGCTTCTCACGCTTCTCACGCTTGTGAGCGGAGCGCCCGCGCGCGATCCAAGCGTGCTAGTCGTCGGAATGGAACTGGCCTACCCGCCTTTTGAAATGGCGGGTAAAAACGGGCAACCCGAGGGGATCAGTCCTGATTTGGCCCGCGCTCTGGGAGTCTATCTCAACCGGAAGACCGAGATTCTCAATCTTCCCTTCGATGGTCTGATTCCATCACTCAAAACGGGGAAGATTGACCTCATTTTATCCTCCATGACCGCCACAGAGGAACGTGCTCGGTCCGTTGATTTTTCAGAGCCATATCTCTCCACTGGACTCTGTATGCTGGTGAATGGAACTTCCGATCTAATCTCCGCGCAAGAACTCGACAAGCCCGCGCGAACTGTGGCGGTAAAGCAGGGCACAACAGGCCATCTGTACGCTCGCAAACTTAAAAATGCTAAAGTACTCGTACTCGACCGAGAAACGGCTTGCGTTCTGGAAGTGGCGCAGGGGCGGGCAGACGCTTTTCTCTACGACCAAATGTCGGTACTCAAACACGCAGCGCAGAACCCAAACACCACACGGGCGCTCCTCACACCGATTCAAACGGAACACTGGGCCGTTGGTATTCAGAAGGGCAACGAACCCTTGCGCCAACAGGTCAATGCTTTCTTGAAGGACTTCAAAGAGCACAAGGGTTTCGAAGCCCTCGGTTCCCGTTGGCTGGGCCCACAACGTGAAACTTTTCAGGCGGCTGGCATTCCGTTTGTCTTTTAACCATGGTGCCGTCTGGAGTTCAGCGCTCCACCAAACGTCTGTTCTTTCTCTCCCGCACCGAAGCCGAACCCTCGGGGCCAGTGCGTGCGTTTAACCTCGCGCTGGTCACATGTCTTGTGGTTGGGACCGCCGCGCTCATTTTACGAAGCTCGGGACTGCGCTGGGACTGGGAGGCCGTGTTCGGGTACTGGCGGCTGTTTGTGGATGGGTGGCGGACAACCATAGGCATTTCCGCAGCCGCCCTAGGAATCAGCACGCTGATCGGAGCCGGGGTTGCCCTGGCGAGACGCTCGGTGTTTGTCCCGCTCAGGATCCTAGCGCAAGGTTACGTGGAGGTGGTACGCGGCACTCCCCTGCTCGCCCAAATCTACATCCTCTTCTACATTGTTGCAGACGCCGTACATTTAGAAAACCGGACGCTCGCCGGGATCCTAACGCTCTCGATTTTTAGTGGAGCGTATCTTGCAGAAGTGTTTCGTGCAGGAATAGAAGGCATTGCCCATTCGCAACTTGAGTCCGCACTGGCGATTGGCCTCACGCGAGCGCAAACCTATCGGTACGTGATTTTGCCACAAGCACTGCGCAACGTGCTCCCAGCAATGACAGGACAGTTTGTATCGCTCATTAAGGACTCGTCTTTACTTTCAATCATCGGGCTTAATGAACTCACTCAAAGTGCCCGGAATGTGGCAAGCTACACCTTTAGCAACCTCGAGAGCTACCTGCTCCTCGCCCTGGGCTACATGGCCATCACCCTGCCCATCTCGATTCTAACGCGCCGACTTGAAAGGCGGTTTCGCTATGAAACTTGAGGTAACCCACCTGTCCCGCGCCTTCGGCTCGCACAAGGCGCTCGATGGCCTTTCTCTCGCCATCGAAAACGCGCACTCCCTAGTCCTCGTAGGTCCCTCCGGCGGTGGAAAATCCACACTCTTGCGCATCCTCGCCGGCCTGGAAACGCCGGACTCGGGCACCGTGGCGATTAACGACGTACCGCTCCTCTTTGACGAACCCCAGCTGTTGCAGCATCGCCGTAGGATTGGAGTGGTGTTTCAGGCGTTCAACTTGTTTCCCCACCTGAGCGCGCTCGAAAACATCACCCTCCCACTCACAGCCGTCCACGGTCACACACGCTCAGAGGCACAAGACATCGCCATGGAACAGCTGCGCCGATTCCAGCTAGAAGCCAAAGCGGCACAAAAGCCCGCCGCTCTTTCTGGCGGTCAGCGCCAACGCATCGCCATCGCGCGGGCCCTCGCGGTCCAACCCCAAATGTTGCTCCTCGACGAACCCACCTCCGCGCTGGATCCCTCCATGACGGCTGAGGTACTCGAGACGATTGCGCTCCTTCGGGACCAGGGTAGAGATTTTGTATTGGCGACTCACGAAATGAGCTTCGCACGGCGGGTGGCTGATCGAATCGCCCTGGTTTCCAATGGTCGGGTCGCAGAGCTTAGCGAGCCCGGCCCGTTTTTTGATACGCCCATCTCGCCCGTGACTCGGGAATTTCTGGCAAAGGTGGTGTAGTGAAGGAGCTTGGGGACTCAGTTTGCACCCGAGCGTCCTGTTCAAAACCTTTCCCTCCCACGCCTTGCCTCGTTTCAGGTTTTGCCCTATTAGTCTTCTCCATGATCGACTACATGCAAAAGGGCGGCCCCCTGATGTGGCTGCTTCTATTTTGCAGCCTCCTGGCCAGCGCCATCTTCATGGAGCGCGCTCTTTACTACCACCGCGTCACGCTCCAACTCGGTGAGTTCCTGCGTGGCCTCGCCGAATTGATTCGCCATCAGCGTTGGGCCGAAGCCCAAATGGAGTGCGCTGGCAATCCAACGCCAGTCACCAGAGTCCTTCACGCAGCTGTTCTCAGGCACAGTGCGCCGCGCTCAGAGTTGAAGGAAATCGTGCAGGAAGCCGGGCAACTTGAAGTGCCAAAGCTTGAACGGCATTTGGCAATGCTTGCTGGGCTTGGTGTGGTGGCCCCGCTGCTCGGGTTGCTGGGGACCATTACAGGAATGATCGAAGTCTTCAGTACCCTGAGCGCTCAAAGCGGCCTCACAAGCTCTACCGACCTTGCTGGCGGCATCTATCAAAGCTTACTCACGGCCGCCGCTGGACTCATCGTCGCAATCCCTTGCGCCATCGGTTATAGTTACCTCTCCGCTAGGGTCAATGCTCTCATGCACGACATGGAACGCGCAGGCATTGAGGTCGTCAATCTCATCACCGATCACCGTCGCACGCCCTCGATTGTCGAGTTTGAACCTGCCTCCCGCGCAGATTCAGTGCGTCATACGTAACGCTCTCGCCCCTTGAAACTCGAGCGTAACCTCCATTTCCGTCCAGAACTCTTCCACGTTCTGCCCGTGGTTAATGTAGTCTTCCTCGCTCTGCTTCTTTTCACGCTCAGTTCCCGCTTTACCCTACAACCAGGGCTCAGCCTGAGTCTTCCGCCCTCTCCCTTCACTCTCGCTCCACAGCGCAATCCGTTAGTCATCAGTATCACCGCCGCACCGCTCCCAACAGTCTATCTGAGAGAGGAAAAAGTCACTTACGAGGAACTCGATTTACTCCTCCAAGACCGTCAACTCGCGGGCCGTCCCGTAATTCTTCGGGCCGACCGCGAAACTCCCTACGAACGCATCGCTGAAATCAGTAACTTGGCTCTGCGCAGAGGTTTCGCCGTGGCACTTGCATTCTCGGCCCCCTCCAAACCCTGAGCTTGAGGCGGATGAACCCCAAAAGCGCCCCTTTCTTGGAGCCAGCGGACCTCACTTTTGCCTGGCCGCAATCACGGCGCTGGTTCAAATCTCCGCTCCTTCGCTTTTTTCTCGTCGCGAGTGTTGGGCACCTGCTCGCGCTGTTGCTTTTTCAAGTGGTTTCACAAGAAAAAGTTACCGCCCCAGAACGCGAGCACGAACTACAGCTACTGAGTAGCGACATCCCCGAACACCAGGCCTTACTGGAGGCTGTCGAAGCCGAAGTGCCTCTCGCTGCCCTCTCCCACCAACTTCTGCCCGTAGATGACCTACTCCTACGTCCCTACCGCTCTGCTTTTGCAGACTCTCGCCTTCTACCCAAGGAGCCGCCGCGCTGGAAACCCACAGTCGCAAGCCCCATACCTTATTTTCCCGATAAATCCCCCAA
>CAIWVL010000319.1 GCA_903916085.1 uncultured Spartobacteria bacterium
AAAAAGAAGGGTCACGCGGAGGCGCAGAGAGCGCGGAGAAATTACGGAATAATCTTCGAAATAAGTTTTTATAAAAGCTCCGCGTTCTCCGCATCTCCGCGTGATGTTGCCTTTTTTTAGGCGCTCTAAGCCAAAGGCATGGGCGGCGATAGTCTGCGGTCTGGGGATTGGCCACGTTAGCCACGTTAGCCACGTTGGCCACGTTGGGCAAATGAGAGGAACTTCCCCTCCGATTTAACCTTCATTTGCCTCGATCCATTGCCCGCACTCCGTCGGAAAGTGGCCGGTGATTGGCGTGTGTTCCGGTGGTATCGCTTACGCTCAACTACCGGTAGGCAAGCGCAGGCATCAACGGATCAAGTAGGACTGTTGCCCAAGGAACCACCCGAAAAAAACGCTGGTTTGAGGTACTAGCGGGTTAGCTTCGTCTCAAGCGCGGCTTTGTCGTCTGCGTTCAGCAGGAAGAAACCCTCCTTGCCCGTGACACTCGTCGGAAACAGCCCTTCGGGAGTTGCGGCCCCGATGAGGAGTTGAAACCGACTCGGTTTTCCCTCCTTCTCAACTACGATGCGCACTGTGAGCAGGGGAGATTCAACGGCTTTACTATAGGGTTCACTTGAGTCTACATGCACGCCCTTGAGGGATCCCAGCCGCTCTAGCACGCGCTGTAACGCATCTGTATCGACCGCTCCCTCCGCTCCGGACACGGTCCACTCTCCCGCCTTCTTTTCCACTCCGGTCGTACCGGTTTGGGATGACGCCTGAAAGTTTGTGACCTCTTCTGGATGGAGTTCAATTATGGACACAGGCACGGGCGCAACTTGAGGGCGCAGTTCAGCCGCCTCGGTCGGGATGCTCGACGCAAGGGATTTTGGAACGGCTACAACAAAGGGTTCCTCTTCAAGCTTTGCGTAGCCGTTGTCGCCCTCGGCTAAGCCAAAGAGCACGCTCACAACGGGACGTTCTCCTGCCTTTGTTTCGGCTGTGTTTTCGCTCGCATACGAGGACAGACGCACCTTGATGTTCGGCGTGCTAAGTCCGTAGGGAGTCAAGTCCGAGGCGACATCGGTCACGAAGTTTACGGCTTCGGCTGTCTGAAGGGCGGAGAGTAGTTTGGGGGCTAAGCCGTCTTTGACGGGCAGTTCTTTGTCTCCATCTTTTTGGATCCAGCCCTCGCCTTTGCGGGCCAACGTGAGCGACGGTTTGTTGGCGGCCTCGATCGTAATGCGGTCTACAATGTCCGCCTCAACGCGCAGCAGTTTACGATCCCGGAGATCGTTCGGACGCGCCTTGAGAAGGGGGTCCAGGGCGGTGTTGGAGAGAAGGGTGACGGCGGCGCGTGATGATAGTTTGGTGAAAGATTTCTCCTTGTCTGCCTCAGCAGTGGACGCAGCGCCTATCTGCAAAACGAGGGGTTCCTTTTGACCTTCGACCTGCATGGTGACAGTCGCACGAGGTTCAGACAAACCTTGCTCTGGAGAGGGTTCTTCGGGGAAAAACTGAGATATTTGGGCGGTGAGCAAACTCGAAAGTAGGTCATTGACTTTAGGGTCTGCGGCGCGAGCGCGAAGAGGCTTGATGATGTCCCAGTGCTGGTTTTTGTGTTCCAACTCAAGTTCGCCCTCTGCCGTTTTGATTGTCAGTTTTTGAACGGACTGGGTGGGTGTTGCTGCGAGTTTGTGGTCACGGAAGGCCTCGGTTTTCTGGGTGAGCTGTGTGCGCAATTCGTTACGCACGACGTAAACCGTATTTTGGCCCTGCTGACGCACATACAACTTACCTTCCACAGCGCTGTCTTTACCCAAAAGCAGCTCGATTTCCTTGCCGTTGCTTGGCTTGATCTTGAGGGACAGTTCAGATTCGGCCACGCCGAACTCCTTGAGTTGCTCGGCTTCTTTTCCCTGGGTGAGCTCGATTTTTGAGTCGTGCCTGAGACTTTCCAGGAGGCCTAGCAATCGAGCGACGACAGCGCTATCCGCTCTGTCTTTAAGGGGCTGCTCAAGAACCCAGACGCCCTCTTTTTTAGTCAACTGAACCTCTTCTCCGGCGTGTCTAATGCTGAGGCCCCCGACTTCTTCTGTTTCGATTTTGAGAACTTTTGAGGCCGCTTGGGCCTCCTCTCGGGTGGAGTTTTGGTGGCTGTCTACAAACCAAATGTAGGCAAACAGGCCGCCGCAAATTACGGCCAGGAAGAGGGTTGTGCGCGGTTTCATGCGAGGTGAGGGCGAGTGAGGTGGATGACAGACTTCGGTTGTTAATGTTTGCTACGGAGGCGGGAGTCCAAAAGTCTGAATAAAGTTGAGGAAAAGCACTTGTCCTAGTGGCGGCGGCGCCACCAAACAGCGACGCCCAAAACGGCGGCAATGGCTGGAATGATTCCGACGACAGCGAGGGCGAGACTCCCCATTTGGTTCTCGTTCAAGCTCAGGCTTACCGCCTGTTTGGCCTTGGGCGGGATGCCCGCAAGCTGTTCTCGATTGATGAGCCAATTGAGTGAGTTGACAGCAAAATCCAGCCCGGCCTCGGAAACCCGCAAGCCTTCGTTGGACAGGAAGCCGCTATTGCCTGTGAGAACCATGCGTCCGGTTTCGACCTTGACCCTGGGGTCTTGGATGCCTCCGCGTTCCAGGGCAAGGGCTAAAGTGAGCGGTCCCAGGTGATCTTTTTCGGGATTTTTCACGGCAGGCGGTTGCGCTCCTTGGGTGAACTCGGTTTCTCCCCAGTAGTCTGGGGTGGTGGTAATGAGAGTGAGCGTACGCACCTTTTGAGCGGCGGTTTTTGTGGTATCTACGCTCAAGGACTGAGTGAGTCCGGCGAGTTGAAGATCAAAGCCAGCGGCGTCTTTGAGGACGGGCTTGGAGGCTGGCGGAGTGAACCCCACGGCGGTCGTGACGATGCCGCTACGGATGGTGGGTTGCCCGCCCTGGAGGACGAGCATGGTTCCCGATTTTACGACGACATCCTGTTGCAGGGTGACGCCCAGTTCAGCCAACCAGGCTGCGATGCGTGGGGTTTTGACATTACCCGGTAGCGCCACAAACAGGCGGCCATTGCGGTCATTCCAATAATCAGCGAGCAGCTTAAGTTCGCGCTCGGAAAGGTCTGTCTTGGTGCCCAGTAGGACGACGGCGGAGGCGTCAGTCGGGACGGCATCAACATTGTTTAGGTTGAGTGTGTCAAGCTTTATGTTTTGACGGTCGATGAAGCTTTTGAGTCCAGAAAGATCCTGGCCGGTGGGAGACGGTTCTCCGTGGCCACTGAGGAAATAGATTTTGCTTTGTTTCTCCTCCGTGATTTCGAGGAGCGCAGCGGTGAGGGCTTCTTCACCCTTGAATGCTCGTACGGTGGGGGGCTGACCTAGCATCGCACCGGAGTTATCCATCTCTGCCATGTCGATGGCATTCACGAACTTGGATTTTCCTTCGCAGTCAAGAATAACGATGTTGTCGTTAGAACCAAATTTGTACTTTTCGGAAAGCTCCTTTGCACGGAGTAGATTGCGATAGGGGTCTACAAACTCGACCGTCAGCTTTTTATCTGAAGCGTATTCATACTCGCGCAGGAGCGCAGAAACGTCCTGAGAAATGACTTGGAAGCTTGGAAAAAATACGACTGCTTTGACTGGTTTTTTGAGTCCGGAGAGCAGGTTTTTAGTGAGGGGCGCGAGGGCGTATTTTTGGTTACGGGAAAAATCCCAGCGTTTGAAGTGGCGGAAGTTGACGTAGTTGACCATCAGGATGATGGCAGCGAAGATGACGATTTGTGCGACGACGTTGAGGCCGATGGCCATGCGTCGGATGGACTTGGGAAGGTGGGCTGCGTCCTTTTGGGGCATTGAGGAGGGAGCGTTGGGGTCCATAGTGGAGGAAGATTCGAGGACAGAGGGGATGAAGCGGTTAGGCTTTCCACTTCCTGTATTGGAAAACTTGGTGGTTGAGGAACAGAACGAAGACGGTCATGGACACGTACCAAACGAGGGGGCGGCTATCGATAATGCCCCGGGAGAAGTCAGCCATGTGTTCGACGGCAGAGAAGTAGGCGATGACGTCGCGGACGGCTTGGCTTGGCGAGTTCAGAATGAAGCCGAGGAGGCCGGTGACAAAGAAGCCGAAAATGGCAACAAAAGTCATAACGGCAGCGTTGATTTGTTCGTTAGTCAGGGCGGAAGCGAGGCAGCCGAGGGCTACATAGAAGGCACCGAGAAGTAACAATAAGAGGTAGCTGCCTCCAAAGGCCCCAGCGGCGAGGGCGGCCTCTTTGCCGGTGATTTGCTTAAAGGCGACGAAGTAAAGGAAGCTGGGAGCCCAGAGCAAAATGTAGAATGTCAGGGCACCAAAAAACTTTGACAGGACGATTTGCCAGTCGCTTACCGGTGCCGTAGAGAGGGTTTCGATGGTGCCCATACGAAACTCGTCGGCGTAGGTGCGCATGGTGATCAGGGGAAAGATCAGTACGAAGGGGAACCAGAAAAGGACGGTATTAAAAGCGGCCTCTACAACGGTGACTTCTGAGGGGCTTTGGTTGAGGAAAGAAACTCCGGAGTAGAAGTTAAAACCGGTGGCTACTAGGAAAAAAAACAGGACTACGTAGGCAATAGGCGAGTAGAAGAAGCTCTTCACCTCGCGGCCGAGTAGCGTCAAAAAGGTGCGCATAGAAAGGAGATGGCGTTGGGAGGGAGGTTTGAAAGGTGTGCGGGCGTTTCCGTTCGGAGGGGCAGATTAGTCGGCCTGGGTGATGTCCACGAAGACGTCTTCGAGGGTGGGCTTTTTGCGTACTAAACCGCGTATGTCCCAATGTCTGTCCTGGGCAAGGCGCAAGAGTTCGGGAGTGGGATCGCTTTCAGCCTCTGTGCGGAGTTGAAAAAGGGAGTCGGGCCCGGCGTTTTTGTGGGAGACGTCTTTGACGCCGGCTAGAGAGGCCAAGTGTTCGTGAGCATCGGATGGCGGGGCGTGGAGTTCGAGGCGGATTTCGCCTGCGGAGCGGTGGTTTTGGAGGAGGTTTTCGGGAGTGTCTGAGGCGCGGATGCAGCCTCTATGGATGATGACGACGCGGGAACACATCATCTCCACCTCGGAGAGAATGTGCGTGGAAATGAGAACGGTGCGTCGATTGGCGAGGTTTTTGATGAGCTCGCGGACTTGGCGGATTTGGTTAGGATCGAGGCCGATGGTGGGCTCATCAAGGATGAGCAAGTCGGGGTCGTGTACGAGGGCATCAGCGAGGCCAACGCGTTGCTTTTGGCCTTTGGAAAGAGTGCCGATGAGGGCGCGCTCTTTTTCTTTGAGGTCGCACATTTCGAGGACATCGCCCACGCGTTCTTTAATCTTTGCGGGCTCAACACCCTTGAGTGATGCCCGGTAGCGCAGGTACTCGTGAACGCGCATGTCGTGGTAGAGAGGGGTGCTTTCGGGGAGATAGCCGAGATGGCGCCGGGCTTGGATGGAGTCCTCAAAGATGTCGAAGCCTGCGATGGAAGCGTGTCCCGAGGTAGGCGGAAGATAGCCTGTGAGCATGCGCATGGTGGTGCTTTTTCCTGCGCCGTTTGGGCCAAGGAACCCGACGACTTCGCCTTTGGCCACTTCGAAGGAGATGTCCCGGACGGCGGTAAAGCCGTGGTAGCGTTTTGTGAGATTAACGACCTGAATCATAGGGAGAAGGGAGGCGGGATGAGGAGGGAGGGCTCAGTGCTCGGGAGACTCATGGGCTATCAGCCAATCGTTACTTGAGACATACAGGGTTGTGCGGCGTTCAAAGAAAATTTGCGGGTGTTTAAGCGGGGATGGTTGAGCGCAGCAGGGTCATGAGGTCCTCGGGAGCGTACGGTTTGACCAGCACTTGAGTGTTAAAGCGTTCTGAGAGGAGTGTGAGTCTAGAGTCGTGGGATTCTGTTCCTAGGAGCACGATGTGGATTTTTTTACCAGGATCGGCGGTACGAATGCGTCCTAGGAATTCGGCGGCTGAGAGGTCAGGAAGGTCGATGTCGAGGAGGATGAGATCTGGGTGGTGTTCGCGAGCGAGCTCCAGGCCGAGGTCGCCTTGCATGGCGCTCAACAGTTCAAGATGTGGCTGCTTAAGGAGGAGTCGCTCCATAAGTTGGAGGTCGAAGTCGTGGGCTTCGACGATGAGAATTTTGGCGGCTCTGAGTTGTGGGAGGGGCCCTTGAGGGGCGAGGGCGGCGGGCAGGCGCTCGATTCTGAGTTGCGGGAGTTCCGAGGGGTCGGCCAGAGGGAGTTCCGCCCAAAAGGCGCAACCTCCGCCATCCGGGTTTTCGAGACCGATTTTACCGCTCATCGCATCCAGGAGCCCTTTGCAGAGTGCAAGTCCGATGCCGGAGCCCTCGATTTCGCCGGACTCTGCGCCGAGGCGTTCGAAGGGGAGGAAGAGCCGGGTGCGTTTTTCCAGAGGAATGCCGGGGCCGGTATCGCGGATTTCGAAGCGGGCGCTGGAGAGAGTCAGGCGCAGACTGACGAGAACCATACCGCCCTCGTTGTTGTACTTGATCGCGTTGGAGAGGAAGTTGAGGACGACCTGTTTGAGGCGCTGTCGGTCGGCGCGGATATGGACAGGGGAGGCACGCGGGATGAACTGGATGTCGACGCTACTGGCGGCGGCGATGGGGCGCATGAGTTCGACGCAGTTGCCTAGAAAGCCATTCATTTCCAGAGGCTCCATGGTGAGGGCGAGACGCCCTGATTCGATCTGGGAGATGTCGAGAACCTCGTTGATGAGAGAGAGCAAGTGGCGGCCTGCACGGGAGATGTGGCCGATGCTCTCAAGTTGGCTGGGAGAGGGATCCTCCAGTTTCAGGAGCTGCGCGAAGCCTAGAATGGCGTTGAGCGGAGTGCGCAGTTCGTGGCTCATGCGGGACAGGAACGCACTTTTTGCCAGACTCGCTGCTTCTGCTTCCTGTCGGATTTGGTCACGAATGAGAGCCGTGGCCTCAGCGAGTTCTGCGGTACGCTCGGCGACTCGCTGTTTGAGGCTGTCTTGGGTACTGTCGAGTTGCTCGCGGATAACGAGCGCGTCAGTGATGTCACGCAGGATGGTGGATAGGAATTCTACCTGGCCTGCGGCATTTCTATGAGCACAAAGGATTTGTGATACGGGCACCGTAATTCCGTCAGCTTGGATGAAGGCGGTTTCTGCTTCCCAACTGCCCTCATCTAGGGCGGCTGGGAATCCTTCGTCGCGGACCAAATGAGCGGCCCATTCGGGTTGCAAGTCACTGTAGTGCAGCGCTCTGATACTGGCTTCAGGCGCAAGACGACGAGCTTCGCGGGCGGATCGGTTTAAGTAAAGGACGTTTCCTGTGGGGGTGAGGACGGCGACAAAGTCGGGGGTGGATTCCAGGACGCTGGCCAAGAGACGCATGCGTTCTTCCACAAGCTTCTGTTGGGTAACGTCGGAGAGCGTTACCAGGAGACCGATGGGGACGTTGTTGCTTGTCTCTACCCGGCGGATTTCCCAATCGATGAGTTTGGGGAACCCGGGAAAATCAGGAGAGGAAAGGGGCCAGCCATGAAGGGCGTGGGGTCTGCCGGAGCGAAGCGTTTGAGCGCAGATGCGTTCGATTTCACTGGCAGAGTCGGTGGGAAGTCTGGGTTCGAGAATTGAACCGAGGGAGCGCCCTTCCAGAGCGTGAACGGAGCCGATGAGCAGGCTTGCGAGGGCGGGGTTGGCGTGGAGAAAGCGTAGGTTTAGGTCTAGAAAGCCGATGCCGATGGGGGCGTAATCAAAGCAGAGCCTCAGCTTTTCGAGGTGTAGGGTTTGGAGGCGTGTTGGGGTCGAGCGCGCGGGAGCGTCGCTCAGAGTGATAACGAGCTTGCGCGGGAGAGAATCACCGTCGCCGTGGATCCGGGCGTCGACTTTGAGGAGGCGCAATCTGCCCCTCGAGAAGAGACGAATTTTGGCGCGGAAACGTGGGCGGGAGCGGGTGCGTTGGGCGAGCCAGTGGAGGAGCGGTTCCTGGTCGGCTGAATGGACGAGGTCGAGCCAATCAAAGCCGGAGAGGGCCTCGGGAGGGTGGCCGAGGAACCGAGAGAGCGCTTGGTTGGAGAAGAGGCAGTTGCCGTCTTCGGTGCCAATCCAGATTGGACTGGGGAGGTGCTCGAAGAACTCGTGTGGAGCGTGGGCCGAGATGTGAGGAGTCACGGGTGTGCAGGATGCTGCAGACGCTCGTGGCGAGCTGAAGCACCGGGAGCGGCGGTGTCAGCGGGGGGGATTTGAAATTGAAGGGCACCGCTTTTGGGGCGGTGGCGGTAATTGTCTTGGCAACAGGTTTAAGACCGCTCCCGAAGCGGCGGGGGGTGCGAAGAATCGCAGGAGGCCCGCCGCTTCTGGAGGACAGATGAAGCCGAGAGCTTAGTGCATCAAGAGCGCCTGACGGGAGCGCTTGATTTCACGGGTAATCTTGCGGTGATAATGCGCGGGCATGCCAGTCAGGCGGCGGGGCAGGATCTTGCCGTTTTCGGTGATGAACTTCTTAAGGAGATCCGGGTTTTTCCAGTCGATCGCTTCGAGGGAAATGTCCACGCGACGGCGGGGCATAGTCCGGTTGGCGCGACGGAAGGCGGAACGGCGGGCAGGGGTCTTTGGCTGCATAAATAGGTGGCTAGAAAAAATCGCCCTTACTTGGTTTCCCGGTGGACGGTACGGCGGCGCAGGAAGGGGTTGTATTTCACCTTTTCCAGACGGGTAGGGGTGTTGGGGCTCTTTTTGTTGCGGGTCGAGATGTAACGGGAGACGGGTTTGCCTTCCGCGCGTGCCTCGGTGCATTCAAGGATGATGAAGTCGCGTGCCATAATTGAGGTGTGAAGTTTTTGGGGTGGGTTAAGGGTGATTCTAGGCGGGTAAGGGCCCAGTGGGGAAATGTTATTCCTTGGAATCCAGAGGCTGGTCTTCCTCCTCGCTTTCCGCAGCTTCCTCGTCGGTGAGGCCGAACAGGGAAGTGACGGGCATCCGGGCCTTGTGGAGCTTCTTTTGACGCTCGACTTCGGACTGGCATTCTACCGTGTAACGGGCGAAGGGGAGGGCTTCCAAGCGAGCTCGCATGATGACTTTGCCGCTCATTTCGCAGACGCCATAGGTGCCGAGTTCGATGCGCTTGAGCGCCTCCTCGATCTCGTAAAGGGCGTCTTGTTCTTGGCTTAGGAGAGAGAGGGCGAAGTCGCGGTCGTAGGCGTCGCTACCGGCGTCGGCTTGGTGCATACCAAAGGCGCTGGCCTCACTGCCTTCGGCGCGGGAGCGGAGAGTGTCCTTGGCGACGCCGTGCATGGACTCCAAGATGCTGTCCCGAAGCTGAAGAATCTTGTCTCTCTGGCCGAGAACCCAAGGGTCGGAAGGATCAAGTTTCTTGACGGCTTTGACGGGCAAAATCGGGGTCTTTGGAACGATCTCCACGGCGGCCTCTGCTTCGGCTTTCTTTGTTGCCGTGGAAGGTTTGGCCTTCGCCTTGGGAGCGACTTCCTTTTTCTTGGCGGAAGGGAGTGCCGAGAGTTTGGGCGGCGTGACTTCCGGGGCGGGAGCTTTGGGGGCAGCTGGTTTGGGGCTCACGGCTTCTTTGGCAGGTGCTTTGACAACCTTGACGACCTTGTCGGCTTTACCGGGCTTGGGCTTGGCAGAGCTTGGACCCTGAGAGTGACTCGCCTTACCTTCAGATTTAGCTGATTTAGACGGGGGCATAATGAAGTGTAATCCGGTGCTTGACTGCGATCTCGGGTGGTTTTTGGAAAAAGCGGGGTTGTGGGGATAGCTTTGTCGGGCACCACGTGCAAGCGTAATCGGGATAAAGCGTGGATTTGAGAGTATAAATGAAGAGCGCCGTTGGGGCAAATAAGGATTGAGTGCAGTTTGGGTGCAGGTTGGGTGCAGTTTGGGTGCATTAAGCGGCGGGCAGAAGGCGGTCGATGGTGAGAACGGAAACAAGCCTGCCTTCGAGGGGAACCACGTGGGAAATGGGTAGTTTTGAGGCGTCCTTGACCGGCTCGAAGCGATCGGCGGGTACGTTGCGGATGCTCAAAACCTGGTCGACGAGGATCCCGGCCATAGCGCCTTCGAGCATGGTGAGGATGCAGGGCGGGTGGGCAGAGATGTCTGTGACGTCTTGGCGGGGCACCTGTTTTCTGAGGTCAATGACGGGAATCACGCCATCGCCCACATCCGCCATCCCATCGAACTGGACGGCGGTGGAGGGCAGCGGGGTGAGGCGAACGGAGGCAAGAATGCGTTCGATGCGCTCCAATGTGAGGCCGAAGAGCTCCTCGCCTACGCGTACGGTAAGAAGCTGGTGCTGTTGCTGGACCTCCTGGGCGGGCGGGTTATTTCCCGCGATCCAGGGGTCGGCGGGGGTTGCGTTCAGGAGTTGTGTGCGGATTTGTTCGACCAGCTTTTGCGGGCTGATGATGCCCACGATTTTGTCCTCTCCGAGTACGAAGTAGCTGCGCACTCCTGCCATGGCCTGCGCCATGGAGTGGATGAGTTCGGGGGAAAAACGTTCTAGACCTAGAGCGCGATCCACGAATAGAGCGACTTGCATGCCGCCTTCGAGTTGGGTGAGGAGACAAACGTCTTGTGGCCGGGTGTGTGAGCGGCCGAGCAGCAAACCTGTGGAGAGAGCCAAAACAGGTTTGCCGCGCAGATCCATGAGACCGAGCAACCATTCAGGCGCGCCCGGCATCGCCCGAATGGGGCCGGAGACGTGGAGTTCTTCGACTTCGGTGGATTCAAAGGCGTAGGTTTCGGTGCCGATTTCCACGAGTAGAAATGGGACTTGGGAGGTGAGAATAAGTTCTTCGGGAGGCGGAGGGGGAAGGGCCTCTGCGAGCATCACCTCGCCATCGGGGGGGAGCACGCGCAGAGAATCGGCGGTGGCGAGTCGATCGATGTCGAGCAGGTAGTAGGTTTGGTCGTTTTGTTCGAAGTCGGCCATGAACAGCGCGTGTCGAGCGCGGGCGCGGGCGGCGTTGGCGAGAACCTGTTCGCCATCCACAGTGACCATGGAGGTCACCTGCTGGACGCGCAGAGCGAGTGAGCCGCCTTTGTCCATGACGACCACTAAAATGCCGCCTTCAGGTTGTTGAATGTCCAGCAGATGCGCCAGGTTGATGCGCGGCATGACCTGTCCAATCGCCTCAACAAGTCCTTCGAATGCGTCGGTTGAATAGGGTAATGGCGTGAGCAAACCGCTTTCTACCACCCCAATGACGCGGTCCAGTTGGATCGCAATCGTGAGGTCGCCAGTTTTGCAGCAGAGCAGGTTGAGTTGGGCCATGAAAAGGGAACGTTGAAGCGCGAAAACTAAGGTTGAGACAGTGAGGCGTTAGCCTGACTTCGATTGCATGGACCAGACTCCGTCCCAGCCGGGTTGTGGGTGTTCGAGCAGAATGTTGCAGCGCTCGAGGAGGATCGAGGAGGCTTTGTCGGTGGGGTGGAATTTCAGCGCGTTTGTGAACAACGCATTGGCGTCCTTGAATTTGCCTGCCTCATAAGCGGCCAGCCCATCGGCGTAAGCAGCCAGCCAGGAGTCTTCTTTTTCCGGGGCTTGTGCGTACAAAATTTCGTACAAGGCCGAGGGTGTGCTTTGTCCTTTGACTCGGATCTTGTCGATGAGCCGCGAGCGATAACCCTTTTTCAATGAGCGAAATGTTTCGCTACACACGAGCAACTGCGCCCCATAGTGACTGGTGAGACTCTCAATACGAGCGGAGAGATTGACCGAGTTGCCCATGACTGTGTAGTTCATGCGCTCAGGCGAACCGAGCAGTCCGGCGACGACTTGGCCAGTAGCCAGACCGATGCCGATTTTGAAGGGCGTGCGACCGTCTTTTTCCCGGTCGCTATTGAGGATGTCTAGGGCCTGGAGCATGGCGAAGCCCGCCTGAACCGCGTTTTGAGCGTCACAAGAGGTGGCTTTTGGCACGCCGAAAAGCGCCATGATCGCATCGCCGATGTACTTGTCGATCACGCCATAATTGCCGCGAATGACGTCTGCCATGAAGGCAAAGTACTCGTTCATCATTTGGACGACCGCTTCGGCCCCCAGCCCCTCGCACAGCTTGGTAAAACTGCGCACATCGCTAAACAGCACTGTGGCCTCTGCCAGTTTCCCTCCGAGTGCGAGATCCTCGCCACCCACCACGGCTTCGGTGACTGCGCTGGACATGACTTTATCAAGGACCTTGCGCAGATTTTGTTCGGCACTGGTGTCTTCGATAGTGACAAGCACGGAGGCGAACTCCTTCAGGTGCGGCGGCGTGGGTTGAACGGAGGCCAGTAACGGAAGCCACGCGCCGCTGTCGGTGGAGTAGTCGACCGTGAAATCAATCTTGGCCTCGCCCGAGGAGAGGACGCCCCGAATGTCTTCGGCGAACATCGCGTTGTAGTCGCCAAAAAGTTCCTCCAAAGTGACTTTTCCGGGTTCCAGAGTCGGACATTCCAGCAACTTGTGCGCGTGGGTGTTGGCGAAAGTGAGGAGGCCGTTTTCGTCAAAGGCGAGCAGCGCCGTTTTAACTGAGTTAAGCATCAGCCCGAGCGCGGCACTGCGAAGAGCGCTTCCGGAGGCGGGTTCTTCCTCGGGAGGGGCGTCTGGGGCGCCGCTGGTGGCCGCGTCATCGGTGGGCAGGCCGGTGACACGGCGCAGGGCCTGCATCACGGCGGAACCCCGGCTAGACTTAATGTCCATGCTCACCGAGCCCGAGGGTTTATCCAGGACCTCAGCCGCACCTAAACGCAGCGCCTCGGCCCGCTCCGGTGTACCCTCTCCCCCCAGTGAGGACAGAATCACTACTTTGGATGGGCTCCGCAGCCCAAGACGGCGCAGCGTTTCCAGCCCAGAGAGTTCTGGCATTTCAATGTCCAAAAGAATCACGTCCGGTTTAAGTAACCGAACTTTCTGGAGGGCGATTTTTCCGTTCTCGGCCGTGTCGACGACTTTAAAGTCGGGATCGGTTCCCACGATTTCGCTGACCAGACGACGCATGATGTTGCTGTCGTCGACAACCAGAACCGTCTTTGGTAGGGCGGGTTGCAGAGGAATGGCGGAATCCATTAGGTAGACAGTTTGTAGGCCTGAGTCAGAGCGCTCGAGACTTCGGACGCGTCAACCGTGACTAGGGCGCGCCGCCAGATGCGTCGTTCGGAGAAGGTGCTTGCAGGCCAGTTTACATCGAGTCGCACGCTGAGCCGGTAGGTGCCGTCGGGATCTCTGAGCACGCCGTCGCAAAGCTGGATCAGTCGTTTTGGGAGGAGGGGAAGTCGCTTCAGGTGGCCGTGGGGTGAGTTGACGATTTCGTCGACCGAATCCACGAGCAGAGCTACGCGGCGTTCGGCGTCGCTGGAGACCCATTCGAGGCGGATGCCGTGCAAGGGCGCTTCGGACGCGCGCACTCCAAGCAACCGGCGCATGTCCACGGTGGTTGGGGTCCCGGCGCGCCTGCGTGCGAGGGGGTGTACGGCGACGGGTTCGCTGAGGGGCACGATGGACTCAATGTTGCGACTGGGAAAAAGCATGCGGAAGTGGTCGCAGCGGGCTGAGACGTGGTCGATCATGAGAGCTCTCCATGTTCGATGCGGACGGCGTGGGTACGCAGGCCGAAGGTGGTGTGACGTTTTGCCAGTTCAAAGAGGCCCTCGGGGTCAATAACCACGACGATGCGGTCTGTGCCTAAGGTGGAAATGCCGCCGATACCAGGCAAATGCGCGATGCGCGGGTGCATTTCCTGAATCAACATATCGTTCCGGCGCAGAATCTTGTGCACCTCTACTCCAATGCGTCTGCCGTTGAACTCGCACACCACGATGGAGAGCTGGTTGGAGTTCGCTTCGGGCGGCGCGGGCAAACGCAGCAGTTCCACCAGTTTGAACACCGGAAGAAACCTGCCGTGCAACAAAATGGAGCGCTGGCCATTTACGTTTTGAAGTTCTTCGGTAGAGACCACCGTGCCTTCGACGATCATGCGGTCTGGGAGCGCCACCGTCTGCACGCCAGTCTCCGCGAGCAACATGGGCTGGATCGCTTTAGACAACGGCATGTCGATACGGAAGATGGTGCCTTTACCGGGCCGGGTTTGAATGTCGATCTTTCCCCCTAACTTTGTAACGTTTACTAGCGCTACATCCATGCCGACCCCGCGTCCGGAGGTGTCCGTGATTCTATCTGCCGTGGAAAACCCGGGGGTGAAAATGAAGCGGGCGATCTGGTCTTCGCTCAGTTTGCGGCTTTCCTCTTCGGTCACGAGATCTGCCGCAACGGCCTTGGTGCGTACCTTTTCGATGTTGATACCGCGCCCGTCATCACTGATTTCCACAAGGATACGGTTACCGCGTTGTTCGGCGGAGAGGATGAGCACGGCGGTGCGCGGTTTGCTCTCGGCGAGGCGTTCTTCGGGACTTTCGATGCCGTGATCCACACTGTTGCGGAGCATGTGCATGAGCGGGTCGGCTAACAGTTCCACCATACCGTTGTCCACGCGAATGCCCTTGGCTCGGGCATCAAAGCGCACGAGCTTTTTCTGTTTTTGCGCTAAATCTCGCACCATGCGAGGGAAGCGACCGAACAGAGTTTCCAGGGGGATAACGCGCAGGCCGAGGGTGGTTTCGTGAATCAGGGAGATGAGCCGGTGCGCCTCGGCTTCGAGAGTGGCGAAGTCGTTTTGCTGGCGGATGAGCCAATCGATTTTCGGGAGCAACTGGGGGGCGTGCAGGACGCTGAAGTCGGAGAGTTCGCGTAGAATGTCTGGAGCCTGGCTGTCATGCACCATGGCGTTAAAGCGGGCGGCGACGCTAAAAAATTGGCCGATGCGCCCGAACATGGCGTCCATGAGCTCCACCGGGACGCGTACTTGAACGCCGCTACCGCTGCCTGGTGAAGCGGCAGCCGCTTTCACTTTCACGCCGTAATGCGCGGTGGTCTGGCGGCCATCGAGCTTGCGCAGAATGAGTAAGTCGGGGTTTGGAAAACAGGCTGCGATTTTGGCTCGAAGTTGCTCTTCGTCTGTTTGCGCAAAAATCAAAATAACAAGGGATTGCATCCCCTCTACGGTCGCTTTTTCTGTGAAGATCGGGTCCAGAGCGGAGGCCGCTTTGGCGGCGAACTCCACCAAAGCAGCCTTGGACGCGGGTTGTTCGATGAGCACTTCAAAGAAGTCCGCGTTCTTGGACTGATGCATCTGCGAAAGACGCTCCACCAGTGGGGGCGGTAGCAGCGTAAAACGCTCCGTATCTAGCTTGCGCGACTCGATGAAGCGCAGCGCCACAGGGGGCAGGCGGTAGGCGCGCCGCAGACGGTCTCGAAGCCTGTCCGCCACCATGCCGCTCAGGGCTGAGGCCGTGGATGTTTCGGAATCCAAGTCCGTGCGAAGTGCCTCGCAGGCGAGTTTGAGAAAATCGGCTTTCTCGGAATCGTCGAGATCCGCCTGATCCAGTTGTGGGAGCAGGACAGCAAACGGATTGCCCGGCATGAGGATCGCCAGATAGTCGAGTCCATCCTGAGGTCGTTGTTCCGAGAGCACTGCGCGGAACGCCTCAATGAACCATCCGCGTAGTGTGAGTGCCACCTCAGCGTAGCCGCTGGACTGACTGAGCAAATTGCGAAAGCCGTCTAAAAGTCGTAGAAAACGGGCAAAACGGGGCGGGTCAGGTTGCTCGGCCACGGCTTGAAGCGCATCGGCAAGTGCTTGAATACGGATTTTGCGAAGCGCAAAAAGGAGCGTCTCAAAGTCTTCTTGAATGACTTCCGGCGGGCTTGACAGCGGGTCGAGAACGGCGCGGGCGATGCCGGGGAGCAGTTCTTCAAATAATTCGGCCTGAGCGACTAGAGTGTCTTGGTCAAAATACAGGTCTCCGTGCAGGAAGTTTGAGGTGCCATCCTCGCCCTCGGCCGATGCACCGGCTTCAGAGGCTGCGGCGGACCCGCCACCACCGCCTTTGGTCGCGCTTTTGAGGGCGGCAACGAGTTTGTCGTTTGCCTTAAACTCGCGGCCTTCCATGAGGTCTGTGCGCGCCTGTTTGACGGCGTCCAAGGACTGCAGGAGCAGGTTGGCGGCGCTTTCCGTGAGGGCCTGTGCTCCGCTGCGTACGGTGGCGAGAAGGGATTCGGCTTCGTGGGCGATGCCCTCTAGTGCTCCAAATCCGATGACCCGAGCCAACCCTTTGATGGAGTGGAAGCTACGAAATAGTAGGTTGATGTCGCCTTGTGCAGGGGCTTCAACACTTGCGCCGACAAGAATCTGTTCCGACGCCTCAATATGTTCGGCCACCTCTGTGGCGAACTCCTGAACCATGGCGGGATCTGCGCTCAAACAACCCTCCTGCGTTGTAGTTCGTTTTTGAGTGCAATAAGTTGATTGAGATACACTTGTCCGTTTTCTGTGGCAAGACTCAGGCTGGTCTTTCCTTCGGGCTTGAGGAGCGAGCCATGCGCACCCGCTTGAATCAGGGCGTCTAGAACAGGTTCACCGGGTACGGTTTCAACTCCTGTCAAGACGATCAAAGCGCGACTGACGAGGGTCAGTTTAAGCACAAGGCGGATTGCCTCAGCGGCGTCGATGCTGTCCAAATCCAGCAGCACCAGTTCGGGCGCGTTGTTACGCACTGTTTCCAACGTGATGGATGGCCCTGCCGTTGTCACCAAGCGCACCGCAGAGTTTTGACACAATTGCTCCAAACCCGCCGAGAACGATGGATCCTTGGAAGTTAGTATCAACGGCATCTGGGAAGTCTCCTGGGGGCTCATCGCGACGCCTCCCTCGGACCGAGAGTTTTAGCGGCGGCAAACCAGCGGTTGATGGAATCCACAAGCTGGTCCGGCCCTTGGATTTGCTGGGCAGCACCGTTGTTGATCGCGGCGGTCGGCATTCCTGCAACGGCGCACGTCTCGGGGCGTTGCGCGATGACGGGGTAGCCACGCCGTGCGTGCGCAAGGGCACCGGCGGCACCATCTTGTCCCATGCCGGTGAGAATTACGGTGTGTACAGCGATGTCGGCCTCGGCGGCGGTCAAAAGCAGGTGGTCGATGCTGGGGTGAAACGGGTTGTGTGGCACGTGGGCTTCTTTGAGCCGGAAATGGCCGTCAGCCTGGCGCAGGATTTGAAAGTCTTTCCCGCCGTGGACCAGTCCAATGCGGCCCGTTTGGGGGAGCGGCCCCGATCCAACTTCGATCACGGATTGCCCGATTTCTTCGGTCAGCCGGAGGGCGAATCCCGCCGTCTCGCTGGCGGGCATGTGCTGGGCGATGAGTATGGGGAGGGTGGGAGTGGAGAGACTTTTGAGCATCTTGACCAAAAGTGTCGGTCCCCCTGTGGAGACCCCGATAACGACAAGTTCCGCAGTACCGCGCTTGGGTTGGAGGCTTGCTGAAGGGCTCAATAAAGGGCCAAGAGAGCTAGGGCTTACATAAATTGAGCTGGCTGTGGCACATGCGGAGGACGTTGTCGTTTGAGCGGCGGCGCCGGAGTGAACCCAGGCTTCGCGCGCCGCACACAACGCAGGTACGAGCTGCTCTTGGACGTGGCCGATGTCGAGCTCGCCTGGGCGACGGCTGGTGAGTACGCGAATGGTGGACTTGTTCGTAAGGGCGCCCGGGATCGGTGTGCCTCTGGCATTTACTAAAATGGTCGGCTCGCGCCTCTGCGCTAGTAACGCGAGGAGCCCGGCGGCGTCTGGCTCGGAGAGAAGTTCTACATCCACTACGGCAAGCGCCGAGGGCTGGCTCAGGAGCAGCTTTTCGGCACCGGGACAGGCGCGTTCTTCCCCCAGGATCTGTGCATTAGAATGGGCACCGAGGCTTTTGCGAAGCGCGATGGCGGTGAAGGTCGATTTGACTGCGAGACAAACGCGGAGCTTCATTCAAAAAAAGGGAAGGGGTGAGTCGGGAGAATCGGGGCACTCAGGCTGTGGCCGCAGTTTTTCTCCAGAACATGGCGCGTTGGTTCGTGAGCAACTCCCAGCCCTCGTGTTGTCTGAGCATGTCCGCCGGCCCCAATACGAGGACGCCGCCCGGCCTCAACGCTCCTTGGAACGTGGAGGTCGCAGTGCGCACGCTTGGTTCATCCAGATAGATTAGCACGTTCCGGCACAGCACGAGGTCTGCATCCGAAAATGGCGCCGGATCCTGCACAATGTTGCGTTGTTGAAAGGTCACAAACCGCCGTAATGCTTCATCGGCGGTCCACGTTTTTTCGCCTCTTTGGAAAATGTTGGTAAAATGGTGGCGAGCGAAGGCTGGGACGTCGCGGAAGCTGTTGAGCCCGGCGCTCATGCTGTATTCTCCGGCGCGCGCCTTGGAGAGGACTTCGGCGCTGAGATCGGTGCCGACGACGCTCAGACGCCAATCGCGGGAGGAAGCCTCCCTAATACCTTGAATGGCGTCGCGCAGCAACAGGGCGGCGGTGTAGGCTTCTTCACCTGAGGAACAAGCGGCGCACCAAATACGGAACTCCAGACGGTTAGCTTTGAGTCGTTCTTGGATGAGACGGGGGAGAACGGTTGTGGCCAGGAACTCGAGTTGGTTTTCGTGTCGGAAAAAGTACGTTTCGTGGATGAGAAACGGCTCAATAAAAGCTTGCCACTCGGTGCTTTGATGGGAGCAGGCCAGGAGATGATGGACCAGCGATTCCCGCTCGTCGAACGGGAGTTTCTCCAAGTGCGCCTGTACTTTGGACGCCGTGATGTCTGGGCGCATGCCGACTCTTGCGAGCAGCGCGGCGGTGAGTTTATCCGCGAGAGGCATAGTCAGCGTGCCGAGAGGCAATGCGTTTTTGAGTGAGGGACGGGAAAAGAGGGAGAGATTTTACAGCGCTTTGTATTCCGCCAGAAGACGAGTGTCGTTAGAGAGCTTCGAGAGCTGAATCATCGTGGCGGTGATCTCTTCCGAGGACGCGGAGTTCGCCATGGCGATGTTGCGCAACTCGCTAATGTTACCACTGATTTGAGAGAGCGTGGCCTGCTGTTCGTCCATGGCAACGGCGATGGAGCGGACCATTTCGGTGGTGTCCTTGGTGCCCGAAGCGATGGAAACCATCGCGTCACTGACCGTCTCGGTCGCCACCTTGCCGCGTTGCGAATCGGCAGAAGCTTGCTCGACGATGTCGGCGATTTGCTTGGCGTTTTGAGCTGAACTTTCCGCCAGCTTACCGACTTCCTGCGCCACTACGACAAACCCCTTGCCATGCTCACCCGCTCGCGCCGCTTCGATGGCCGCGTTCAGCGAAAGGATGTGGGTCCGGTTTGCGATTTGGGCGATGACTTGGGTGATTTGCGTGATTTTGCGGCTATTCTGCGCAATGGCCTCGACAATCGGCACAAGCTGGCCGACCGCGTGCTGCCCCGTCTCCACCGCTTGGGACGCTCCCTCAGCCCGTTCCCGCGCCCGCACCGCGTTGCTGGTCACTAGCTTGATTGCGCTAAAGGACTCGTGCAGTGCCGTTGAAACCAGGTTCAACTGAGAAGTCTGCGTGCGTGCGCCATCTGAAATCTGGCCAACCGCCGTGCCAGCTTCATCCACCGAAAGGGCGGTGTGACCGGTCATGGTGCGGATTTTGTCCGAAGTTTGGCGGAAGATTTCCAGGGCGCGGGCGAGGGCACCCAGTTCGTCGCTCCGTTTGACTTCGTGCAGGTCAAAGGCGGCGTCTCCTTCGGAAAGGCGCTTCGTCTTGCTGGTGAGCCCGCCCAGCGGTCGGATCAGCAGAAAGCCCACGGTCTGGTGTGTGGCCAGACAGATCCCGATAATCGAGCCGCCGATGAGCATTAGAAAGAGGTCGCGCAGGGCCTTGGGCTCCTTCATCGCAGCCTCCAATGGATTGTGCACCACAAGGCGCCAGCCTTGACCCTTGTACGATAAAAACCCAGGGAACGCTGCGTGCGCCACCAGTTCCCGCTCAGTACCACCCTCAGGCAGATTGCTGAAGTAGCCACCCTTGCCGGTGAGTTGCGCCAGATTGAGTGTCGCCAAGCCGCCGGGCATCCCGACAGAAGACTTCGGGTATTCTTCAAGCACCTGCATTTTGCTCGAAAGCACCTCAATCGTTGTGCGCCCAGAGTCGCCCTTGATGCCCGTATTGAAAATCTTGTCGAGGCCCGAGAGCACCTCGCGCACGGAACGTTCCCAAGACACCCGGTTGCTCCAAACTCGGATCGGCTTGCCCTCGGCATTGAGCACGGGAGCGGAAAAGTTCAGGGACAACCCCTGTGATTTGTACACCTGCGCCACAAACGGGTCGGCAGCCAGGTCGCCTGTGTAGCTTTCGCCGTCCTTGATTTTGCCGCTCATGCACTCTTCAAACCAAGGCTCGCCCTTCACGCTTTTGCCCAGAAGCGGTGCCGAGTCGATGGGTTTACCATCGGCATCGACAGTATTGACGGCGATGATTTTGCCATCGGCATCGGCGATCATCATGAGATCGTAAAAGCCGTACATTTTGGTGAATGTATCGGCTGTTTGGGCGATGACCTCCGGCTTTTCGGCGGCTGCGCCGGGATGGTAAACGAAGGCCTGCACATCGCCGTAGCGCTCGAAAAGAAGGCGATCCACTTTATCCGCGACCTGTTCGACGGCGCCCTGACAGGTCACACCTTGGGAGTGTTCGCGGTCCTTGTAAGCCTTGCCGACGGCAATGTAGCTAGTGATGAGCAGGGGAGTGAGCGCAATCAGAAGTCCGCTGATCACGATCTTAGCACCGATGCCGCGGATGCCGTAAGAGGAGTGGGAGGCCATAAGCAACCCTTATGTGGAGCACGAAGAGTGCCAGTGCTTCGTGCGAAACGGGGCACGGGATTTCAGCGCGCCTCAACTGCCCAGGCCCCGAGTAGACCTCGTATCTTCTAAAGCCCTGCGGGCGGTCTAGGTCAGTCGGGGATTTGCTATTCACCTTCCCCCACGCGCGAGGACCGGCAAAGAATGGTGCTAGCTGCTTTATGCAAACTCGCGAGCTGTTGAGCGTGTAAAACTCAGAACTGACGACATGATCTCTTTCCCGCCCCTAAAACACCTTGCCACAGTGCTGCTCTTAGCCGTCACGTGGCCCCTAGAGGCGGAAGTTCCTGCGACGCCTGTAGTCAGTCTGGTGTCCAGCCTACGACCTTCCCCCGTGAAGCGGCTCGCAGACGGCTCCGTAAAAATCTCGGGCTCAGTCGGTGCTGGTGGCCCCTTCCTCGTTCGCATTCGAGTCACAACATCATTCGGGATGATTTACCTGAGTGAGGTTAAGGGAGCACAAGGTAGCTTCGCATGCCACTTTCCAGAGGATTTTCCGGGAGCGCCGCCGCTAAGTCCATGCGTGCTTTACGTAGATGCAACCGATCAAGCTAACTTCGGAAGTGCCGAGGCGCTCGGGCACCAGACCGAAATTACGCTGATCGTGAGTGGCGGTAAGGAAGCGCTGCCGGACCTGCCATTGGTCTTCACTGATGATTTTCTGGACGAACAGGGCCACAAGGATCAGCAGTCCGCCCAATGGTCTCGGCAACGTACACTGGCGAATCTTTTTATGCACAGCCGCGCTGCGGCCCTCATGAGGTTGCAGAAGCCTGATTTCGATCTTGAGCGTCCTCTCGATTTTGCGTGGTTCAAAGAGCACGCCACACTGTACGACTTCGAGCATCGTGACCGCGACTGGTCACAGCCCCTCGGATCCCGAGTGGCGCGGGGTTTCTGGCAGGCGGTATGGAAGACGTGGTTCAATCCATCCAACGATCACCCATGGGATGGGGATGCCTCCAACCGAAAGCAGGAAAACTACAGGCCTTACACCTTCGCCAACGACCCTGCAGACCTCCTGATTGTTTATCGAAGGCTACAGCAGCGAAAGCCGACCGTTACAGATAACCGCAGAGCATTGGCGAACGAAGTAATGGCTAATCTGATGGCGATGCAGCATCGCAGCTCGGACAATTTCGCATTACGGGAACCTTCAGGTAAACAAGAACACTACACGGCGGGCGCTTTTCGTTACGGTATGTTTAACACGGGCGAGTGGATGACCGAGGGCACCGGCTGGTTTGTAAATCCAACATTCCGCGACTTCGCCCAGGGTGGGGTCTTCAACGGACGCTCCGTTTGGGCGATGGGCGAGTCATTAAAAGCGGAGTCGACCGGACCGCAGGCAGCGAATGTGATTGATACGCTGGAGCTTGCGTTGCGATTTTGTCTGAATGATGGGCTTGAGCTTGGATACACTCTGCGCACCAAGTCAGGCCTGCCGATCTGGAACCGCACCGCAGGTGAGCACGCCTATCTACTGTTGGGAATGATTGCCGCATGCGAAGCAAAGCCAGATTTGTCTATCCGTTTGAAGAAAGACCAAGTTCCCCGGCCACTCCGTCAAATTACGATCGATGCGCTCAACGCCCTTTCTGAGTCGGCAAACAGCAACGGTCAGTGGACGCACTACGCCAATGCGACCGCGATGAACATCGCCGCATTGGCCGAGGGCGCATACGTCCTGGCGGACGATGAACACGCCGCTACCTGGAAATCAGCGGCGATGAAAGCGGCGGACGCTTGGCTCGCTCTGAAGCCTCTGCCAGACCGAGCAAACCCGACCCCGATGATGGGCCACACCATTGAAGGAGACCGCATGCTTTTTATACTCGGGGACCAAAAGCAGCCGCACGTCTCGCTTTACGTCGGA
>CAIWVL010000320.1 GCA_903916085.1 uncultured Spartobacteria bacterium
CATGTCGATGTAGTCGGCATAATCCTGAGGTCCACGCAGCGCCGGATCGGTGAATCGTGGAAATCCTTTCGCACCAACGCGTTCCCCCTTGTAGAAGTCGTGCCCGATCATCCCCACGAGGCAGTATGACTCGCGGGGAACTCCGTGGAGGGCCCGGCCGAGCATGGAATCTGCAGCACCGTTTCCATAGACGTCAGACGTCATAAACGTACGAATACCCTGTTGATAGGCATGCTGGAGAACAGAAATAAACCGTTCATCCGTAAGTGGTTCACCAAAGTGCATGAAGCGGCCGCCATTCCACGTTCCGTAAGCTGTGCGAGTCAGATCCATAGGTTTTTGAGAGCCTAGCCTGAAAATCAGCCGCGTTAAGCTGCTATTTTTGTACATCCGCTTCCCTGCGTTGCCTGTCTCCCCTTGCTGTTCATAGTTGAACCGTGCCAGTCCTCCCCAAAGCCCAGCGCGTTTCCACCTTACTAGAAACCCTCGCCCAGACGTATCCCAACGCTCACTGCGAACTCGTGTTTCACAATCCGCTCGAATTGCTTATGGCCACGATCCTCTCGGCCCAGTGCACTGATGTGCGGGTGAACCAAGTCACGGCCCGATTGTTTGAGCGTTGCCGCACGCCACAGGATTATGTGGACATTTCCCAAGAAGAACTGGAGTCCATCGTCCAGCCCACGGGCTTTTACCGCTCAAAAGCCAAGCATCTCAAAGCCTGCGCCTCCGCTCTCCTCGAACGCCATAACGGCATCGTCCCGCAGTCCATGGATGCCCTCGTCCAGTTACCAGGCGTCGGCCGCAAAACCGCGAACGTCGTCCTCGGCGATGCCTTTGAAGCGCCTGCGGGTGTCGTCGTGGATACGCACGTCCAGCGCCTCTCCAAACGCCTGGGGCTTTCTCGGCATTCTACTCCGGAGAAGATTGAGCCTGACCTCATGCGATTGGTCCCGAGGGAACAGTGGGCCAAGCTCAGTCACTGGCTCATCTGGCACGGCCGCCGCCGTTGCGGTGCAATCAAGCCGGACTGTGCAAACTGCGAGGTTCGCCTTCTGTGCCCCAGCGCAAAGAAGGACGCATCAAAAATCGGCCGCAAGTAGTCCGCCTGCTATGGGGAGTACGGCCGTTGCTATGTCGGACTTTCAGCAGTCCCAACGGAGGCGGACTATGACTGCCCCCTCAGGGCTTTTGATGTCACTGGGCCATTCTATCCGGCGGTGCGAAGCGTTCGCTCTACGACCTACCGAGTTTTAGCGTTTACGGAAACGCGCGGCGAAAGCCCCGTCCATACCATCCTGGAAGGGAAGAATGCGTCGCACTTCTTCGAGCTCCAACTCTGGAAACGCCTTGATCGCCGCCTCCACCACCCCATCGTTTTCCTCCTGCTCCAGAGAGCAGGTGCTGTAAACGAGCTTCCCGCCTGACTTCAAAAGGGGTACTGCGCGTCGGACTAACGCTAGTTGTTGTACTGGCATTCGCACGAAATCTTCTTCCGTTAAACGCCAGCGCACGTCCACCCGGCGGCGAATGACTCCCGTGTTGGAGCAGGGGACGTCCAACAAAATCCGGTCGAACGGGGTGTCCAGTAGGGGGCTCCCAGGTTCAGGAAGCATCATAAAGTCGAGCTGATGCACTCGCACCGAGGACGCTCCCAGACGGGACACATTGTCGCGGAGCCGTCCCACGCGAGACTCGTACAGGTCGCATGCGAGGATCACACCTTTCCCGTTCATCTTCTGCGCCATGTAAGTGGTCTTCCCGCCCGGTGCCGCGCAGGTGTCCAAGACACGCTCACCAGGCTGGGGGTCCAGCAAGTCTGGCGCAGTTAGCGTGCTGGGATCCTGCACGTACCCTAACCCTAGGCTGAGCCAGTCTGCTGGAATCCGTCTTAGCTTTAGAACGCCCCGAGCGGCGTCTTCGACAACGGCGTCCGGATTGACCTCACACAGGCGTCCCAAGGTGGTCTTCAACGTGTTCACTCGGAAATAGTTCTCCGAGGACGCATTGTTGAGCTGACACAGCTTCTCCGCAGCCTCTGCGCCGAACTGAGTCGTCCAGCGGTCCACCAAAAAATCTGGGTGCGACTCGCGCACTGCCATCGGCTCTTGGCTGAGTTTTGTCTGGAGCACCTCCTGTTCGCGCGTAGCCCTCCGGAGCACTGCGTTCACTAGTCCACCCGACCTAGTCGCCAGGGAGACCGTTTCAAAAACCGCGGCATGAGCCGGAATGCGTAGGTGGAAAATCTGGTACAGTCCCGCGCGCAGCAGGTTGCGTGTCTCAGGGTCCAGTTCGCCGCTGCGCAGCCAACCAATGACGCAGTCCAACTGTCGGAGATGCCTGAGAACGCCGTAGAATAGCTCCGTGAGCAGGCCGCGATCCGGAGGGGTCAGGACGTGCTTTTCCAAGAGGTTGTGCAGAATCTCATCAGAGAAAATACGCCCCTTTTCCCATTCTAACAGGGCGCGCTGACACAAGGCTCTTGGGGTGTTGCGATGGGACATGAAAAAGTGCGTCGAAGGCGGATCGTGAGTTGATGGCGGTGAGACGGGAGGTCGCGGGATTTGGCAGGATAGGCGGGGGTCTGAACTTACATCAGGTTAGCCGCTACTTCCGCCATAGGGCTGCGCTCGCCCTTGAAAAGGTTGACGTGCGCCATGAACTCTTGGCCCTGGAGGCGGTTGCGCGTGTACACCAAACCGTTCGTATGCGCGTCCACATAGGGATTGTCGATCTGGCCAAGGTCGCCAATGAGAATCATCTTGCTCCCTTTACCCATGCGCGTGACCAGCGTCTTAGCCTCATGTGGCGTTAATTGCTGGGCCTCGTCTACGATGAAAATGGCGCGCGGAATAGACCTTCCGCGAATGTGTGTAATCGCCTCCACTTCAAGGAGTCCCGATTGCAGCAGCGGCTCGTATGGTTTCATCGTCTTGCCGGTGCCGCCTCCCTGCGCGGGCGAGGGTGCGGCAGTTTTGCGAGTACTCGCCTTTTTTCCTTCGAACTTCTCGGGCTTCCGAGGTCGAGCGAGAAGGTATTCTAGCGCATCGTAAGAAGGCTGGAGCCAGGGCTGCATTTTTTCCTCAATGCGACCAGGCAGAAATCCGATGTCCTTCCCCGTCGGCATGATGACTCGGGTGATCAGCATTTTTTCAAACTCCCCCTGCTGTACCTGTTCCAGCGCCGCTCCCACGCTGAGAAGCGTCTTTCCCGTGCCAGCTTTGCCGTACACCGTCACGAGCGTGATATTGGGATCGTAAAGGGCGTCCAAAAGGAAGCGTTGCCCAAGATTAAGCGCCTGTAAACTACGTCCGCCCTTGATGTTGATGTGCTCTCGCTCCAGGGCCTGAAAGTGGCTGTCCCCCACATGGCGCGCTGGGATCCCGTGGTGTGGATCTTCGGGACAATGAAAAACCAAGTACTGGTTATCCAGAAATTTGTGGCCGGCCGAGTCGAGGTAAATGTGGCCTTCACTAGCGAAGGCCTGAAGCCGCGTCCGAGGGATTTCGATGCTCTCGTAATCCTCGGCACCGCTCTTGCGTTGTGTCCGGCGGATGTCTTGATCGTCCTCAACCCGGTCCGTGCGGTAGTCCTGAGCCTCAAGCCCCAGGGCCCGCGCTTTGAGCTGGAGGTTCAAGTCTTTGGTAACGAGGATAGTCTGTTCTTTCTCCGTGTCCGCCAAATAAGCGGCTGTCGCGAGAATCCGGTTGTCCATCCGGGACAAGTCGGGGAAGAGGGCATGGGTGGCTGCAGCCTTTGAGCCTGTGCGCGCTTCTGGCTGGGCGCTGTTTTGGTAATGTAGCGCAGCGTTGATGCACACGCGTAGACGGCCGCCGCCTTCAAGCGAAACGCCGTCCCGCATTTGATCTGCGCCTGGAAAGCGTTCGGTAAGTTTGCGATGCACTTCCCGGGCGTTTGCGCCACGCGTCGTGTTCTCGGGCTTAAATTTGTCCAGTTCTTCGAGTACTTCGACCGGAATCCAGACCACATGCTCTTGAAAACAGAACATCGAGTGCGGGTCATGCAGCAGGACATTCGTGTCGAGGACGAAATTCTTCTGAGCGGACGGCGTGGGTGGTTGCATTTGGTTAAGGAAAAGCCTCTCCGCTGGAGCCGCGTTCCGCAACTGGTTTCACCCGCGCCATAGGGTTGAACTTCAGGGGCCCTTGAGTTCCGTGTCGGCCAATTTCTTCTGGAGACACACCACGTGTCGGACCCGCCCAACTAACTCTCGATCCGTCGGGAGCAGTTGGCACGTTTCGATGGCTCTTAACGTGTCTATGCCGCCGACTTGCTCGTAGTCCGCTAGCGAGTAAGGGATGGCGTCTCTGCGCAATAACCTCACTTGCGAGACATAAGGGTAGGAGTTTTTATTGAGTTTTAGTCATGTCGGTTGACGCAACTTGAGTGCCTTCGGGCGCAAGAGAAAAGTACTCTCTCATGTAGTCGAATATCTTCGTGCCTCGGTCACGGATCAGATCGGACCAGTTATTCGAGCACTCCCACTCTGGGGTACGTGCGTAAGTTCCGCTCTTGCATTTATACTTTTTGCCTTTTGGATGTTTATTTCCCAACGAGGCATTTTCACTCTGTGTGACTAGGAGAAGATTTCCGATTCCATTGATGCACTTAGAGATTTCCTCGCGGAAGGACTCCCAATCAGGATCGTTTTTTCCACTTAAATTCGTATCCTCGTTCTTTATCCACTCCCAATTCTGGGGCAAGATGTGCTCAACGGTAATAGGTCCTTTCATTACATCACGAATGTTAGCGCCTTCGGACGTTTCATATTTATAAATGGTATAAATCATCTTGCCTCTCCAGGACCAATGGTACGCGTTATTTGTTGCGTCATCACCATACTGCTTCAAATGCTCCCGGACAATAGATTGAAGGTGTTTAGTTTTGTCGGGACGGAATCCATCCGTTAAATACTCGTTAATTTTCGATAACATGCCTTCCGCTCCAGTCGTATAGGCTGTGAACAAGCTCTGAAAATCATCCCTGTAAGTAAGGCCATGATATTTTCCATGGAAATCCCGCGTGAATAGCAGTTTTTCCCAGGCCTTAAGAATAGCCTCAAGCATAGGCTTATCCGGCTCACTCGAGAGTCGACACAGGAGTAGAAAAAACTGGCAGCTCCAGTCCGGGTCGAGGATCATGACATCCCCTACTAAATTATTATTCTTGTCCCAAGCGGGAAGAGTTTCACTAACAATGCGGACGGATTCTTTTAACTCGTTTGCAAAATCGAGCGCATACTTCACACCGTCGATCCTATTAAGCTTTGAATCCACATACTCGACCAGTGCTTCACTACTGGCGTTCGACGCTGGGACACGCAAATCATTGGCCGTCTTTTTATTGCCATCATCTACGACTCTGAGGTGCAGGCAAAGAAGTTTCTCCAACGTCATTTTCCAACGAAAACTTTTTGCGGCTAATCGTTCTTCCATGCTGTAGATCTCGCCGAATGCGCTCTGAATTTCTTTGACGTTCGACTCGCGCTTAGAATCACCGTGATCGTAAACAAACTTCATGAGTGTGGCCTTGACCTTCTCCAAAGTCGTCAATGGAACTCCTCGGGTATTGTGCATTTCAAAGACATTGACCGCCACCGCTTTGCTCTGCGTCAAGTGAAGTGAGCAATGGGCCTTCATAATGGCTTGGATATAGGCCCCGATGTTATCCCTCTTCAGTTTCTCTTTCTCAAAAGCCTGATTAAAAAGGAGCAATGCCATCAGCATCCTGCCCTGCGAGCGGGTAAAAGTCTTCGCTTCTGGATCCAAGCAGGCCCTCATTTGCTCATCCGATGGTGGCTTTTGCTCATTGAAATCTTTGTTTTGTTCAAAAAGGGTGCCGAGCTTCTCAGTGATGGTTTTCAGCGCTTCACGATCATAGCTAACTGTCGAAAATTGCTGGATCATCGAGTAGGCCCCGGTATCTGTGTCTGAGGGCAAGTGATGCTGGCAGACCATTAAAAATAGTACGAATGTAGTCAGCCGTTGTTGACCATCGACAACTTCCCAACAATCTTGAATGTCCTCGGCGATAAAATGGCCAAAATAATACGTCCGATCAACAGTTAGATGTTTATTGAGATCTTGAATAAATAAATTAATTTGTGTTGGCTTCCAACTATAGGCGCGTTGATAATCGGGCACTCGGACGGATCTGGCACTGCCGTTAGAAAAAAAGATTGATTGGAAAGTCGACTGTTTTTCTTTTTCCTCACGGGCATCTGAAAGTAGTGATTGCGATTGTGTGTTCATGGTGGAAGTGGTTTGAATGGTGTTAAACCGTTATTTTTGAATCGGTAGATTAATTTTACTGCGGCTTCTTTGATCTAATTGCCGAATCCAATACGCGGGTGCCGAGTTGCTTCCGGCAGTTCGTCTGCAAAGATTTCTGCGAGTGAATAATCCTGTGCGTGAGGCAAATTCCGCCCCAGACGCGCGGCCAAGCGGACTGCTTCGGGACGCTCTAAGCGCCGGAATACCCGATGGCAAGTCAGACGCCCCGGTCGTAAAAGTGCCTGATCTACATCAACCGCCTTACAGTTAATGGTACATAGAATGTGGAGCCTGAGAAAATCAGCCATCATGCCATCCGAGAGATTCAATATGGCGCTAACATGTTTGTTATTATCCATTCCCCGAGTCATCAGCGCAGCGTCGCAATCTTCCAGTATAACGACGAACTTCTGGTCCTTGTGACGCCGTCGTTCATCCGCCCAAAACCCGACAAACTCTGGGTTGGACAACACGGCAATGGTAGTTGGAGGAATGCAGTAGAAGCGGTGTGTTTCTTTGAGTTCAGCCATCAGATGCCGTAGGTATGAACTTTTACCGGTCCCGGGTTCGCCCTCCAAAATCGATAAGCCGTGTTTTTTCTCACAAAGCCTTTGAGCAAAGCCCTTGTGCCACTCGATACTTCCCGAGCCGTAATGGAGAGCGAAAGTCTCGTCCCCCAGAAACGTTTCGACATCCAGCGGCACGGATTCAAGGTCAATGTTTCGCCCCATTTTGATAAGATTAAAACAGCCCGCCTTCGGCTCCTTAGGTTTCCTGTACCTTGTATGGAAACTTGTGACTAATTGTTCCGCTGCGTCCGGCGTTTGTGCGAACGCCTCTATACGCGAACAGTCCATATAAACAAAGTGCCGCAACCCGAACTGAAATGTGAGATCGTCCCAGACTTTCGGGCGACCCTCTTCCTTCGGTAGCCTCAATACGGATCGGTAAATCGCACCATAGTTTTCGTTCAGTGCGCGCTCCAAATCATAAGAGCCGGTGATGCGACAGTGGTGCAAGCGATCTCCACCAAACGCAGTTAAGACAGGAACGTGAGGTTGTAAACAAGGTGCAAAGGTTTCCGCCCTAGCGAGATCGCAGACTATTTGTGCGGGAAAAGCAGCTTGTGGGTCCCGAACTTTACACGGCTCGGTTGCAGTTGTCGCAGTGGGTCTAAACGTGGCGGGTTCGGGTGGGGTTGGTGGCACAAGTCAGTGATACGTCGACTTGTCCTGCGCTAATAGGGAACCTTTTGGTCCCAATTTACGTCCCATTTTTAAACTCCATCCGCAGACGCGTGATCACTTTGGGATCCGTGTCTAAAACAAGCCCCAAACCATTACACAAAAACTCATGTTTCTTCGCACCTTTAAGTCCCTGCGCACGTACTTCTTGATCGAGGGTTACGAGTTTTTGAGCAAGTTTCTTTCGCTCAAGCACCCCTTGGGCGAGCTTCGGTCCCTGTCTTTTAGGAACACGCGCTCCGTGGAGTTTGATAATTTCGTCCCACTCGACATCGCGTTTTTTGTCAAAAGACCAATACGAGGGGATTATGATCATGGTCCCAAACGGAGTTAGGTTGACGGCAAGTTTGAGCAAAAGCGGCTCGTCGTTTTGCATGCCATAAAGATTCCACCGCAGACAAAAGGCATCAAACGCGGCACGGAAGACGGACTGAGTGGAATTCACGTCTACTGAGAAGGTTGGGCGCAGATTGCGTTCCGTGCCCATCGTGCGACGAACCACACCCTTGTGATCTCGATAGGGGGTAAGATCGAACTCGCTTTTGATCGCCTCCCATTGATCCAGGAGGCGTGAGTCGTCCTTCAGCTCCTGTTCGACTTGAGAGAACTTGCTCTGTGTTGTGACGAGGTTCTCGTAGAATCCGTTCTGAATATTCACCTCATGTTCAGCTACTCTTACGCAAACTGATTCCTTTGGCGGTTCAGGTAAGAGTTCAACAAGCAGGCGTTGTTGGGGATTCAGGCAACCGTCAATTTCCACTGTCCTCAAACATCCTCCTAGGGCTTGGTGGATGTTAAAGGGCCAGATCGTCTGGGGCACGAACAGCCACTGGTATAGTGAGCGCAGTTGCTTCGCCGTGACCCCCTTGAAATTGGGAGCGGCATGGTGGTAATGAGTCAGAACGTCCCTCATTACATCCGCAGCGTAAAACGCATAGGATTCGAGTTTTTTCAGGTCGGCAGCGATTGCATCCGTCATCATGGTTGAGTGTCCGATGTGTGCTCGGATGAAGTGGTCCGTTTACCTAAACCCGGCAGGTGGGGCCAATGCGCCTGCGCGAACACACAGGCGTCACTCCACCTACCTCAGCCCGCCCAGTATTCTGCCCAAGAACTCGTTGTCTCCCACACTCGCACCCGTTCCAAGCGGACGCATTCGCGCACGGGATAGCTGGATTGGGGCGCGGCCACATACGCGGCAAGGCGTTCGTGGAGATGTTCATACACGGTCTGTGCGAGCACTTCTGTCGTGGGATCCTGATGCTCGAACCCGATCACGCGTTCGCCGTAAACTGACTTAAAATGGGCGAACTGCGGGTCGTCGGTGTTCATGCACATCGCATGATCGTATTGTTCCAAAAACGCGCCGATGAGGCCCTTGACCACCTTGAAGTCGCACACCATCTGGTTGTCGTCCAAGGTGTCGGCCACAAACACGCACTCCACTTTCCGGGTGTGGCCGTGTGGATAACGGCATTTGTCCGGGTGTTTGGATAGCATGTGACCGTTCTCAATTTCGAACGATTTACAGACGCGGAAAGGCATGATGCGCGGGGGTTAAGAGGACCGCCCAGCCCGGTTGAGGGCGCTTACAACCCCCTCAATAGAAGCGAGCTGGATGTGGGTGTTGACTCCCGCGCCCCAGACAAGCCGTCCATCGTTGGTGCGGATTTGGATAAACGAAATGGCGCTGGCTTCTGTGCCGCTGCCCAAAGCCGCTTGCCGATAATCCACAACCTCAAAAGCAGGGATGCCCACCGTGGTGAGCGCGTTGACAAAGGCCGCGATTGGACCGTTGCCCTCGCCGGTGACGCCTAAAGACTCTCCACCTCGCTCAAGGCTTGCTCGGCAGCGGAAAATACCGTCTACGCCGTCTGCATGGAAGTGGCGGAGTGCGAGAGGATGGCGTTGTTCGACGTACTCCTTCCAAAACATGGCCTTGAGCTCAGTGCCGCTCACCTCGCGGCCGAGTGAGTCCACAGCGTTATTGGCCAGTGGACCGAATTCGCGCTGCAAATCTTTGGGCAACTCAATGCCGAACTCGCTTTCGAGCAGGTAGGCCACGCCGCCCTTACCGGACTGGCTATTGACGCGGATGACCTCGCGGTATTCGCGCCCCAAGTCGGAGGGATCGATGGTGAGGTAGGGAATGTCCCAGATGGCGTCCTCTCCTTTGCCCTGCCATTCGACAAGCCCTTTGCGGATCGCGTCTTGGTGGGAGCCCGAGAAGGCCGTGAACACCAGTTCGCCCGCATACGGCTGCCTTGGAGGCACGTGCATCCCAGTGCAACGCTCGTACACTTGGCGCAGCGCGCTCATGTTGGAGAAGTCCAACCCCGGTGCGATACCGTGCATGTATAAATTCAGCGCGACAGTCACGATGTCGAGATTGCCGGTGCGTTCACCATTGCCAAAGAGGGTTCCCTCCACGCGGTCGGCTCCGGCGAGCAGAGCGAGTTCGGTTGCGGCGGTGCCAGTGCCACGGTCGTTATGGGTGTGCACACTGATGATGGCAGAATCGCGGCCTTTGATGTGGCGACAGAACCATTCGATCTGGTCCGCGTAGACGTTCGGCATGGCGACTTCTACGGTGTCCGGGAGGTTGAGGATGATTTTGTGCTCGGGCGTAGGACCCCATTCGTCCATGACGGCCTGACAAATCTCTACGGAAAATTCCACCTCTGTCGCCGAGAAGCTCTCGGGGGAGTACTCCATGCGGATGTCTGAACCAGGCAGAACCGGCAGACGTTCCTTGATCCAACGGGTGCCTTTGCGGGCCATTTCAACGATCTGCGGTTTTTCGAGACCGAAGACGATGCGACGCTGGGCTGGGGAAGTGGAGTTGTAGAGGTGAATGATCGCCTTGTTGACTCCCTTAAGGGATTCCACGGTGCGCTGGATCAGGTCTTCCCGAGCTTGAACGAGCACCTGCACAGTGACGTCTGAGGGAATGCGGCCGTCTTCAATAAGGCGGCGCATGAATGCGAACTCGGTGTTTGAGGCAGCCGGGAAGCCGACTTCGATTTCCTTGAAACCGCAACGGACCAGGGCGTCAAAAAGCTCCAGCTTCTGGGAGACGTTCATCGGCACCGCGAGCGCCTGGTTCCCATCGCGTAGATCCACGCTGCACCAGATGGGGGCGTGGGTAAGCGTGCGGCTCGGCCATTGGCGGTCAGGCAGAGAAACAGGCGGGAATGCGCGGTACTTGCGGCTCGGGTCCGGGATCATAAAGAAGTGAACTAACATCGTTCGCAGGTGGGGCGCTTGGCAACACGGACCTGCGATGTCGGCTCCCCAAGGCGCGGTTGCGCCCTGCGAGGCGTGTTCGGAGAGTAGGAAAGTCGGATTAGTGTGCGTGGACGTGCGAGGGCGTCGGTGTTCTGTAAAACACGGCGACGTTACCCACTTGTTGGACCAAAAAGCTGCCGGTGCGCTCGGCCATTTCCGGCGCTAAGGTACGGCGTTCCTCTTTGAAGCCGGAGAACCGCACTTTCACTAAACCGTGGAGTCCCAGCGCCTCGTCGAGGCTGGCTACGACTGCGTCGGTGACGCCAGCCTGACCGACGCGCACGATCGCTTCTAGTAATTGGGCTCTGGATTTGAGGTTACGTTTTTCGGCTCCGGTAAGCGATGCGCTCATTTGGCTGGGGTTTCTTGGATTAGCCCCTTGTGCAAGAGCTTCTGTAACTTGGGCGTGATGACCACCGAACAGTAACCGTTCTTGGCTCCGTTCAGATTGTAGTAGTTTTGGTGATAATCTTCCGCCTTATAAAATTTTGTCAGCGGCACGATTTCCGTAACTATCGGGGCCATGAAATCCTTTTGGGAGCTGGTCTTGGACTTTTGGGCGAGATCCTTCTGGTGGTCGTTTTCAAAGAAAATCACCGACCGATATTGGGTGCCCACGTCCGCTCCCTGGCGGTTGAGGGTGGTGGGATCGTGCGCGGCCCAGAATACATCCAGCAACTTTTCGTAAGACAAAACCGTAGGCTGGAACTCAATCTGAACGACTTCGGCGTGGCCCGTGTCGCCCCCGCAAACCTGTTTGTAGGTAGGGTTTTCCACCTTGCCACCGGCGTAACCGCTAGCCACAGATTTCACGCCCGGAAGGCGCTGAAATACGGCTTCAAGGCACCAGAAGCACCCGCCACCAAAAGTGATGCGCTCCGTTGTGGGAGCACCCGAGTCAGCAGCTGAGGCAGTCATCGCAAATAGTCCGAACACCAAGGATGGAAAGAGGACTTTCATGGGGAAAGAATTTCATTAACTGAAAGGCGGGTTGGAGAAAAGCCTGTTCCTCAGTTCCCTTCTGACTTGAGCCTGGGGTGTTTGCGGGCTTCGTTCTGGGCCATGCCCCCGCTCCTTCCTAGGCTTCTGCTAATCTGCGCTCTTGTTCGTCTGTCTGTTATCCCCACACAGGCTGCTCCAATCGCCTTCGACCCGGCTCCGCTCCAGGCCCAGGAAAAAACTCTAGGCGCTGTCCTTGCTCAGATGCCGGGCTCCGTCAACCTGCTCTCCCGCAGGGGCGATACGCGGGTTTTCCTTGGCGATTTTGCAGGGGCAGTTGCTGATTACGAGGCTATGATTGCGCTAGACGCGACTCAGGACGCGCCGCATTGGCGTTTGGGGATCGCTTACTATTTCCACGGTGATTTTGCCAAGGCGGCTCGGCAGTTTGAAAAATACCATGCCTACGATGCGCGGGATCGTGAGAATGGGGTGTGGAAATTCTTTTCCCAAGCGCGGGGCGAAAACATCGAGGCCGCCCGTAGGGATTTGCTGGTGTACACACAGTTTGACCGGGAGCCCTTTCCGTCAGTGTACAGGATGTTGGCTGGCGAGCAGACGCCGGACTCTGTTTTGGAGGAAGTCGAGCGCAAGGGGCTTAGTAAGGAGCCGCAGGTTTTGTTTTTCGCGAAGTACTACGCGGGTCTGATGGAGGCGCTTAGCGGGCACCGGGAAAAGGGGCTGCGGCTCGTGGAGGAAGCGGTGGCGTTGTTCAGTCCGGCTGTGGCGGATCGCGGTGGTCCGGGGTACATGTGGCACGCGGCACGTCTGCACGCTTTGGAGCTGAGAGCGGAGCGCTAAACAATTTAACTGTATTAATTTAGATGATGGATTCTTGTGGAGGTAGAATGGCTACTTCTACCGCTCATAAAACAACGGCTCGCTACGAGAGCGGCTTTGTACTCGTAGACATTGGCGGTGCCGTTGAAATGAAATTTTCGATTGCGGCGAATCCTCGTCTTTCGCGTGGGAGCGAGCTGCAGTTAAAAAACATTGAGGTTTCTCCCTTCGGTTTGCACTGGCCTGACTTGGACGAAGACCTTTCCTTTAAGGGACTCTTAAGCGGAGATTGCGGACAGCGGTGTTAAGATCGCCTGAATTAACTCAAAAAAGAGGGGTCACGCGGAGGCGCAGAAAGCGCGGAGAAATTACGGAATAACCTTCGAAATCAGGTTTTACAAAAGCGCCGCGTTCTCCGCATCTCCGCGTGAGGTTGCCTTTTTTTAGGCGCTCTAATGGTGCCGTTTCTTTCTTCAACCTTTCCCCAAGACTAGACATGGTTGGGGAATGTCTGCCGCTAAAGCCAAACCCGTTGCCAGCGCCGCGTTCCAAGCCGTGCTTGGTTCTGATGACGCTGAGGTTAAACGTGCTGCCCGTGCTCTTTGCGACACGATGACGCCGGCGGGTGGCGGGGATTTTGCCTGTGAAATTATCGACGGCACGGCTGCGAATGCCTCTGAAGCTGCTACGCGGATTCGCCAGACCATTGATGCGCTTCAGACGTTTCCCTTTTTTGGAGGTGAAAAGTTGGTGTGGCTCAAGAGCGCCAACTTTATGGGCGACACGGTCACGGGCCGTGCGGCGGACGTCTTGGAGGGGCTTGAGACCCTTGTGGAGACGTTGAGTGCGGGACTGCCAGGGGGCGTGCGTTTTCTGCTGAGCGCTACTGAGGTGGACAAACGCCGCTCTTTCTACAAGGCGATCGGCAAACTCGGTAAAGTCGCCGTCTTTGATAAGCTCGACACTTCCAAGTCCGGTTGGGAAGAGGCGGCCATGGACATCGCCCGCAACGTTGCCGAGCAAGTCGGCGTTCGTCTAAAGCACGATGCTCTGGAACTGCTCGCCATTCGTACCGGGGGCGACCGGCGCACGATTAACTCGGAGCTCGAAAAGCTCGCCCTCTACATTGGAGACGCTGGGCGCGAGGCCACAGTGGCGGATGTGGCGTTGCTTGTACCCATGACGGCTGAGGCGGTAATTTTTGAACTGGGGAACGCGCTGGCTTCGCGCAACACGAGCGGGGCATTGGCTTTACTGCAACAGTTGCTGGCTCAGAAAGAGAGCGTGATTGGCATTCTGCTCGTGGCGATTATTCCCACCTTCCGAAATTTGCTGGCGGTGAAGGATCTGATGGAGCGGCACAAACTCACCCGTCCCGCGCAGGCTTTTTTCTTTGGTAAAACCCTAGAAAAATTGCCGCCTCAAGCCACTGAACATCTGCCCCGCAAGAAGGATGGCACCGTGAACGCGTTTGCTTTGGGGATCGCTGCGCAACACGCGCACCGCTTCAGTTTGAAGGAGTTGCGTGCTGCACAGAAGGCCGTTTTGGAGGCGAACGTGGCGTTGGTGACGTCCGCAAAGGGGCCGGAAGGGCTTTTGGAGGAGCTCATCATCCGGCTCACGGCCGCCTGAGCTGCGTGATGCCTTGATCCGTCGCTGGCACCCCTGCCGGGGTGCATCGGTGCGCATGCGTGTGTTCCGGTGGTGTCGCTGACGCTCGACCACCGCTATGAACCCTCCGGGTTCGAGTCTGATAGAATAGGCAAATCTCTCTGAACCCGAAGGGTTTCCTTCCGGTGGTTGAGCGAGGCGACACCACCGGAACACACGCATACAAACGCAGCACCCCGAATGAGGTGCCAGCGACGGATTCATGCACAATGACTTCGTTAGGGTATCGTCATTTCAAATACAGCAGAATTAGTGGCGCGTCTCGCCACTGCCAACAGCTGCTGCCACTTTGCCGCCTTCGCCCAGCTTCCGGTGGAACAATTCCACGGCGATGGTCATGCACTGCTGGGCCAGCACCGGGTTGTAGCGGGGACCTTCGTCGCGCAAAAAGGCGTGGGCACCATTGACTTCGAGCCACTGGTAGTTTGTGCCGGATTCTTCCAGAACGTGATGGATCTGGTCACGTCCTGCAAAGGGCACGTGGGGATCTTGTCGTCCCCAGATCATAAGCAACTCGCCCGTAATTGCTTTGTGGCGGGCGCGCTCTAGCGAATCATCGGCCATGCCGAGTCCGAGCCCGCGCGGATGGGCTTCTATTTTATGGATGTCGGTCGCGTAAAAGCTCACGCCGGCAAGAATCTCGGGATTGAAGCAGGCTCGGAAATTGAGGTGGCCGCCGATGCAGATTCCGAGTGAACCGAGGTGTCCTGTGCAAGCAGGATGACTCTGGAGGAAGGCGATGACTGCGCGGGTGTCGGCGTCATAGGCGGCGAGGGGTTTGTTGACCTTGCACCAATTGCCGCGCTCGGTGCCTTCCTCATCATAGGCAAGCACTTTGCCAAGGGGCTCAAATTCGTGGAAGATTTCAGGCACGGCAACGACAAACCCCTGGGAAGCAAGGAAAGCGGCGGTGCGGCGGATGGGGCCGGTGACATGGAAGATTTCGGAAAACAGGATGATGCCCGGGTAGCATCCGCCGGCTGAGGGGCGGACGATGTGGGTGCGCATGGGGCCGCTGGGGGTGGTGAGGTCGGTGAACTCGGAGTCGATGACGGTCATGGGAGATGCACTAGCATTTTTGACGCATCGTGTCAGGTTTCTACCGGAACAAGGATAGGGGAAGTGGCCGTCATCTCCGGCATGCCACTGGCATCCCGAGTGCTACACTATTTCACAGTTAAACGCCGATTATGCAATCAACCGCTCAGACCCAGCTAAATAGCGATCGTGAAGTCGAATTGGAGGCAATGGAGGCGCTCGAAGCCATCCGTCCTTCTAGCGCGGATGCAGTCAAAGGTGCCACTGGTTCAAACGCAGGCGGGCCGCCGGAGAAGGTAGAACGCAAGTTTCTCGTGGGGGAAGTCCCCAAGGTACTGGGACTCGGGGAGGGATTGGCTGTGGCGCAGGGCTATTTGGCCGTAGAAAAAGATGGCACGGAGGTGCGCGTTCGTCAGACGGGCAAAACCACCTCGCTCCTCGTTAAGACGGGCGCGACCCAGGGCGGCATCGAGGTTGAGGTTCCCATCACTGCGGAACAGGCGGCGGCGTTATGGCCGCTCACGGAGGGCCGCCGCATGAGCAAGGTGACCTACCATCTGGATGTGGCTGACACGCCTGTGACTCTTGACATGTACGAGGGGCAGCTGAGCTGGCTGCGGATTGCAGAGGCGGAATTCAAGGGGCCGACTTCTGCGGAAGCCTTTTCCCCGCCGCCTTGGTTCAAGCGCGAGGTCACGGATTTGGCGGCCTACCGGCACAGCAACCTGGCGCGCGAATAGCGCCGCACGGTTTCACAAATTTGCGAGGGTCGCGCCATTTTTGACCACCTCTTGATGCTGTCTGCGTCGGGTTGGACTCGGGAAATACCGTTGGGCTTGATTCCGGGATTGCTTGCAAGCGAGAAACGGCCAACAACAGTTCGGAAATGAGCCAGGAAGAGCAACCTCAGTCGGAGCAGAGTCCTCGGGAGATGGACATCTTGGTGAACCGCGTGGAAACGTACACTCGCGAGGAGCCCGTCAAGTCTATCAGCGCTGCGTTCGGGGTAGGCATTTTACTGACGCTTTTGCCTCTGGGTGGCGTGATTGCTGGCCTAAGCCGGATCGTTTTTGTAATCGCGCGTCCTATCTTGATGCTACTCGGTCTGCTCAAGGTAGCCGATGAGCTCAACGCTCGCCGTGCACGGGCTCAGGCTGGAGAGTCGCACCGACCCACAGAGCCTGAAGTGTAAGGGACGACACCTCGTGACAGCAGGCATCCTGCCTGTGTGCTTTTCCCGTCGCGATTTGGGGCGATTGCCTCAGAATCCCATCTGCGCCGGCTGGCCTGTGGACTCTAGCACGCACCGCCACAGGTCGCCTTCCACGTCAACTTTGCGGCGGCCTTCCGCGACGAGGTGCACCGGGAGGTGCACGTAACGCTGGTGCCACAAGGCGACCACCATCCCAGTTTTTCCCGCCATTGCTGCATGAACCGCGTGGCGACCGAGTTGCAGGCAGAAGATGCGATCCTCCGGGGTCGCGATCACGCCCCGTAACTGGTAACTGGGGTCGATGTATTTCACGCTGCATGAAATGCCATTCCCCAGAAAATGTTCAGTGATGCGGTCCCTTAGGAAAATTCCGATGTCCCCATAGCGCCGATTGCCTGAGGCGTCTGTTTCCAGTGGGCGGTTGGAGAGTAAGTCTTGTCCTGCACCCTCGGCCACAACGATGAGGGCGTGGCGGCGGGATGCGAGCCGTTCTTCTAAGGACGCGAAGAGGCCCGTGCGTCCTTCCAGTCGAAAAGGAGCTTCGGGAATGAGGACAAAGTTAGCTTCCGCAGTGGCAAGTGCTGCCGCGCAGGCGATGAAGCCAGAATCGCGTCCCATGAGTTTGACAAGCCCGATTCCGTTGCGTGCTCCATGTGCCTCAGCGTGTGCAACGATGAGCGAGTGGACGGCCTCGCTAAAGGCTGTCAGGTAGCCAAAGCTGCGGTCCATGTAGAGTAGGTCGTTGTCGATGGTCTTGGGGATGCCGACAACCGAAAGCGCCAGACCGCGCCGGGTAGCCTCCTCAAATAGATCGCGGGCTCCTCGCTGAGAGCCATCGCCGCCGACCACAAACAGGACGTGTACACCGAGTTCGATGAGATAATCCACCATGGTAGTGGCCTTTTGAATGCCGCGTGAGGTGCCCAAAATGGAGCCCCCAAGATACTGAATTTTTGCAACGCGATCGGGTGTAAGTTCTTCAGGAACATGCTTAAAGGCGGGGTTCAGGCCTTCATAACCGTAACGGAGCCCGAGAATGCGGCGGACCCCGTATCCGTAATGAGCGTGCATAACGATGCTGCGGATCACGTCGTTGATCCCGGGGCACATCCCGCCACAGGTGATGACGGCGCAAGTGACATTTTCCGGTTTGAAAAATAGGGCTCTGCGGGGGCCTGCCCTTTCTACGGAGAGGCGCTCGAGTTGGGAAGTTGCGCAGTCATTGGCTGCGATGCTGTCGTCGAGGAGAATCCGGTCGGCGTCGGAGATCCAGCTTTTGGCGGCTGCTCCCCAGTCGCGAAAGAGGCCGGGGGACGGGTGCGCAGCGGGACCGAGGCTAGGGATTTGGAGGCTGCGATGTAGAGTTCCGGTCATACACAGGAATCGCTTCCCTGCGGGAGTTTCCATGGAAGCGGACGGGATTTGGTGATTTGCTGGGATGGCGGAAGCGGGCGATGCTTTGGGTTCCTGCGACGCGCCCCCAGTTTTTCTTTTTACGCCCCATCTTATTTTCTATGCAGCTTTGCGTTCTTCATCCTGGCAGTCGGGATCCTCAGCAGCTTTTTCCTGATTTTGCAGGGCAACCTGACGTTCAGAAACAGTCGCCCCTGGGCTATCAGGGCTTCGCCGCATGTACGGGAGGGGGCTTTTATCGCAAAGATTCCGCCATCCCAGCTGATGAACGCCGGGTGTTGTTTGTGCTCAATCACAACCTCAAGGCTTGCCGTCAAATTATGATTAACCTGCGGCGGGCAGGGAAAACCATTATCCTTGCTTGGGAGAAACCCGGCACCTTTCAGCTCGAAAGCCTTATCCGCAGCCCTTCCGACCTCAATCTGTTTCGCGACATTTGCGGCCGCGCCCACGGAGCCCTAGCGGTCACCGCCGACTTGGAGCCGGTGTTTCGCGGGAGTGGCGTTTTGCATGTGGAAACCATCCCGATGCCTATCCCCGTTGAGTCCTCCGAGTGGGATTTGTCCGTCCGCCCTGAGGAGCGGGTCGGGATTTTCCTGGGTACAAGCGACCGCGGCGAGCCTTCCCGGCGCCATCTGACTGCTCTGCTGGGCCTGCGCGAGGTGGTTTCTCAAATGTATGAGCCGCTTACCGTCTTCAATTTGGATGGCTGGCGCGGCAGGCGTTGGTTGCGCCAGCTTGGCTACCCCTCTGGTCTGTTGCGGGTGATCGAACGCCGCCTGCCTCATGCAGAGTATTTGCGCAAAATGGCTGCGCACAAAATGGTCTTCCAACTCGACGCCAGCGGCGGGCCTGGCCACGTAGCGGGCGATGCCCTGATGTGCCGTATCCCCTGCGTGGGCGGCGATGGCGTCACCGAACGGATCATTTTCCCTGAACTGTGCGGATACGGGACTTCGGCCTCGGACTTGTTATACACGGCGTCGCGGTTACTGGATCACGGGCATGAGCGGGAGTTGGCTGTGGTGCGGGGGGTGGATTTGGCCCGGCAACGGCTTTCTTTTGAGGTGATTCAGCAGTCTCTGGAGCAGCTTTTTCACTGCTTCGGCTAGGCACTTTATCTAACGTCATCTGCCCATGTCCCGTCCGCGACTGCGACGTTTTTTACAAGTCCTGTGCATCCTGCTTTGCGCCACCCTACTGTGGGCCGCTTGGTACGGTGCAAAACGGGGGCTTACGCGCAGTTGGCGCGAGCGGGTCTTTGCTGAGTTCCGTGCGCAGGGCATCGAAATCGCTTTTCAGAAGCTCACGGCCGATCCGTTTCAAGGTTTTGTGGCGCGCGAGGTGGTTGTGTTTGATGCGAATGATCACCAGCGCGTTTTGGCCGAGATTGATCATCTCAAGTTGAACATTGACTGGAGCCGGTTGATTCGGAGGAAGCCTTTTGTGAGTGCACTTGAGTTACGCGATGCCCGGTTGTCGCTCCCGCTGAATCGTCGGGATGTCCGCAGTAAACGACTTGAGGTAAGTCATTTGCAGGCGCGTCTTTTGTTCCCGGAGAAACAGATTCGGCTCGTGCACGCCGAGGCTCGTACTCTGGGCTTTAGCATACGCGCCGAAGGCTGGATCTCCAATCCCACCGCTCCGGCGGACGAGGATTCGACGCAGCCGTCGAGTTGGCTGCCCACAGCCGAACGTGCCATTCAAGAAATGGATTCCATCCAATGGCGCGGTGAGCGCCCGCAGGTAGACGTTCAGTTTAGTGGCGACATGAGCGTTCCCGGATCCGTGGCGGCGTCCTTGCGCGTGCAGGCTGGAGATTTTGTGGCACGTGGGTACGGGCTCGAAAGTCTTGCGCTATTAGCCGCTTGGCGGGAGGGGGCGCTGGATCTACAGGAGCTGGCGCTTGAGGACAAAAGTGGCGGACTCCATGCTGTGGGACGTTGGGAACCGGGGGGAGCGGTGGAGGTGCGTTTGGAATCCACCTTGGACCCGTGCCGACTAGCCACAGCCGCTGGACAAGAGTTTCCACCAAATTTGTTGGAGTTTCAGCAGCGTCCGACCGTGCGAGTGCATTTGGAGAGCAATCGGGCGGTGGGCGAAGGGTTGCGTATCACTGGTTCTGTCGAAAGTTCCGAGTTCAGTTGGAAGAAGGAGCCGTTTGAAAGTCTGAAGGCCTCTGTTTCCTGGGAAAATGCTCTTTCTGGGGGGGCGAGTCGGTGGTCGGTGCGTGAGCTGCGTTTGGTGCACAAACAGGGGACTCTGAGTGGGGACGCTTTATCGGCCCCTGGGCAGTTCCGAGTGAAGATGGCGAGCACGCTGCCTGTTTCGATTTTGGAACTCGCGTTGCCTGAGCAGTCGGCGGCGAGTCCAGTGCATTGGTTGCAAACGAAGGAAGCGCTTCGCATGGATGTTGAAGTCCAGGGAAGTGCGCCCGAACTGCTGGCTTGCACGGCATGGGGCCGAGTGAAGGTGGGCCGCGGTACTTTTCGCGGCGTGGCAATCGAGCAGTTTGAGACCCCGTTTAGGCTCAGGGGCGGAGTCTGGAGTTTGGGTCCGTTCCAGTTGAAGCGAACCGAGGGAACGGGGGAAGGGAGCATCACTTACGACAGCGTGCACAATGATCTCTTTTTTCATGACATACGCATGCGTCTTAACCCAGTGGACACGATGACGCTCATCGAACCGGAGTGGGTGAGTGAGGTGTCTCCTTATCGATTCAAAGGGCCGCCGCCCCTTGTGATCCTGCGTGGCTCGGCTGCGCCGCACACGCCCGAGCGCACCAACATCAGTGTCAGTGTGGAAAGCAAGGGGGGAATGGATTACGACTTTGCTGGTAAAACCCTACCCGTTGCGGAGGTCGCAGCACAGCTCCTCTTCACCCCGCGCCGCGTCCAGCTAACCTCCATCGCAGGGAGGCTTTTTGGAGGTAAAATCGATGGCAACGTTGACATCTCCGTCAAGCCCGATGGCGCGCCTCACAAGGCGTCACTTTACATCACGGACATGGATTTTGCGGCGCTCAGCCGTTTGTACACTGGATACGACGACTCTAAGGGGCGGCTTAACTGCTCCTTTTTATGGAAGGGAGACGATGACAATGCCCGCAAGGTGGACGGCTCTGGGGAGCTTTCCGTGACCAACGGTAATGTGTTTGTCATCCCGTTTTTGGGGCCTCTCTCCACCTTGCTCAACGCGGTGGTGCCAGGGCTAGGCGTCAGCACAGCGCATAAGGCTACCGCTTCGTTCACAGTGAAGGACGGTGTATTTAACACCCGCAACCTGCACATTGATGGCACGGGTTTCACCCTGTTGGGCCATGGCGACCTCAATTTTGTAGACGATACCATGCAGTTCTACGCCCGGGTCAATGCCCGCAGTCTGCCAGGGTTCGTCCTCTTTCCCGTCAGCAAACTGCTGGAGTACGCCGCCGAGGGCAAGTTGTCTAAGCCCGTGTGGAAACCCCGCATTCTCACCCGGCATGAGCGGGCGGGCGGTGATGCGGCCCCGGCCTTGGATCCGTCAAATTAAGTGGGCAGTGGGCGGGTCTCGGAACGGTCTGGGACAGAGCGATGCGTTTGGGGCGTAGATTGGCGATTTTTTAACACCTTGCTCAGTTGGAAGCAGGGTGAATCTCGCAATGAAGAGGGTATTGAAGCGTAAGTGCATTGAAATCAGCACTTACATTTGGTGGCACGCCTACTGCTTATAGAAGAGGTGAGAATGTAAGTGACCGCATCTCGGTGCGGTTGGCTGCAACAGCCGTTGTCCGCGATTCAGTGATGTGCACGAAAATTCCGATGCAGTTGTGCGCAGGCTGAATCCCGGACGAACAGCCAGTCCACCACCAACCACCAAACCAAATCTGCC